>NZ_JBHMFD010000002.1:0-225749 GCF_042427575.1 Bergeyella porcorum
GAGTGCTGAGTTTTTTGAAGAAAGAAGAAAGAAAAAAGACCATCAACCGACAACCAACAACTATCAACCATTAAATTAATACCCTTTGACCACTAAGTTAATACCCCTCGACCACTAAGTTAGTACCCCTTGACCACTAAGTTAATACCCCTCAACCACTAAGTTAATACCCTTTGACCATTAAATCAATACCCTTTGACCATTAAATTAATACCCCTCAACCACTAAGTTAATACCCCTTGACCATTAAATTAATACCCCTCAACCACTAAGTTAATACCCCCTCGACCATTAATATACCGTTCTCCAAAATTTAGACCACAGTTAAGCGGATTTAAGTTGATAATTGGGTTCAAATTGAATTAAATCTTTTGGTTTTTGATAGTTAATTTCTTGATGTTTTCGGTTGTTGTATCCTGCAATAAAATCCCTAATCCCTTTGTACAGTTCCAAGCCTGATTCCACAGGATTGAGATAAATATAATCATACTTTATCCTCCTGAAAAACCGTTCGATATAGATGTTGTCCGTAGCCCTACCTTTGCCATCTATACTGACTTTTATATCGTGATTTTCCATAAAGTCTATCCAATGGGTAGAGGTATATTGGCTCCCTTGATTAAAGTTTCTGATTAATACACAATAAGTTACATTGTCTATAAAGACTCAATCGATGCTCTTTATCTATCATTTTTTCCCGTTCTTTCATTCCTCTAGCATCCCTAAGTTTTTTTAAGAAATCAATCTCTATCTGCAATTGACCGATTTTTTGATAAAGCTTTTCTTCTTTACCAGCCGATTGTTCTTTTCTCCTTTCTGATGAGAAAACTTGGTCTGATTGGCTCAAAAACTCTTTTTTCCAGTTCTGGATTTGTTGAGGGTGAACATCGAACGGGCAGCTAATTCTGATAGTATTTCTCTCTCTTTCAGGGCTTCAATAGCAACTTGTGCCTTGAAGGCGGGGCTAAATTTTCTTCTTATTTTTTATTTTTTTACGAGTTAAGATTAATACTTTTTTTTAACTTAACCCGTGGTCTGATTGTTGGGGAACATTATAGTTTTCAAAAAGTCAAGATAGACTCATAATCTAAAACTTAAATGTTCCTTCTGGAAAGGCACGGTTGATTTCTATTTTATTGAGTAGCATCACATAGTCGCCATCCTTCTTGGCACTAGCACTTTCTATTCTGAAAGGGAATAGCAATGCCCCTACTTTCTTATAATCTGAATAAAGCAGCACCTCGTCTTTCTTCTCTTCTTTGAGGAGCATATAGGTTTTAGTATCAAAATAATAGATGGTTTTGTTCACATTTTTAGTGAGCACCACTTTATGACAATAGATGTTTCCCACCTTTTCTTTTCCCTGATATTCAGCAGTGAAGCCTTTATTTTCAAAATCGATGAAATCGTTATCAAAACTTTCTGGGATATAATTAGGATACTCTTGCAGTTTATTGGCAGCGTAATTCATCGCATAGCCTTTCTTGCCATCATAGCCCTCTACCACCGTTTCTTTCTTCCCTACAGTAACCACTGTTTTGGTAAGATTAGGACGGTTTTGATAAATTTTGATGGGATATTCATCATTAATTCCCAGAGTTACCTTACCCGAAAGCAAAACGGTATTGAGCAGTTTCCAATTGGTCAATCCCCCAGAGAGTTCAATATTTTTCTCTATAATTTCTTTTCCCGTCTGAGCCATAATACCTTGAAAGGTCATCCAGCTGAATAGGATTAAAAATATTTTTTTCATTCAATAGATTTAAGAAGGTTCAAAGATAATGAAAAATTAATTTTGAGTGTTGAGTATTAAGAAGTTTTGAGTGTTGAGTGTTGAGTTTTGAGTTTTGAGTTTTGAGTTTTAAGTTGATTACTAATTTATCATTAATAATTAACCATTATCTTTCAAAATGGCATTAGCTTTTTCCAAATCCTCTGGAACATCAATACCCACTCCTACGAAATTGGTTTCAATCATTTTGATTTTCATTCCATTTTCCAAGTATCGGAGGCATTCTATTTTTTCGGATTGCTCTAATGGCGTCATCTCCAAACGGGAGAATTTCAGCAAAGCCTCTTTCCTGAAGGCATATACCCCAATATGTTTATAATACTCTACGGCAAATGTTTTTTCTCTATGAAAAGGCAACACCGAACGGCTGAAATACATTGCAAAGCCTTGCAAATCGGTGATAACTTTCACATTATTGGGATTTTCAATTTCCTCGGTTTCAGTCAGCTTTATTTTAAGCGAAGCCAAAGAAATTTCCTTTGGTTCATCATCATAAAACACTTGAATAAGCTGTTTCAATGGCTCTGTTTTAAGGAAAGGTTCATCCCCTTGAACATTGACCACAATATCACAATCTATATCTTGTACTGTCTCTGCAATGCGGTCGCTCCCCGTTTCGTGCTCGCCCGTCATTACAGCTTTGCCGCCTATATTAGTAATTTCTTGATAGATTTCTGCCGAGTCGGTGGCTACAAAAACTTCCTGAAACAGCCCTGTTTCCACTACATTTTGGTAAGTGGTGGCAATAACGGTTTTATTACCCAAGAGTTTCATCAGCTTGCCTGGGAAACGCGATGCTTGGTATCTTGCGGGGATTACAGCGATTATTTTCAATGGTTGATGGTTGTTGGTTAGAATAGAAAGGCAATTCATCTGAGGAATCAGAAGCAATTGCCTTTCTGATTTTTATTATTTAAGTTTTAGAAGTGCTGCTTCTAATTTTGGTAGCATTGTTTGGATTTCTTCGACACTTACGCCACCTGCAGATGCTCTGAACCAAGGCATCGTACGGCTATTCCCAAAAGCGGAAAACGGTACTAAAGCAACGCCCGCCTCTGCAATGAGGTAAAATACCAAATCTGAAGTGTTTTCTATTTTACCGCCATCGGGCTTAGTGGCTCCTATATAATCTAGCTGAATGGTGAGATACATAGCTCCCATTGGCTGTATGCTATCTACGGTAAGACCTTGAGCTTTCATAGATTGTACACCTTCGTGAAGCACATTAAGGCTATGCGCTATTTTTCCTTTGAAATCTGTAACGAATGTATCAACAGTATCTGTTTTTTGCAAAAATTCTGCTACGGCTTCTTGCTCTGGTTTTGGAGCCCAAGCTCCTATGTGGGTAAGCAAAGCTTTCATCTTGTCTATCACTTCCGTAGGACCAAATGCCCAACCTACACGCACCCCCGTAGCGGCGAAACATTTGGAAGTTCCATCGATAAAAATGGTATAGGCTTTCATCTCTGGAAATAAGGAAACAGGATTGAAATGCTCAGCTCCGAAGGTTAGCATTGCATAGATTTGGTCATACATCAGATACAGAGGCTTTTCGTCTTCGCTTCGTTTAGCATTTTCTTCTAATACCAATTGGCAGATTTCTGCTAATTGCTCCTTGGTGAACATTGTCCCCGTAGGATTAAGAGGTGAGCATAATGCTAGTAGCGTAGCACCTTCCAAATGCGGTCTTAGTTCCTCTGCGGTAGGTAAGAAATTATTTTCTGCAGTGGTTTCTACCTCCACTTTATTGGCGTGGGTAAGGTAAGAATAGTGGTTGTTATTCCAAGAAGGAACGGGATATACCACCTTATCGCCTTCATCTACAATGGTTTTGAATGTAGCGTATATCAAAGGACGAGAGCCGCCTGATATCAAAATATCATTAGGGGAATAATCTAGATTCCAGCGTTGTTTCAAATCTTCTGATACCGATTTTCTTAAACTAAGGACACCATTAGCGGGTGGATAATTGGTAAGATTATTCTGATAAGCTTTCTGAATACCTTCCTTTAACAGAGCAGGAATAGGATACAGATTGGAGTTTAAATCTCCTATGGTAAGATTGGCAATTTCAGTGCCTTTGGCTTTCATATCATTCACTTCGTTTCCTATTTTCACAATTTCGGAACCGATAAGATGGGCTGCAAGTTTTGATACTTTCATTGTTTTTTATTGTGATTTTATATTTAACAATTTCAATTTATAAAACGAAACCGATTTAGGTTTTATTTTTCTTTTTAATTAACTTTTATAGAGTAGAGTAAACTAATCAAGTCTCTTTATTTTATTACTTATTCTTTTGTTATGATTATCCGCTGCTATCATCCCCCAAATAATACAGATAGGCCAAGTAATGAATACCCCAAAGCCGAATGTTACTAAACCGATAACTACAGATGCAATCAGCATAATAATTCCGCCTACTACCGTAGAATAGAGCATCCCAAACGGCCCGAAAAAGAAGGTTAACAAAAATGCTACACCAATACTTTTTCTGCTCTCAATAATGATAATTTTTTGAGTATCCATATTTTTTACGCCTTGATTTTCTTGTGAATTTGTTTCCATAGAGCTAATAGTTTAAAATATTCATACCAAACCCTCCCAGAAGTTGATTCCGAAAGGGTTTGGGGTTAGTTTTCAATAGGTTAAAGATTAAGATCTGCTTTTACTTTCTCTATTTTATCGGATAAGATTGGCAATTGCGTTTTGAAATCTTCCTCCGAAGCGATAGGAGCCTTCACAGAAACATAAAACTTGATTTTCGGTTCTGTGCCTGATGGTCTTACGCAAACTTTTGTACCGTCTTCTGTATAGTAAATCAACACATTAGATTTTGGAATATCATCCATCACCTTGGTTTCATTTTTAGAAACCACTTGGCAAGTTTGCTCTTTGAAATCTTTAATCTCTTCTACCAAAGAACCTGCGATGGATTTTGGTGGATTTTCGCGGAAGTTTTTCATCATCTCCTGAATCAGTTCTGCACCTTCTCTACCCTTTTTCACCACATTGATTAGGCCTTCATAGTACATTCCCGTTTCTTTGTAAATGTCTATAAGGTATTGGTACATTGTTTTTCCATTGGCTTTGCACCAAGCAGCAATTTCACACGCTAGGAGAATAGAACCACAAGAGTCTTTATCCCTCACAAAATCTCCCGTCATAAATCCGAACGACTCCTCACCACCACAGATGAATTTCTCTTGCCCTTCTACATCGCGAATCATCTTGCCAATCCACTTAAAGCCTGTGAGCCCCACTTTGCAATCTACGCCAAATTTCTCCGCAATATCAAAGAAAATATCTGATGTTACAATGGTAGAACCGATAAACTCCTTGCCCGTAATTTTACCCAATTGCTTCCATTGGTCTAAAATATAATAGGTAAGAATTGTATTGGTTTGGTTTCCGTTGAGAAGTTGCATTTCGCCCTCCAAGTTTCTCACCGCAATACCCAATCGGTCGCCATCTGGGTCGGTGCCTATCACAATATCCGCATTGGTAATTCTTGCTAAATCCATCGCCATAGACAGAGCAGCGGGTTCCTCTGGATTAGGAGATTCTACGGTAGGGAAATTTCCACTTGGTATCATCTGTTCTTTCACCAAATCCACTCTAGTGAAACCTGCTTTTGCCAACGCCTTTGGGATGGTAGTATAAGTCGTTCCGTGGATGGAGGTGAACACAATGTTTAGCTGGTCATATCCTTTTTTATCTTTATGATAAAGAGAGTTTTCCATACAAGCGTTGATATACACATCGTCTTGCTCCTCTCCTATCCATTCTATTAAATCATCATTTCCATCAAATTTAATGGCATCAAAAGCAGTAGCATAAACCTCTTTGATGATGTTTTCATCATTAGGTGGCACTACCTGAGCACCATCATTCCAATAAACTTTATAGCCGTTGTATTCTGGTGGGTTGTGAGATGCTGTAAGCACAATTCCCGCATTGCATTTTTTCTCTCTTACGGTGAAAGACAATTCTGGTGTAGGTCTATGCTCTTTGAATAAAAGCACTTTGATACCATTGGCTGTAAGCACATCGGCAACAATTTTTCCAAATGCCTTGGAGTTGTTTCTCACATCATAAGCAATGGCAACTTTGATTTCTTCATTAGGGAAGCTTTGGTGTAGATAATTCGCCAAACCTTGCGTCGCCTGTCCTAAGGTGTATTTGTTCAGCCGATTGGTACCCACGCCCATAATGCCACGCATACCACCCGTACCAAATTCTAGCTCTCTATAAAAGGCATCTTCCAACTCTGAAGATTGGCTATCGATTAACGCCTGAACGGCATTTCTAGTTTCTTCATCAAAAGTTTCTGTAAGCCAAAGTTTTGCTTTATCTACTGTTGTCATTTTGATTTATTTTTTGGTTATACTATATTAATATTACAATTTTTGCTGTTTTATACTCGCTGTTTTATCTGCTTTAAAAACCTTAACGGGTTCGCTGTAAAACACCAGTTTTGAGGTATTTCTAATGTTTCCCTTCAGGGTATCTTTCACATTGACCTCAGTATAATTGCCATTTTTCGCTTCCAAATCGAGGGTGGATATTTGCCAATAAGGTGCAATAATATTAGCGGTATCTGCAATCTTGATGGTTGCATTTTGCGTTTCCCCAATAAAATTAGCCCTAGAAAGGTCTTTCATCTCTACCGTTGCCATTTTGGAACGAATTGACCCTATAAATTTAGCATTATTTTTTAAATCTACACGCACATTTTCTCCTTTTATTTCCCCCGATACATTAAATTCTACATCATCTCCTGCGGTGATGCTTTGCAAAGGCGTTTTGGAGTAAATGACAAGATTGTAGAAGTCAATAGCTTCCGTTTCTCGTTTTTCGCTAATCATCAAGGTATTGTTTTTCACCTCTATTTTTAGGTTATCCGCAATGTTTTGATAGCTTTCTATATTAACGAAGTTTTGCCCACTCGATACAAAAAACACCTTATATTTCCCTGAAAGTTGCACATTTTGAAATGCTTCCACGGGATAATCTTTTGATACAATATCGCCTTTGGGTTCTATTTTTCCGCAGGATATTGTAATGCTTAAAATTGAAATGGCACAGATATGCTTAATGGCTTTCATCTTGAATGGTTTTAAAAAATCGTCTTAAATCGTGAGCGTCTTTTGAAGTAAAGACTCCTAATTTTCTTTTTTTATCTTGATACAAAATAGAGATTGCCACATTCTCTAATAGCTTTCTCTCCTTAAAATTCACTTTCTTAATTTCGGATAATCTAATTTCATTATTGGTATCAGCTGTCAGTTCAGCAATGATGATATACAACCATAACGCTAAAATTAAATAATAAAAAATCCCAAAACCGCTCAACTGAAAATCTTGATTATACAGATTTGTAATAGAAAATATTATCCCAAAAAATCCTAATATAATATTAACTACTTTATAAAATAGGCTTTCGCTTATCCGAAGATAAGTTCCATCATTAGTTAAAGTTATTCTATTATTTTTAAAGGTTTTCATTGATATTTATTCTGTTGAATATCTTTTTAATTATCTTCAAATTGTGAAATCTTATGCTTTTACATTGTTAATCAATGATATAAAACTAAATCTCTTCTTCGATGTAATAATTTCTATGCTCCCTATTGGTACGAATAATCATCTCTCCCAAGAAACCTCCTATGAATAATAAAGTTCCTAAAATCATCATCGTTAGAGCGATGAAAAACCAAGGATTCTCTGCAATCAAGTTACCATAAATTCCTCTAGAAATGTCGATGAGTTTGGATACGCCCAACCATAATGCCGATAGAAATCCTACGAGGAACATCAGCGTTCCTGCTGCTCCAAAAAAGTGCATTGGGCGACCACCGAAACGACTGACAAACCATAGGGTAATCAAATCTAAAAATCCGCGAATAAAACGCTCCGTGCCAAATTTGGAAGTTCCATAAGGACGCGCTTGATGCTGAACGGGCTTTTCGGTGATTCTTCTAAACCCAGCATTGGCTGCCAAAACAGGAATATAACGGTGCATATCACCATAGACTTCTATAGATTTTACCACCTGCTTTCTGTAGGCTTTAAGACCGCAATTGAAATCGTGAAGCGATACGCCAGACACTTTTCTTGCCGCTGCATTGAAGAGTTTAGAGGGCAAGTTTTTAGTCATCACATTATCATATCGTTTTTTCTTCCACCCCGATACAATATCGTACTGCTCCTCTACCACCATTTTATACAGCTCTGGAATTTCCTCTGGAAAATCTTGCAAATCGGCATCCATCGTAATCACTACATCTCCATTTACCCGTGCAAAGGCAGCGTGAAGTGCCTGTGATTTCCCATAATTTCTAGAAAATTTAATCCCGTGAATATTAGGATTTTGATTTTTCAAAAACTCTATAATGCTCCAAGACGCATCTGTACTACCATCGTCCACAAACCAAACCTCATAAGATAGCTGGTGACTTTCGCAGACATTGTGAATCCTAGTATATAACTCTTCTAGGGAAGCTTCCTCATTAAGAAGCGGGATGATGATGGATAAATCTATTGTTTTCAATCCTTTTATTTTATAATTAATTAATTTTCAATGTTATAAAAAATCATCAAAAACTAAATATTTGACATCTGTTTCAAATCCAAAAATACAAATAAAATTACTCATAACTTCTCGTTCTGAAAAAACTTCCAAAAAACAATGAAAGTAACAGAAAATAAGCACAATACCCTGCAAATACATACCCGAAATACTTTGCAGAAAACATATCTTCATTTCGTTTTTCTTTCTCTGCTATTCTTACTTTGCCTTCGGCATATTTTTGTTCTACTTCTTTCATTTCCTCACTTTCGGGTTTGAAAACTTTTTTGGATTTTTGATATTCTTCTTCCAAAGAAGTCTTAAAACTTTCAATATACTGATGATTTAGAAGGTCTTTGGTTTCTCTATCTACATAATTAATATAAAAAAAAATAGAACCTATGGATAGAAAACCACCCACAAACATTGGTACAAAAGCCCTTCCATAAGCTTCTTTAAAGGTTAATCTCTTTTTCCATCTGCTGTAAGTAGTGACAGAAAGAAAGGCTCCAATAGCAAAAATAATGGGCAGTAAAAAAGCATTCAGCGTGATGGTATTGCGATAATAGTTAACATCTCTGAAAAAAATATTAGTGGTAAAAAACACGAGCATTATAACAGTAAATATCATAATACCAATAACATATACATTCTTAAACATTGCTAATCAATTTTGTTTTTTAATAATTTTAATTTTTCTATTTTGAATTTTAAATTTTTATCCTATCTTTGCACCCGGCAAGTCCTAAACAACCAGCTCCTGAAAATCCTCCAGGGTGGGAACGCAGCAAAGGTAATCGGTTGTAGCGGTGTGATTTAGGTAGCTTGCCATTTTTTTATGTCTATTAGTGAAGAGATTAAGTTATTTTTTTAGAATGCTTAATCTCTTCATTTTTATTTAGAATTCAAATTGCTCCCCTAATGAAGGCAATACCAAATCTACATTTCTTTCAGCAAAATGCTGAAGTGCTTCCTCGTGATTGATGCTTATCGGTGGAAAAGTATCAAAATGACACGCCATCACCTTTTCTACCCTTAAAAGTTTAGAAGCTGCAAAAGCCGCTGATTTTGAGCACATCGTATAATGTCCACCAATAGGTAAAATGGCTAAATCTATTCTTCCAAATAACTCTGGGAATAGTTCCATATCGGCGATAACTCCTGTGTCACCAGAAAAATAAATATTTTTACCCTCGTAGTTCAGCATATAGCCACTTGCTACACCGCCATAGCTCCCATCTGGAAACGAACTGGTATGAGCAGCAGGAAGCATTGTAATCTTTAAATCTCCTACAGAAGTACTCCCCCCGATGTTTAAATCGATAGCATTGGCGTGACCAAAATAACCGCATACCTCTGGCTGAGCAATCACCGTAGCATTAGGATAATGCTCCAAAACCTCTTTTACATCGGCAGTGTGGTCTCCGTGAGCGTGAGTAATCAGCACAAAATCTATATTATTTTTAGAAATATCAAACCCCGATTGTTCTTTTTGAAAATTGTAGAATGGGTCTGTAAGAATTGTTTTTCCTTGATAGGTAAACAAAAAGCAATTTTGTCCGAGAAATTGTATGGTCATAATGATAACTATATTTTTAATTATTTATTAATGTATTAGGTAACATATTTAAAAACAACAAACTACGCTCATAGTCTAAAGCATAAAAATCAAAACCTAAGTTAAGATTCTGATAATACTGAGGCTGATGAGTTTTATAATATTTTTCACTAGGAATTTGCCAAAATTTCACACCCAGTTTTTGAGCCAAAAACCATTTTTCTAAAAGTCTCGCTGCTCTACCATTACCATCCCTGAAAGGATGGATATGAGCCAATCTCAAATGTATCATAGAAGCGTAATAAAAAGTTTCTACAACACTCAAATCTTTTTTTATCAGTTCTTCAATATCCGAGAAAAGTGTGGACATTTCTTTTACCACTAAATGCTCTTCTACAGCAAGATAAACCAAGCCTTCGGGACTGAATACACCTACTTTATCATTTCTATATGCCCCTCTCAAACTTTTGATGAGAAGCTCCTCCGAAAGCAACTGATGACAATACAGGAAATTCTTCTCTGTAAGACTGTTGTTTTTAGCAAAAAAATAAGCTTTTACTAAATCATCTATTTCTTTAAGCTCTTTCGTGGGTTTAAATTTTTCTTTAGCTAATTTAGAGTTCATATAGGAGTTTAAATCAATGCTATTGCCCTCTATATTTGAAGAAAATACGGCAGAACTTTGAATCTGATATTCCTCCCCTACTTCTGTTTCGGAAAATTGAAATACAGAAAGTGCATTGGGCAACTTTTCTCGCCAAATATCATTGTATGCTTGATATTGATAATTATCTATAATTCTCATCCAAATATGATTAAACTTTTGCTAAATTGCACTCATATTCACACCTGCAGCGAGTAATACTGCCATCACCAATGTAATGATGCCTACCTGCTTCAGGAAAGGGTCCAATTGGCGTGGTTCTTTGGTCTGCAAAATTTTTCTTCGCAAGCCTGCCGTTGGAAATAGCATCACCATTACGATAAAAGCATAATATTTCCCTTGGATATGAAGGTTGTTCATCATCAGGAAAATTAATATCAAGATTAATGGTAGCTGTAGCAGTACCATCTGGTAAATCATCGCATTGCGAAAACCTAACCTTAGAGCCAATGTTTTCTTTCCAGACAAGGCATCACTTTCTATATCCCTCATATTATTAAGGTTTAGTACCGCAGCACTCATCATCCCAATAGCAGACGCGGGCAGCAATATATCCCAATGCCATTCTTTAGTGAAAAGGAAATAACTTCCTCCTACAGATACCAAACCAAAAAATATAAACACCATCATATCTCCCAAACCTAAATAGCCATACGGTTTTTTGCCCATCGTGTAGCCTATAGCTGCCAAAATGCACGCTACGCCTAAACCTATAAATACCCAAAACTCTTGGATGAAGTGAGGGAAAAAGGCTTTATATAAAAGTGCTATTGTTGCCAATAGGGAAAGCCCAGCGGTAATCCACACGGCATTTTTCATTTGCTGTGCAGAGATTTTGCCAGATGCTACAGCTCTTTGTTCCGCTTCCTGATTTCGAAGTTGATCGGTTCCCTTGACTCCATCTCCATAATCGTTAGCAAAATTAGATAACACCTGATATAAAAGCGTTACCAACATTGCCAATGCGAAGACTTGCCAATCCCAAGACTGACCTTCTTCTACCAAACGCCAGCGTGCCAAAAATGCCCCCAGAATAATTCCACTCATAGAAAGGGGCAGCGTACGAAGCCGAGCGGCTTGTATAAAATCTTTCATTATAATTATGCTTTCTTACCTGCAAAAATAGGCGTTTTCTACTAAATGCCCCGCTTTTTATTAAAATAAAATCCCCTCTGAGGTTTCAAAGGGGACAAAATATTTATTCATCTCAAAACTTTTAAAACAATAAGCGATTTGTATTAAAATATACAAATAACATCGCTTATCCAAAAGTTTTTTTTGAGTTTCTCCGTAGATTTATTTGGTAAATCTTACTGCCATTTTTCTATCCGCGGCTCTTTCTTCATCAGAAGCTTCGGCAGGTACTTTTGCAAACTCGCTTCCATAGCCTTCGGCAGAAACTACTTGTGCTCCCACGCCAGCTTTAGCCAATTCTCCTTTGATGAAGTCTGCTCTCTTCTGAGAAATTTCTTTATTCACAGCAGCATCTCCCGTTTTATCTGTATAACCTCCGATTTTGATTTTTGCATCTGGATAGGCTTTCAAAATAGCCACCAAATTAGCCACTTGCTCTGCAGAGCCAGCCTCTAACTGATTGGTAGAACCCATTTTGAAATTTACATTATCAAAATTATACCATTGGTCTTTTAGAGCGGCATCATCAGCGGCATTGGTGTAGCCACCCGTGCTAAGGAACTTCACCAATTGTTGCTCCAATCCACCTTCAAAAGCGTGAAGCTTAGTGCCATTCACTTCTACTTCTACAGCTTTTCTTTCTGCTCCGTGAGCTGTAGCGTGGTGAGTACCATCAGTTCCTCTGGTTTCGTGGTTATCGTATCTTTCCACGCCGTTTTCCATTTTCAAAACGCCTTTGTTACCACCTTCTGGAACTTTTTTGCAACTCAATACCAAGGCTGCAGCGGCAAAGCCTAACAATAGTTTTTTCATATCTTTTTTTATTTTTCTAATCGTAAATTATTCTCAAATGCAAATAATGCCCAAAAATAAGAAATCTTGTAATTTTGACAAAAAATTATTTTGATTTTAAAGTGATTTTTCCCTTTTTCGTTTGCGTAAAAACCAAATATTGGTCTCCTCCGTCTTTCAGTTTGTATTTCTTTTTTATTTCTTCTGGCTTTAGTGGATGGTTTTTGGAGATAATATTATACCGCTCGCCTTTTTTCAAAAACTTAGGTTCTATGATTTCCACCATCAGCTGTCGTCCTGGGAAGTTGGTCAACTCTACATCAGAAGTATATAGGTGGGTATTGGGATGGAGTTTTTTCAGTCGAAATTTTCGAGAAATCTCATTGAACGCTCCTGATTTTAAGACCGCATTATTCGGAATATAAAGGTATTCTTCTGGTTCTGAATAGATGGTTTCTGATTCTTCTTCGCCGAAATAAAACTCAAAGGGAGGTTCTTCTGTCTCTAAGTTTACGCACCTGCAAAGGATTTTTTCAGTTTCTTTTTTAGATTGGATGAAAACCAAAACTTCTTTTACATCATTTTTTACAGCGATAATTTCAATTTTGGCGATGCGATGCAAAACCGCAATCAGATATTTTAAATCGATTAATGGAGATAGTTTGATGACGATTTCCTCTGAAATTTCAAGCAATTGGTTCTGAATTTCTAATAAATTAGGTGAAAGTTCTTCCAACAGAAATACTTTATTTTGATGCTGGTCTCGCCTTGCTGGGTCTAGGTAAAGCACATCAAAACGCGATTGATTTTCATTTAGAAAATCTTCTAATTTTTGATTGATAAATGTTGCTTTTTTGTTCAGAATATTCCAATTGTGGGCTACAATGTCTAAGAGTTCTGCATTTTGCTCCACCAGAGTAACTTCCTCAAAATTTTTGGACAAATAATATGCATCGATACCAAATCCACAGGTAAGGTCTATTAATTTTTTCCCTTTTAAAACATTCGATTTGTAGTGTGCCGTTTTTTCAGATGAAGCCTGTTCTAGGTTGAGTTGCGGCGGAAAAACAATACCATCTTGTAACAAAAACGGAAACTTCCGCTGTGCCACTTGCAATCCCTTGATTTGCTGAACAATATCTTGCATAGAAACCTCTGGAAACGGCGATTTTTTCAGCAACAAATCCTGAATGTTAACTGCTTGGTTTTCAAATATAAATTTTTGAATTTCAGGACTTAATAATTCATCTATTGCCATTCCGAAAAGTTATTTACTCAAACATTTGGGCTAAGCGAACAGGCTTTATTTCTTTTTCCGAATAGAGCGTTTCAGCGTTGCGTTTTTTCTCCAATTGTGGATAGAGATTTACCCCAATGAGTTTTATTTTCCCTGTTTCTACCCACTCCTGCTCTGCAATGGCTTGGGTATAAATATCTTTCTGAATTTTTCCTGATTTCAAACTATTCAAATAGCCGCCACATTCCTCAATATCAATAAAATACTGCCAAGATTGCTCTGCTATCTGCTGCGTGAGGTCTTCTATGAAATAGCTGCCATTAGACGCATCTTCAAAAACATTGATGATGCTTTCATACGCCAAAACAATCTGTTGTTTAAAGGCAATTTCCTGCGAAAGTTCCGTATTGTTTTGCAACTTATAATCATTGGCAAAAACCGCATCTGCCCCACCTATCATTGACGCAGCAAGTTCCAAAGTAGATCTAATGAGATTATTTTCTTCATCAGCTTTGGACTTATTTCGGAAGGTAGTTTCTGCGAAGATATAAGGAATCTCATCAAGACCAAACTCTTTAGATAATTGATTATAAATAAGTTTCAAAGCTCTTATTTTGCTTAGTTCAAAGAAATAATTGCTTCCAACAGCAATTCTGATGATGAGTTTTTTAAGAATATCCTTGCCAAAAACTTCTACAAGTTCTTTAGTTTTTGCTAATGCAATGCCCAACTGCTGGTAGATGGCAGCACCAGCGTTCTGATGCAAAGCCACATCAATAGCGATATTTCGGGTAAAATTTTGATTTAAAAGTTCTTGTGCCAAGTCTTCTGAAAGCGTTCCTGCTTGTTCATCAAAAACATCTATCAAAGCATAATACTGATTATCGGTCTGATATTTCAAAGTTTTCAAAATATCCGCTTGCCCTACAAATATTGCTTTTTCTGATAATCCCTCCACATTTTGGCAAAGCAAAAATGCAAAAGCGTGCTCTTTTAAGCGCTCCTGATATGGTGCTACCAGATGGGTAGATTCCTCTATTTTAGACAGATTAGCCAGCGGCTTATCCACTGTATCATAGTAAGGATTTACCTTGAGTCCTTCCAAATTTTCTTTGGTTAAAAGACTGTAAATATCTTCCGTTTTTAATTGTTTTTGAACCAATTGTTCCCAATCTTTCAAAGCAATTTTTGTAAACATTTTTGTATTTTTAATAATCAGTGGAACAAGTTATTATTTCTTTACTTCCGTGCTATCTACCACCAGAATGAAAATTTCCTCATTCGGCTTTTTCATAAAGTAATTTTCGCGAGCGTATTTTTCCCTTTCTTCTTTATTGTTCATCAATTTTTTATAAAACGCATCATTTTTTTCATACTCCTCTTTATAATAGGCGATTTTTTCTTCATAACGCTTGATTTCTTCATTCTGCTCTTGAATTACCAAAAAAGAATTACTATCCAAAAAAATCATCCAAACCAAAAAGAATAAAATCACAATGAAATATTTATTAAGCAAATACTTCTTCACAAATCGGATTGATTTGGGTGTTTTTTTTATATCTTTTATTAATTCTTCGGACATTATTAGGATTTTTTGAGAGAATTATCAATTACAGTAGTCAGAAAATCTATCGCTACACTATTGTGTTTCATATTGGGAACAATAAGGTCTGCAAAGTTTTTAGAAGGTTCTATAAACTCTTGGTGCATAGGTTTCAATGTTGTCTGATAGCGGTGCAGTACTTCCTCCAAATCTCTTCCTCTTTCTTGGGTATCTCTTCGGATTCTTCGGATGAGTCGCTCATCAGAATCTGTATGCACAAAAACTTTTAGGTCAAACTCTTTCAGTAGTTCTGCATTGGTAAGCACCAAAATTCCTTCAACAATGAGGACATTTTTAGGCTCAATGGTAATATGGTCGCCCGTTCTAGAATGGGTAACAAAACTGTAAATAGGCTGTTCTATGCTTTCTCCTTTTTTCAAAGCTTTCACGTGGCTTAGCAACAAGTCAAAGTCTATGGACTTCGGATGGTCATAGTTTAGCGACTCCCTTTCTTGTAGCGTAAGGTGCTGATTATCGTGATAATAATTATCTTGTGAAAGTACATTAACTCCTTCGGCATTCAGTTGCTGAAGGATTTTATTGACTACGGTAGTTTTTCCGCTTCCCGTACCACCCGCTATTCCTATTACAAGCATTGCGTAATTGTTTTTTACAAAGATAGTGTTTTTATAAAGTATTTGCCAAGTTATAATCCATAAGTTTTGGTGAAGAAACTCTATTTATCCTCAATTCTGAAAATATAATGAAATACCGCCAAAACCCTTGCTAAAAATTCACGAGACTGATTACGATAGAAGCTCTCTGGGTTTTTAATATCCTGAGCATCAAAACCTAAAGCGTTCATATTTTTATTCCTTGCAAAGAATAATGCCCTCAAATTGTGATAACCTTGCGAGACAATGATGATATTGTTTTCATTATACAATTCTTTGCATCTTTTAATGCTGGCTTGGGTGTTAAAACCTTTAAAATCTTTAATGATAATGGACTCTGGCACGCCTTTCTGATAGACCAAAAAGTTTTTCATTGCCGTAGGCTCATCATAACCTTTGCTTTTTTCTCCACTCACAATAATTTTTTTGATTTTCCCGTGATGGTACAGCAATGCCGCTGCATCCATTCTCGACACAAAATACGGATTGGCATTACCTCCCATAGTTTTCGGGGAAGTTCCCAATACCAATGCCGTTTGCCGAGGTGGAATCTTGGAGATTTTGGTATAAGTACGCCCATTGGTAAGAGCATAAACCCAAATATTCGCAATCATCATCAGCAAAACCCCTATTTCAATAAGGTTGAAAAAAGCATTTAATATGTTGAGAATTCGTTTCAAATTTTGTCAAAATCTATTTTGATATTCTGGCTCAGAGCGAAAGACATACACGCTAATATTTTTCCTTGAGCTTCTTCTCTTTCCGTTAGATATTCGTTTTCTAAAAGTTCCACATCGCCCTCCAAAAGTTGACATTCGCAACTACCACAAATCCCTGATTTACAAGAAAAAGGTACTTTAAAATTTTGCATTGATAAACTTTGCAAAATCTTATTTCTATTGTCTGGCAACACCGTATGAAACACCTCTCCATTGAATTGAAATTCTACTTTCACCTGCTCCACCAAAGGAAACTCAGCCTCTACAGGATAGATATCATCATTATAAGTTTCAAACAATTCAAAATGGATGTTTTTCTTAGGAATACCATTGTTGTAACACGCATTGGCTAAGGATTTTATCATTTCTCCTTTACCACAAATTAACACTTCATCTACAGAATCCCAAAGGGTTACCTCCTCATCGGTATCATCTATCATCATCAGTTGATTGATAATCAAATCCAAGCGTTTATCATCCAAGCGACCTTCGTAGAGTGGGTTTCCTATTTTTTCTTGTGAATAAAAATAATAGACTTCAAGGCGTTCACCGTATTGTGATTTTAATAATTCTAATTCCTCTCTGAAAGCCACCTCTTCCCTATTTTTATTACCGTAAAATAGGAGCAATCTGCTCCGCGGTTCTGAATGTAAAATATGTTTGAAATGGCTCAAAATAGGGGTAATACCAATACCTGCCGCAAAGCCTAAAATGGTACGAAATTCCGCTGGTTTTGATATTAAAGTAAAACGTCCATTAGGCTCTCCAACTTCCAATATATCACCTATGTTATAATGTTTATATAAAATTTCACTTGAACTATTTTCAGAATTACACTTGATGCCCAAAGCAATGGTCCCTTCATAAGGTGCAGAAGTAATGGAGTAATCTTTGATGAATGTTTTGCCTCCGTGATGAAACTTCACTGAAACATATTGCCCTGCTTCAAAGCGAAAAGCTTCTTGCCATTCGCTCGGAATTTCAAATTCTAAGAAAAAGGTATTTTTGGTCAGTTGCTCTTTTTTCACTATTTTTAGCGGGTGAAAAGTAGGCTGTTTTGCTTTTGGTAAAATTGTCTCCATAATTCTAACCACAAAAGTAATGAATTTTATGAAAAAACTTTTTTTATCACTCGGTATTTTAGCATTATTTACGGCTTGTAAAAAAGAGAACAACGCAACGGAAACGATACCAACGGAAGTGCCTGAAGTACCATCTATTGCAGAGTCTTATATGCCCAAAGAGTACAGCACCGAGCAAATCAATGAGCTGATTAATACTAAAAACGATACGCTCTATATCACCAATTTTTTTGCAACTTGGTGTGGACCTTGCGTGAGAGAATTGCCCCACTTTACAGAAAAAATGACAGAATTAAAAGGAAAGCCTGTGAAATTTACTTTCATCAGTGTAGATGAAAAAACGGATTGGGGAAGCAAGGTTACTAGTTTTGTAAAAGAGCACGGCATAGAAGCGAATACCGTGCTGTATGACGCGGCTAATATGCCTCAAGACTTTACAACGCGTAATTTTAAAGAATGGAATGCCAGCTCTATTCCTTTTACCTTTATGAGAAAAGGCGATAAAACCAATGAAACTGTGGGGATGATGACCAAAGATGAGCTTAATGCCAAAATAAAATCTTTTCAATAATATTAAATTTTTGTTGCATAAATTCTAAACCAATCTTTTGTAGAAAGGATTGGTTTAAGTTTTAGTGAAAACTTGATTGTCTGTGAGCAAAACCTTTTTTTATTTCATCATCACTTTATTGATTTTGACGCTAGTTTCCGTCATTATCAATCTCAATGTGGGATTTATTCCCCTTTCTTTTGCAGATTTTTTTTCTGAAACGGAACATTCTCAGATTGCTGAACTGCGAATCAATCGGGTCTTGGTGATGCTTTTGGCAGGAATTGCAGTGCCTACTTCTGGGTTTTTGTTGCAAGAATATTTTCAAAATCCATTGGCAGGTCCTTCGGTATTAGGGGTAACCTCTGTAGCCAGCCTAAGTGTGGCTTTCTACATCTTTTTTTCTCAAAATATTTTCCTTCCAGAGTGGCTTCAGAATAGCTTTATCGGGGTAGCGGCTATTGTGGGAAGCTTGATACTGATGCTATTACTATTGGCGTTTTCTCACAGATTCCGAGATAAAAGTTTTCTCATTATCTTCGGATTTTTAGTTTCGGCATTGGCTGGTGCGGTGATTTCTATTTTGCAGTTGTATGCGGACAATCAGAGCCTAAAAAATTATATTCTTTGGAGCTTTGGGGCTAATAATCAAGTGACTAAAAATCAGTTAATCATTTTAAGTATAATGGTTGCTTTGGGATTGATACTCGGTTTTAAAAGTATAAAACCATTGATAGGCAACGCTTTTGGGATACAGTATGCCCAGAGTTTAGGGGTAAATCTTTCCCGATTAAAATATTTGGTTATCATCGCATCCTCTTTATTATCGGCTTCTGTTACAGCATTTTTAGGGCCTATTTTATTCATCGGTATCGTGGTACCCCACTTTTGCAGAATGATATGGAACCCTGCAAAGCTTTGGCAACAATGGATTTTAAATCTTCTATTAGGAATGCTGATGATGGAGTTATTTTCTATTTTATCAGAAATTTCTCAATTACCCATTAATATCATCACCTCTTTATTTGGAATTCCTGTAATTCTCGCAATGATGCTGAAAAGTAAATATTAATTCCATTATGTTTTTAGAACTCAAAAATCTCAATATTGGTTATAAAACACCATTGGTAAGCAATATCAATGCGGGGTTGGACTTGGGTGATGTCTGCCTGCTGATAGGGAATAATGGCGTGGGAAAAACCACACTTATCAAAACCATTCTTAATCAGATTCCCACATTATCTGGGAGCATCGCTTTGCAAGGTAAAAATATCGCCCATTGCTCGGCTCAGGATATTGCAAAACAAATAGCTGTAGTGTTTTCTAAGGCGACAATTCCTCTGGGCTATACTGTGGAAGATTTGATTGCGTTGGGAAAATACATTCATTATCCTTATTATTTTGAATTAAATTCTGAAGATAAGGCGGAAGTTACCGACTTGATTTCCCAATTGAATCTAAGCCAATACCGTCACTTTCCCCTGCAAAAACTTTCTGATGGGAATCTACAAAAAGCTTTTATTGGCAGGGCCTTTGCCCAGCATTCCCCGTTGATCATCTTAGACGAACCTACCACGCATCTGGATGAGGATAATAAAGTGATGATTTTGAAACTCCTCAGAGATTTTGCCAAAAAACATCATAAAATCATTCTATTTTCCTCTCACGATTGGCGTTTGGCGAAAACTTTTGCAGATAAAATTTGGTTTATCAAAGGGCAAAAGCTTTATTCTGGAATAGCGGAAGATGTCCTTGCAGTCCACGAAGAGCTATCTCATCCTTTATATTTTAACGATGGGGATTTTCAACCGCCATGCATCATCGCCCCAGATTTGCAAAGAGAATTGCTATTAGAATTTTTACAAAAACATTTCCAGAACAATCTTTCTTCTTTCACTTTTGAATGGCATTCTTCACAATGGCATTTGAATTTTGAAAATAAAACGCATCAGGCTAAAAATTTTGAAGAAATACTCTGGTGGCTAAAAGAGAGATTAGAGGTTAGAGGTTAGATGTTAGAAGCTAGAGGCTGTTATCATTATACGCTATAACACTCTTCGCTGAGATAAAAATACCATCGTTATACGCTGTAACAACCTTCGCTGAGATGAAAATACCATCGTTATACGCTATAACAACCTTCGCTGAGATGAAAATACCATCGTTACACGCTATAACAACCTTCGCTGAGATGAAAATACCATCGTTACACGCTATAACAACCTTCGCTGAGATGAAAATACTATCGTTACACGCTATAACAACCTTCGCTGAGATGAAAATAGCATCGTTATATCCTATAATAACCTTCGCTGAGATGAAAACAATCAATAAAGCCGACTTCTAATCATTGTAAGTCGGCTTTTTATCATTCTATTCTTTAATGATTTTCACAGATGAATGTCCTCTTGGTGTGCTAATATTCAGAATATAAACTCCTTTAGCAAGTGAAGCAACATTGGTTTCCTTTCCTGTAAATGCTTTTATGAATCTCCCCTCTACAGAATAGATTTCGGTTTTCAAAATATTTTCAGAAGTTTGGATTTTTAGAATATCCTTTACAGGATTGACGATTTTAAAATCCGTAGCTTTCACTTCTTTTACCGAAAGTCCTGCGGTACAAGAGGCATCATATACATCTTCTTTCCCAGCCAACATCTGCCATCCTTTATCTGTAAGCAATTGATTTCTATAATTTTTTCCTGCATCTCCATATTTTACACCTTTCGCGGAAAACTTCAAGCCAGAGGGCGTATTAGCGTTGGTAGCCCAAGCCTTTAAAAGCTTGGTGTAATTGTCACAGCTCATTCCTGAATCATCTAGAAAGTTTTCAATATCATTGGTTTTTGAAATATCAAAATGACTTAAATCCTGATTGAACGCTGCCGCTCCAGAAAACATTTCATAAAACTTAATCACATTGCTGGTATTCCATTTTGATAAATCTTGGTTAAAAACAGTATTATCACGGAACATACGCTCCATACGCTCTACATTGCTGGTATTCCATTGACCAATATTTTGGTTGAACTGACCATTATTAGGGCTTGAAGAAGCAAACATCAGCCCCATTGTTTTTACATTGCCTGTATCCCACGCACTAATATCAGAATTGAAACGATAGGCACCATTAAACATCCCACTCATATCCCTTACATTAGAAACATTCCATTGGTTGATGTTGGGAATCTCCACAATAGAAGTACAATTATTAAATAGATTTGCCATATCTGTTACTCCACTAAAATCTGGAATATCAGTAGCTGTAATCACAAGATTGATACAATTGTGAAACATTCTAGACACGGTACTTCCCCAGCGGTGATTCCCCCATTGCAACAGCTCTTTTAGTTCAGCCGCTTCACTCTCTTGTGTCTGACCGATGAGCAGGGCAAAATTGTCTGATGTAGGTGTTATCTTCACAATATAAGCTCCAGATGATGGTAAATCTATCAGCGTTTTGATTTCATCTTGTAGCACTCCGCTTCCAGATATAGATGGGCTTCCCACTTTTTCATAAGTAAATGTGGCTGTACCACGATTGTTGATGGCAATTTGTTTATCCGCCGTACCACTAGTTTCCCATCTGGTAATGATAGGATTGCTCTGTCCTAATGCCACCACTCCGATGGTCATTGCTGATAATAATAAAGTTTTACGCATTGTTTTGATAATTAAATGATTTTTATAAATTTTTATTTTTTTCCTGATTGTTTTAATTCAATTTTATTGATTTGCTTTTTAAAGCGTTGCTTTCACACCCAGACCAATATTAATCCCTGGGAGTGGTGCAATGTATTTCAAAAGAGAATTTTGAGGGCGTGCCGTTTCGTTGAGGAGATTGGTTCCAAAGAGGTAAAATTCCATAGGCATTTTGCTTATTTTTGCACGATAAGATAGCCTTGCACTCATCAAGTGATAAGCGGGCATTGGTAATTCAACATCTATATTTCTGCCTAAATATTTTTGTTCCAAATACTTATCCCAAGAGATATTTGCGGTAAACCGATGAATGGCTCCCGATATACCCAAACCCAATCGGCTTGTAGGCATATTAGGCATAAAATCTCCATCGGTACGTTTTCGGAATTCATCGTCCGAAGTATTTTTATTTCTTACCCAATCAAAGAAACCTGTCAGTTCTATGGCGGCATTTTCATTCAGTTTCCATTGATAGGCGACATTGGCTTCCACACCTTCTACTTGGGTATTCCCTGCCCGCCATTCTCTTACCACAAAGCCATTTCTGGTGATGCCTGTATGCCCCAGATACATATAGTTCTGAAAATAAGTACTATAAACCGAAGCCGATATTTTTAGATTTTTGTAATCTACCCCTATACCCAATTCTAAGGCGGTGGCTTGCTCTTTATTCAGCTGGTCATCTCCATTTTCCTCAATGAGCAAAGCGAAATGGTCATTACCCGTGTAGAGTTCATTCACTTCAGGGGCTCGCTCAGAATGATTAAAACGGGCATTGATGTAATAGTTTTTAAAGACATTCCATCGGGCTGAAATATTAAACTGATTCAATCCGAAAAATCTTTTTTGCAAATTTCCTCCAGCTCTTCCTCTTCCCTTCACATAGCCTGTGCTGGGTAATGCTTCCCTCACAACTTCATCGTGACGAAAGCCTAAATCTAGACTTAGAAAATGAAAATTAAGATGCTGCAAGGTGAAAAAACCGATTTCTTTGCTAAGGGAATTGGGCATATAGCGATGTTTTCCGCTACCTTCCATTTTTCTGTATTCAAAGTCGATTCCCGAAGTTCCTGAAAGGAAAGACCTTTTCTGCTGCTCTAGCTCCCAGCGAACGCCGTGTTGATTGATTTTGAACAAATTGGCATGTTTATCTCCCAGAAGCTCTGTGTTTTCACTATACTGTCCAGCATATTTTAGCTTCATTGATTTTATAAAAAAATCCGAAAAACGCATTCCTGATTCGGAAATAAACCGATGATTTCTCAAATCAATGTTGATAGGTAAAAGAATGGTGGATACTTCATCATTAGAATGGTCGTTACTCCCGTGGCTATGGCGATGCATTACTTCCCCATAATAAGCGTACCCAGGAATACCATAGTAAGAATAATGACCTTCATACCCAATGCCAGTATAGAATCTATCTCCTATATAGCTTATGCCAAGATTAGCACTTCGCTTCTCGGCGTGGCTGTTGGGCATTCTCCCTTTTGAGGTTTTCACCCAGTCATTAATGCTTTCTACATAAGAAATATAGCGGTCTTTTTCGGGGTCTTGTCCTGCTACATAGAGTGGATTTTTAGGATTATCTTTATAAGACATTGTGGCTCTATCAAAATATTGAGCTTCAAAGGTGTATTTATCATTTTCGCTCAGTTCCCAAACAGGATTATCAATATTATCTAGCACAAACTGATTGAGATACGGAAACAACGTTACATTCAGCCGATGCCCAGAAACCACATTCATCTGACACATCGCTTGCATAATGGAGCTAAACCCTACCACCCGTAGGTCTCTACAGTAGTCTGATTTCGTTTCATTTGGAATTTTCACGAAATCTCTATCTCTGGCAGATGCACTGATATGCCAACTGAGCTTTTTTCCTACATTGCCTTCTACTTTTAGGCTTTGCTGGAAACCATCATTAGAAGTACCTTCTAAAAATAAGGTGGCGGAAGCACTGCTATCAAACCGTTGAACGGGGAGGCTCCTATTTTGGATATTAACAGCCCCTCCTATGGCCTTACCTCCGTATAACACTGCCGCAGAATTTTTATAAACCTCCATCCTTTGGGTACTTTCTGCATCGAAATCCACATTATAATCTGGGCTGATTCCAGACAAATCATTCATCGCAATGCCATTTCTAAGAATCTTAACCCGATTTCCTGCAAGACTCCGTATCATAGGCGTTCCTGCATTAGGACCATAGTAATTGTTCTGAATACCAGATATTTTACTCAATGTTTCCCCAAGGGTATTGCTTTTAATTACATCTAGGTAATCTCTAGAAATTGAGGTAATAGCCTTGGACTTGTTCTGTTTCCCGATAATGGTAACAGCCTGAATGTTTTGCGTTGTTAGTGTATCTTTTTTAGAAACTTGTGCAAACACATTCCCACTTCCCATTGCTAAAACAGCAAGGGCGATATATCTATTTTTCATTAAAATAAAATTAAATTTTAGATTGTAATGATTAGATTTTAAACCATCACTATGCAAGACCATCAATAAATCTTGATGGAATAAAACCATACGCAATGCTTCAACCCTCTAAAAAGATTGATTTATTGCTTAAAAACAAATTGAAAATCTAAAATCTGATGGGTGGTCCCCTTAAAAAAGAAATAGAATAAGCATCTGAAAGAAAGGCTGATGCTTTATAAAAAGGAACGGAATAAACATCTTGTATTTTGATTTCTGAAAGATAAAAAAACGTCTGAACCGATGGTTCATAAATCAAAGTTTGAAACAAGCAGACCGAACAATCATTAGCCGCTTTCCCTTGTCCTTTTTCAGAATGTTCTACCTCGTGATGCTGATGAAGTGAGGTATAATGAACACCATAGTTAGCCCACAGAAAAAGACTAACCATAGCCAACACCAATGATTTCTTAAACAGATGGTTATGTTTCCAAAGAAAATTCATCCCTGCAAAAGTACGATTTTTAGGCGTTTTTTGCAAGACAGACCTCGGGTACATCCATTAAAAAAGAGGCATTTTTAATAAACACCTCTTTCTATTTTTATCTATACCCAAAGTTTTTTAAATCCCGCTCGTTCTTACGCCAATCTTTTTTCACTTTTACAAAAAGATTAAGATGGATTTTCTTATCAAAAAACTTCTCTAAGTCCAGTCGGGCTTGTGTACCTACTTTTTTGATGGCTTCCCCCTTATGTCCTATGAGGATTCCTTTCTGTGTATCTCGCTCTACATAGATGATAGAATCAATGAAAATGATGCCTTCTTGCTCCTTGAAAAGTTCTGTAACCACCTCTACAGAGTATGGAATTTCCTTTTCGTAATTTAGAAGGATTTTCTCTCTAATAGCTTCATTGACAAAGAAACGCTCTGGCTTATCCGTAAACTGGTCTTTATCATAATAAGGCGGATTTTCTGGCATCAGAGATTTTAGCTTTGGTAAAATCAGCTGGGTATTAACACCTTCCAAAGCAGAAATTGGCAAAATCTCCGCTTTCGGAATTTGCTGATGCCAAAATTCAATCACCGCTTCCAAATCTTGCTGATTAGACGCATCTATTTTATTGATGAGAATCAGCACCGGAACAGGGATTTTATTGAGCTTATCTATGAGAAATTCAGACGGTTCGGTTTTGTCCGTAATATCTACAATGAAGAGAAAAGCATCGGCATCTTGTAAAGAATCTTTCACAAAATCCATCATTTTCTCTTGCAACTCGTACTTCGGTTCCAAAACGCCTGGGGTGTCTGAGAATACAATTTGAAGATCTTCTTCATTATAAATCCCAAAGATACGATGCCTTGTAGTTTGTGCCTTTCGGGTAACTATCGCGAGTTTCTCTCCCATCAACTGATTGAGCAAGGTAGATTTTCCTGCATTAGGTTTTCCCACGATATTTACGAATCCGGCTTTATGTGTTGTCAAAATTATAAATATTTATAGGTTATGATTTTAAAAATCCATTGTAAAAGGTGCTTCCTCATCACTTTCTATTCCTAAAGCTTCATAGATGTATTTAAAGGTCGAAAGTAAAACGGGTTTCCCTGCAATAATGCACACATTGTGTTCAAAATGAGCAGATGGCGTATTGTCTTTGCTGGTAACCGTCCAGCCATCTTTATGAAATATCACTTCGTGTGTTCCGAGGTTAATCATTGGTTCTATCGCCAATGCGATACCATCTTTTAGCACTTTTCCACTGCCTTTTCTTCCGTAGTTGGGTACCTGTGGGTCTTCGTGCATTTTTCGCCCTACGCCGTGCCCTACCAATTCTCTCACCACGCCATAGCCGTGGGCTTCGCAATGGGTTTGTATGGCATTAGAGATATCCCCTACACGTTTTCCTCTCACACATTGGGCAATGCCTTTGTAAAGAGATTCTTTGGTCACTTCTAGAAGTTTTTTGGTTTCTGGGGCTACTTCTCCTACTTCAAAAGAATAAGCGTGGTCACCATAAAACCCATTCATATAAACGCCACAATCTACGGATAAAATATCGCCCTCCTTCAATGGTTTATCATTGGGGATTCCGTGTACCACTTCTTCGTTAGGTGAGATGCATAGGTTTTTGGGAAATCCGTACATTCCTAAAAAAGCTGGTTCGCCCCCATTATCACGGATGAATTCTGCTGCTATTTTATCAATATAATTGGTGGTTACACCTGGTTTTATTTCCTTGGCTACCATTCCTAAAGTCTTGGAAACCAACTGAGCACTTTCTCGCATTAAGCGAAGTTCCTCTATCGTTTTGAGTTGAATCATTCTAAAATTTTTATCCTAAAAGGTTTTTTCAGTTTAATTGATTTTTACCAAAAAAGTCCTTTTTTCTTTTCTTTTTTCAGTTTGGAATATGGCAAAACTTCTTTTCCTTCTACTCGGAATTCTATTTTTTCATTGATGATGTTATAGACCTCTCCCCAGCCTGGGAATCCCCCTAAGTTTCTATCATCGATGAATAAATCTGCATCAAGTTTTCTGGAAGCCGTGTTACCATCAAAAACTTCTCCTTCAAAGCTAGAATTAACGGCATAAAACTCTATTCCATTTTTACGGCAAAATTCCACAGCTTCATCCAAAGTTTTACCGTGTCTGTAAGTCCAAAGAATGAGTCTATACCCTTCTGATTGAAGTTTTTTCAAAGTTTCAAAGGCAAATGTTTTGGCTTTTCCAATCCCTGGATAGGCATCTTCCACAATGGTACCATCAAAGTCTATTGCCAGTTTTTTATTACTTTTCATCATAATTCTTCTATTTTACCGACAAAGATACAAAAATAAAGCCTGAAAAACACGAGATGTTTCACAGGCCTTTATGAAGTGTGGTATTCACTTAGCTTTTAATCCACTTAAATTGATATTCCAAATCTGGCGTTGCTATTCTATCGGTAATTCTTTGCAACCTTGCTGGGAGCTTCATTAGGAACTCTTGGGCTTTTTGGGCTTTTTCATTCAGACCAGAGATATGCTCTATTTTCCAATCCTCTAGCAATCCTTTAAGAATATCGATATAATCTTGTGCGGTGTAAACCATACAACGCTGGGCAGCATCTGAAAAATGCGACCAAAGTTCGCCTGCTTTTTGTCCGCTTTCTCTCATCATATGGGCAGGCATCACAATTTTTTTCCTCATCATATCTTCAAAGGCTAGCATCATCTCCGATGGGTCTAATTCAAAAATTCTGGTGATAAAATGCTTATAGGCCTTGGCGTGTCTTGCTTCATCTGCTGCAATCACAGCACACATTTTAGCCAATTTTTTGTTGCCACTTTGTTTGGCGAAAGTCCCAACCCTTCTGTGCGAAATATTGGTGGCGGTCTCCTGAAAACTGGTATAAACAAAATTGCGGTAAGGGTCCATTGAGGTGCCCAGGTCAAAACCATCTTGAATTAAATATTGCGTGGTAATTTCTACCTCTCTCATATTCACTCTTCCGCATAGGTAGAGGTATTTATTGAGAAGGTCGCCGTGGCGGTTTTCCTCTGCCGTCCAGCATCTTACCCAATGGCTCCAGCTATTACCTTCCTCTTGTTCTACGCCATCTATCCCCATTATCCAACTTTCATAGCTCGGTAATGCCTCTTCGGTGATACAATCGCCAATGAGGGTTACAAAGAGGTCATAGTCCATATCTTGGGCGAAGTGTTGCAACTCCTGAAGCTCATAAGTGAAATTTTCTGAAGTGGTATCTGGCAAAAAATCTGAAGGTTGCCAAATTTTTTCTACTGGCGTTAAATAACTATCTATGAAAGAATTAACTTCCTTACTTAAGGTTTTCATCACCTCTAATCTTACGAGCTTGTTGTACATTTTGACTTTGTATTAGATTTCATTGGGCGAAGGTACAAAATTATTATTTAATACATAGTATAAATTGTAAACTAAACGGAATTTAATGTATTTAGTCCATTCTAGATACACTTTCTAATCTAAAAAGCAACCTTTGTGGGGTTGCTTTTTTGTGTTGGCTTATTGCTTTATGATTTTCTGTGTAATAACGCCTTCGTCTGTGGTTATTTTTACCATATATATGCCTTTTGCTAAATCTTGCACTTGAGTATTACCTTTGAACAATACCTTTGCCAACTGCCCTGCCGTGTTGTAGATTTCTATTTTCTCTACTTTGGCAGTGATTTTTATAGTGAGGTTTTCCTTTACAGGGTTGAGGATTTGCAGATGGTTTTCTGCTTTTATCTCTGTGGTAGAGAGGGTTGGGTAGTTGCAGTTATCGCTGTATGAAGCGTGGGAGTCTTTCTTCCAATTAGCAGTAGAAAAAATTGTACGATCTACCTGAATACACGTTAAATTATTATTACCATTCATTTCAGCGTAGCGTAGCCTTTTGTTATTTCCATTTGCTAAATTAAGTTGTATAAGTTGGTTATTAGAACTATTTAATTTCTCCAAAATTGTATTTTTAGCCAAATCCAACTTCTTAAGTTGGTTATTAGAACAATTCAGCTCCCTTAAATCTGTATTCCTACTCACATCCAAATTTTTAAGTTGATTACCATTGCAATATAAATCGATCAAAGCTTTATTTTTACTCACATCTAAATTTACAAGTTGATTACCATCACAATATAAACTAGTCAAAGTTGTATTCTTACTTACATCTAAGCTCGTTAGTTGGTTATTACTACAACCTAAAATTTGTAAAGCTGTGTTATTGCTTACATCTAAACTTGTTAGTTGATTATCACCACAACTCAACCAACCCAAAGCTTTATTTTTACTCACATCCAAATTTGTAAGTCGGTTATTATGACATTGTAAAAAACCTAAAGCCGTGGCACCGCTTACATCTAAACTCGTGAGTTGATTATCATAACAATCTAAACTACTCAAAGCTTTATTTTTACTCACATCCAAATTTATAAGTTGGTTACGAGAGCATTCTAAGTAATGTAAAGTCGTATTCTTGCTTACATCTAAATTAGTTAGTTGATTTTTATAGCACACTAGTCTTTGTAAAGCCATATTCTTGCTTACATCTAAATTTGTAAGTTGGTTATAAGAGCAATCTAAACTTGTTAAAGCTGTGTTCTTGCTTACATCTAAATTGGTAAGTTGGTTTTCATAGCAAGATAAATCTTTTAAAACTGTATTTTTACTTACATCCAAATTGGTGAGTTGATTATTGCCGCAATTTAATCTTTGTAAAGCAGTGTTCTTACTTAAATCCAAACTCGTCAGTTGGTTACTATGGCACACTAATTCTTGCAAAGCCGTACTTTTGCTTACATCTAAATTGGTAAGTTGGTTTTCATAGCAAGATAAATCTTTTAAAACTGTATTTTTACTTACATCCAAATTGGTGAGTTGGTTTTTATAACACACTAGTTTTTGTAAAGCCGTATTCTTACTTACATCTAAACTCATAAGGCTGTTATCATAACATATCAATTCTTGTAATGCTACACTCTTACTTACATCTAATTGCACAAGATAGTTAGCAACACAATTTAATGTTTGCAATACTGTATTCTTACTCAAATTAAGGCTATGCAAGGAGTTTCCAGAACAATCCAATCCTATTACATTCACAAAAGCCTCTATACCTTCAAGAGTGTTGATTTGTTTCTTACTTACATTAATGTTCCCCGTATAATCCCTTGCCTCACCATAAGAAATCTCTGTATCTCCATTGGTATTAATAGAGGTATTTTCCACCAATGCTTTCTTAAAATTAGCATCAGGGATATTTACTATATCCGTATCGGCTTGTCCGTAGGCAGTTCCCATAACCGCCATTGTTAAAATTGTAATTATTTTTTTCATTATTTTTTAGTTATTTAAAAATTTTGGTATAAATTCCTTTTCCAAGACTTCTTTTGCAAAGGTCTCAGGTTTTTCACACTGCTCTCTCAGTATATCCAAATCTATGATTATATCCTCGGTAATATCACTGATAAAAGTCCATTTCAGCCAAAGATGTAGTCTATTATTCCAATCATATGGTCTTATAGCCGTGATAATGGTATCAAAAGGTTTGTATTCCTCATATTTTTCAGAAAGATACTCCGCAGATGTTTTAGTATCACTCCAAGTATTAATGATAGTTTTCTTACCATCTTTTTCATACACTGCCAAAAAATCATATTCATATTCTGGAAATTCCTTTTCTCGGGAATCAAAGACAAATGTATATCCTTGCTCCAATAACCATTTTTCTATCCAACCACATAAGGTGGTTTTTCCTGTACCTGCTCTGCCTTGTATTAAAAATGTTTTCATTATAAAAAATATTAAAATTATTTCCCTACTCGTTGGCTTTTCGGGTTCCACCTTTTATTTTCCGCTCTTCGGATAGCAGTTTTTGTTCTTTTTATACCTTTCGGTAGATAATATTCACCTTTCGGAGGGGCTTTTTTACCATCCAAAAGACCTCCAAGACCTCTCATAAAACCTTTTTTATCTTTCGTATCACTTCTGCGGTCTTTTGGGATACCTTTTTCATCTTATCAAAGACCTTTTTGGTCTTCTATAAGACCATTTTAGTCTTCTTAATCCTCTAAAAGGTCTTTCGGAGGGTCTCCAAGGTCTTTTCTTGGGTTTTATGCACCTTCCGTAGGGTTATTTTTATCTTCCGTTGGCTGGTTGCCCTTTCTCGGTCGCTTAAAAAACTGCTTTTGGTCTTCGTACTTCTGCTCAAACCCCACTGCCTTACTCTTCGCCTTAAACTGCGTGTAGGCATAGTCTGAAAGGCTATCCTGATAGTTATCAAAATCGTGAAAGATTTTGGAGTTGTTGCATCTGATAGAGAGATTATTGAGCCTACTGATAACTTGCTCCAAGAAATTTCTGGACTTGAAATCCTTCTCAAACTCTTCCCAATCCACATCTGGTGTGCGGAGGTTCGGCTGGGTTTGGGCATAATCTCTCGTTTTGTGGATAAAAAGCTTGTTCTGCTCATTTACCCTGCCGTATTTGTTGCGGTCTTCTGGAGTTAGGTTGATGGATAGGCTCTGCATAGCCGTTTCTAATTGTGCCAAAGCATCGCTGATTGCCTTGATTTGTTCATCACTTAGATGACTGTTGTTTAGATTACTAATGCTCATTTTTTATAAAATTAAATGTTAATTTGACATTTGAAGTTTAAGATTTCCCCTCTCTACAAAAGGATAACCTCGCAGAGACGAGGGATTTAAACAAAAAAAATCCATTCCGAAGACCCAATGCCTCCGAAATGGATTTTTTCATTATTCTATAAAAGAAATTTACCCTAAATTTTACGCTGAACGCTGAACGCTGAACGCTGAACGCTGAACGCTGAACGCTGAACGCTTTCGCATCTCAAAGATACGGAAAATCAAAGATTTATGCAAATTTATAAAAGGTAAAAACATTATTTTATCAAAAAAAATGATGCGATAAAGATAATAAAATTTTCGGTTATGTAAAAAATATGAATAAGAGCTTATCTTGATTTTTTGAAAAACAATACAGCTGGTAATGGAGACAAACTCACAATAAAAAAAGACCTCAAAAAGAGGCCTTTGAAACTTGATACTAATCTAAAACTATGCACCATATTCGGTTTCATAATCTTTCATAGAGGCATTGATAACCTTTCTTGCGTGGTCTGCCCCGTAGATATCATCTATTCTGCATTTTGCAGGCTCATCTGGTAAATTTTTATAAGTAAGAAAGTAGTGCTTCAATCTCTTTACTTCAGCCTCTGGAAGCTCAGATATATCTCTAATGTGTCCAAAAGCGTGGTCGCCTACCATTACAGCGACTATTTTATCATCGGCTTCGCCTTTATCTATCATTTTAAACCCTCCGATAGGAATAGCTTCCATCAAGAAATCTCCTGCGTGGATGTTGTGTGAACTAAGAACACAGATGTCTAGTGGGTCTGCATCTCCCATTTCTACATCGGTAGAGCCATTTTCTATGGCAAGTTTTTTCACCTCCTCATCGCAATAAGTTTTTGGAACAAACCCATACAATGCTGGGATGATGTTTGAAAATTGCTGTGGTCTATCCACCTTTAAGAAACCACTTTCTTTATCAATCTCATATTTAATAGTATCTGATGGTACTATTTCTACAAAAACATTTACTACTTCTGGAGCTTTTTCTCCCGCAGAAATGCCGTGCCACGGATGGGCTTTAAATTTCGGTGTCATTATATTCTATTTTTTTTTAATTGCTTAATACTAATGCTTCTCTTTTTAATTCTTCTGTGGTCTGGGTAATAAAATCTTCTCCATTGATGTAGTTCATCAAAAACAAAGTTTTATAATCTTCCAAATTGGCATTGTTGCCCAACTGCTCATAAGTTTTACGAGCCAACTGCAAAACATTGTCTTTAGAATTCACAATATTCTGCCAAGAATTTTTAGAAATATACAACTTTTGAGAAATATTATATTCAAACTCTTCTTTAATACTTTTATTGATTAGAAATAAAAACTCGTGAGGTTTCAAATCTTTATCAAAATTGTTTACCAAATTAGAAGGCTTTATCCTTTCTAAAAACAAGGTCATCCTTTCATACGCTTGCAACTTGTGCTGCCCTCCCGATTTCAATGATAAAATCTGCAATTCTTTCTCTTTCAATCTAATATAAGCATAAACAAACTGCCTAAACAGAAGCACTAAAAATGCTAAAATCAATAATGCAAAAGCAGAAAAAATTATCGTTGTATCCATTACAAAAATTCGGGTGGCTAAATTACTAATTATTTTTAATAAATCACACCCATTTTGCCATCCTATTTTCTGATTTTATCCAATGCTCATCCTTCTTATCTCTATATTTAAATCTCAAAACCGTATCTTTGCAGAAATATGCGTTCCCACGCCTTTAATATTTAAGATTAAATTGATGAAAACCACTTTTGCAGATTTTGATTTACAAGAAAAAATTCTTGATGTATTGGCAGATTTAGAACTTTTTGAACCCACTCCTATTCAAGAAAAAAGTTTTAAACCAATACTCTCAGGGAGAGATATTATGGGAATTGCCCAGACGGGTACTGGGAAAACCCTCGCCTATCTCCTTCCTGTACTGAAAATGTGGAAGTATAATAAAAATAACAACCCTACCGTGTTAGTTCTTGTACCTACGCGAGAACTCGTGGTACAGGTTACCGAAATTTTAGAACAACTAACCCAGAACCTTACTACTAGAATTATAGGGGTCTATGGTGGTAAAAATATCAATACCCAGAAACTATTATTTGATAATGGTTGTGATATTTTGGTGGGAACACCTGGACGCGTGATGGATTTAGCCATAGATAATGCCATTACCCTCAAAGAAGTGCAGAAACTCATCATTGATGAATTTGACGAAATGCTCAATCTAGGGTTCCGCCCACAGCTCACTCACATCTTCGAAATGATGAGAGAAAAACGCCAAAACATTCTCTTTTCTGCGACAATGACCGAAGCTGTAGATGATATGCTGGATGAATATTTTGCCAATCCAATAGAAATCTCTTTGGCAAAATCGGGGACGCCATTGGAAAAAATAGAACAAACCGCTTATAAAGTTGAAAATTTTAATACTAAAATCAACTTGTTAAAGCACCTATTAGAAACCGATGGAGACCTTTCTAAGATATTAATTTTCAACAATAATAAACGACACGCTGATTTGCTATTCAATAGCATCAATGAATTGTTCCCAGAGCAGTTTGATGTCATCCACTCCAATAAATCTCAAAACTATCGTCTCAAAGCGATGAAATCCTTTGAAAATGAAGAAATCCGAGGACTCATCACTACCGATGTAATGGCAAGAGGGCTTGATATTTCTAACATTACCCATGTTATCAATTTTGAAGTTCCTGAAATTCCAGAACAATACATTCACCGAATTGGTAGAACGGGGCGTGCGGATAAAGATGGTAAATCTATCACTTTTGTTACCAAAAAGGAAGAAGCTTTACTATTAGACATTGAAGTTTTGATGGATAAAGAGCTTACGCTCTTGGATTTTCCACAAGAGGTAAAAATCAATCCTAAGAAAATAGCGTCTGAGCAGGATGAAGTGAAGATGAAAAATCCTAATATCGTAAAATTAGAAGAAGGCGGTGGAGCCTTTCACGAGAAAAAGGATAAGAATAAAAAAATTAATCTGGGTGGTCCTCATAAAAGAAAGCAACCTAAGTCTAAGCCTGGAGGCAATAGAGCTCAAGCGAAGGCGAAGTCAAAAGCCAAAAGGAAAAAATAACAAAATCAACCGCACTCTGTAATGATGCGGTTTCCTATTATCTGTACTGTAATAAAGTTTTTTCCAATATTTTCATTCCCTCCGTAGCGGTCATCTGCAATGCGTTTTTGGAGGTTTTGAACTGCTCTGGGAGATGTGGGTCTATCACAAAAAGCTGGCAATCTGCGGGGATATCATACAGCAAACCTGCTGCGGGATACACTTGCAAGGATGTCCCTATAACAAGAAAAATATCCGCTTCCGAAGCGGTGCGAATGGCAGTCTCCATCTCTGGCACCGCCTCTCCAAACCAAACAATATGCGGACGAAGCTGAACGCCATTATCATCTACATCGCCCCAATGTAAATCTTCTTCCCAAGGTATGACTCTATTTTCAGAATCAATAGGACGCACTTTTCGCAGTTCCCCGTGGAGGTGAAGCACTTGTGTAGAGCCTGCCCGCTCGTGTAAATCATCCACATTCTGAGTAATAATATGCACATCAAAATATTGCTCTAGCCGAGCCAAAATCCTATGGGCATCGTTAGGCATTACTTCCTTTAGCTGTCTGCGTCTAAGGTTATAAAACTCTAAAACCAATTCTGGATTTTTAGCAAAACCTTCTGGAGACGCTACATCTTCTATTCGGTGATTTTCCCACAGTCCATCAGCATCTCTAAAAGTACTAATGCCACTTTCGGCAGAAATACCCGCACCTGATAAAACCACTAATTTCTTTTTCATTGGATTTTTTCTACTTTAATTTAATAATTTTAAACAAATTTTACTTCCCCTTCTTCAAAACCTCAATAAAATGTGCTACCGCATCATCGGGGGTTGCCCAAGAAGTGATAAGCCTGATGGCAGATGTTGTTTCATCAATGGATTTCCAAACGTAGAAATCAAAATATTGAGATAGATGTTCTATATCCGAATTTTTCAGAATTGGAAAAATCTGATTGGTATAAGTATCTGCTAAGAATGAGTACCCCAAACTTTCAAACGCTTTCTTGAGCTTCATTGCTTGCCGATTGGCGTGAGTTGCTAGTTCTAAATACCAATCATCTCGCAATAATTCTAAAAATTGAATTCCTAAAAGTCTTCCTTTGGCAAGCATTGCGCCTTTTTGTTTGATATGAAAACCAAAATTATCTTGCAACTTAGGGTTGGTCATTACAATAGCCTCTCCTATCAAAGCTCCATTTTTAGTTCCTCCGAGATAAAACACATCGGTATAATGTGCTATATCTTCTAAGGTTAGGTCATTAGGCTCCGCCGTGAGGGCGTGTCCCAGCCTTGCTCCATCCATAAAGAGGTACAATCCTTTTTCTTTACAAAAAAGGGACAATTTTTCTAGTTCTGCTCGGGTATAGATGGTGCCTATCTCTGTAGAATTGGAAATATACACCAACTTGGGCATTACCTGATGGGGAATATTGGTATGGCTATCCAGCACTTCCTGAATATGTTCTGGTGTAAGCTTTCCGTGAGGCGTTTCTACCCCGTGTACTTTATGCCCAGTAGCCTCTATAGCTCCACTTTCATTGGTGAAAATATGCCCTGTTGTTGCCGAAATTACACTTTGATAAGGGCGTAAAATGGAAGAAATCACAATGAGATTTGCCTGTGTTCCTCCCGAAACCAAATCGACCTTAGCTACCGAGCATTGGGTCTTTTCTTGGATGATTGTTTCCACGGATTGGCTAAACTCATCCAATCCGTATCCTACCTGTTGGCTCATATTATGCCTTGATAAGGCTTCTAATATTCTGGGGTGGCATCCCTCCGAATAATCATTTTTAAAAGAATATTTCATTAATGATATGGGTTTAAAGTTTCTTCATATCTATCTCCCCCGTCTTATCTTCTATGGTATAATTAAGAGCCTTTGCCAAAATAAAAATCTGATTAAGATTTTCTATCAATTGCTGTCTGCCTTCGTTTCTGAGGCGGGTTTCATCTACAGATTTTATAGCATTTTGTTTGGCATTGTCTTGTATTCTTTTGATATCCTGCTCACTGATTCTATTCAAAAAAGAATCGTCTATGGATTGGATTTCCACACTTGGAATAATCTTAATTTCTGCATTGGGAAGCTCGCGGATAATCAATTTTTTACCAATGCTATCCACCTCCAATTTCATTTGGTTCAAATCATAAGATACCTGTGCATTGGTTTTGGTGAAAGTGATGATTTGCTTTTCAGTATCAGGAAGTAATCCTCCCAGAAGCTGCGTTGTCATCTTGGTTTTCTGCATAACAGAAAAATCCTGCTCTACCACTACCATCTTGTTCATTCTTTTAATCTGATTGGTAATGATATAAACATCATTTCGCATAGATTCATCTTTGGAAGTCAGTTTTTTTATTACAAAAAATGAAACTCCCATAAGCAATACTCCTGCAAGAAAACCTACAACAATACTTCTATTTTTCACCTTTTTTCTTTTTTAATAAATCTCCAACAGAAGTGTCATTTTTCTTTATAATCTCTAAAATATCTTTTTCTAAATAGCCACTTTGCGGATACTCTATAATTCTACCCAATTCTTTACCATATTTTTTTACAATAATGGTTGGTACTTTTTGGATATTATACAATCCTTCTTCACCATTAGGCGATTCTTTCTTTCTATTAACACCGATGATGGTAAGCTTATTGGTAGGATACTTTGCCGCATCTAAAATCTTCATCAGCCTTGGAAATTCTCTGTGGCTATCATCACACCAAGTTCCTAAGAAAACCGTGATTTGATGGCTGCTCAACTTCTCTTTTTTCAATTCAGAAACGGATACTTCATCTATTTGATATTGAGAATATTCTGTGTTATACCACTGGCTATAAGGTTCTTTCTGAAATTGCTCTAGCGTTTGTTGTCCTAAAAGCATTTTCCCATCGCGTTGGCTTTCCACTTCCCTATTTACCACTACTTTATGAGTTTCACAAGAAGATAATGATAAAAACGCTACTATCGCAACGCTTAAAAATTTAATAATTCTCATTATTTTTTATTTTTCTATGATTGATTTTAAATCTGCAGGAGAGTAATTCACGCTTTTTAAAACTTTATCATCTGCTACTCTATGTACATTAATTTTCTCCCCAGAAACCTCTGAATAAGCTTCCACACCTTTAGCTTGGTAAAATGCTATGGTTTCATTGGCTTCCTCTTGTGTAGAGCAAGCTTTAGACATATTAGAACGCTGCACTTCATTGAAAAGTTCAACAAATTTTTTGCCTAAACCAAATTCTAACACGGCACCACTTAATACATATTGCAAATCACAAAGAGCATCTGCTACCTCTACAATATTATGGTCTTCAATGGCTTTTTTTAATTCGTCCAACTCTTCTTGAAGCAAATCTACTCTTAGCTGACAACGCTCTGCGGAAGGTATCTGCGGAGTATCTAAAATAGGAGCATTAAAGGTTTTATGAAACGCTGCCACTTGATTTAAACTATCTATTTTTTCCATTAATTGTACTTTAAATTATTGAGCAAATATAAAAAAAGCACCACAATTTATGGTGCTTTATGATTAAAATTAAAATCTTTTTATTTTGAAATTTCTCTACCAATGACCAATCTTTGGATTTCAGAAGTCCCTTCTCCTATGGTACATAGCTTAGAATCTCTATAGAATTTTTCTGCTGGGAAATCTTTGGTATAACCATAGCCACCGAAAACCTGCACTGCATTATTCGCAATTCTTACACACGCTTCAGAGGCATAAAGTTTTGCCATTGCTCCTTCTCTGGTCATTTTTTGTTTAGCATCTTTCATTGTAGCGGCTCTTCTGATGAGTAATTCTGCAGCATCTATTTCCGTAGCCATATCTGCCAACATAAAGTTTATCGCTTGAAACTGATTGATTGGCTTGCCAAACTGATGTCTTTCCAAAGAGTATTTTAATGCAGCCTTGTAAGCACCACGAGCAATACCCAAGCTGAGTGCAGCAATGGAAATTCTACCACCATCTAGGATTTTCATCGCTTGTTTAAAGCCTTCTCCTACTTCTCCCAAACGGTGAGAATCTGGTACTCTCACATTATCAAAGATAAGTTCTGCCGTTTCAGAGGCTCTCATCCCCAGTTTATTTTCTTTTTTGCCCGAAGTAAAACCTGGCATTCCTTTTTCTAAAACGAAAGCTGTAGAATTATTTTTAGCTCCCTTCTCTCCTGTTCTGGTCATTACCACCGCAATATCTCCAGAAATAGCGTGCGTAATAAAGTTCTTAGCACCATTCAGTACCCATTCATCACCATCTTTCACCGCTGTAGTACTCATTCCTCCAGAGTCTGACCCCGTGTTGTGCTCCGTAAGTCCCCAAGCACCAATCACCTTGCCCGAAGCCAACTGAGGAAGCCATTTTCTTCTTTGCTCTTCGTTCCCAAATTCATAAATATGATTAGTACAGAGTGAGTTGTGTGCAGCTACGGAAAGCCCAATAGAAGGGTCAACTTGAGAAATCTCGTCCAAAATGGTAACATACTCTTGGTATCCTAAGCCCGAGCCACCATATTCTTCTGGTACTACGATTCCCATAAATCCCATCTCGCCCAACTGATGAAATAAATCTATTGGAAAGGTTTGGCTTTCATCCCATTCCATAATGTTAGGACGGATATTCTTCTCAGCAAAGTCTCTCGCTGTTTCTGCTATCATTTGCAGGTTGTGATTCAATTCTGTATTCATAAATATCGTTTGCCCAAATATAGGAAAAATTTGTTATTGAAATTAAAAAATCAAATTACTTTTTAGGCTAAACGCACGAAATTTATAAATTGCTAATAACTAACGATTTGTATTTTCGTCACTTTCTACAAAAGTAATCAAGATTAAAATATAATAAACTGATATTCAATATGTATATTCAATATGTATATTCATCAAGTATCTTCAAAATATAATTTCGTGCGTTTAACCTAAAACTTACCCTTGCTAAGATAGAAGAAATTTTTGAAATAAAAGCACCTTTCCTACTCCTCCCTCCTTTTAAAAAACAAAATAGGAATTTTTCCTCAAAAAATATAGAAACTCTTTCTCAAGTTGGAAGAAAAAAAACGCCCATTACTGAGCGTTTTTTTGTTGGTTATTGCTTGCAAGTTATGCGTTATATTATTCTGATTTTGCCATTCTTTCGGCACGCTTTCTATCTTCCTCTGCAAGAATTTTCTTACGCATACGGATGAAGTTAGGCGTTACCTCTATACATTCGTCTGCTTGGATGTATTCCATACATTCTTCCAAAGACATTAGGATTTTCGGAGCGATGTTACCATCTTTATCTTTACCTGCCGCACGCATATTATTAAGCTGTTTTCCTTCTACAATATTCACTACAAGGTCGCCTGGCTTATTTTGCTCGCCTACAATCATCCCTGTGTAAACTTCCTCACCTGGATCTACAAAGAAACGCCCTCTATCTTGCAATTTTTCGATGGAGTAAGCCGTACCTTGTCCTTGGTTTTTAGAAATCAAAACACCATTATTTCTTCCTGCGATGGCTCCTTTAAATGGTTTGTATTCTGAAAAACGGTGAGCCATAATTGCCTCCCCTGCCGTTGCTGTTAGCATCTGCGAACGCAAGCCTATCAATCCACGAGATGGGATTTCAAACTCTAAGTGCTGCATTTCGCCTTTGGTTTCCATTATGTGAAGGTCGCCTTTTCTCTGCGTAGCCAAATCGATAACACGAGAAGCGTATTCCTCTGGAACATCTACTACCATTGTTTCGTAAGGCTCACATTTCTCACCATCGATATCTCTCAAGATAACTTGTGGTTGCCCAATGGTCATTTCATAGCCCTCTCTTCTCATTGTTTCAATCAAAACAGAAAGGTGCAAAATACCACGCCCGAAGACCAAGAAAGTATTAGCATCATCGGTCTGCTCTACTCTCAATGCGAGGTTTTTCTCCAATTCTTTTTCTAATCTTTCTTTCAAGTGATTAGAGGTGACATATTTGCCATCTTTCCCGAAGAAAGGTGAATTGTTGATAGAGAAAGTCATATTCAGTGTAGGCTCATCGATGGAAAGTCTGCTCAATGGCTCTGGATTTTCTAAATCCACAAAAGTATCTCCAATCTGGAAAGCATCAAACCCTACAATGGCACAGATGTCTCCCGCCTGAACTTCTGCTACTTTCTTTTTCCCCAATCCTTCGAAAACATACAATTCTTTCACTTTTCCTTTCAGGATATTGCCATTTTCCTGAGCTAAACCTATCCATTGTCCTTCTTTTACGCTACCACGGGTTACTTTTCCTACGGCAATTCTTCCCAAGAAAGAGGAATAATCTAAGGAGGTAATCTGCATCTGTAGGTTTCCTTCTTCTATTTTCGGTTCTGGAACATATTCTAAAATCCCGTCAAGAAGGGGCAAAATGCTATCGGAAGGTTCCAAACTGGTATTGAACCACCCTTGCTTGGACGAACCGTAGAAAGTAGGGAAATCCAATTGTTCTTCGGTAGCATCTAGGTTGAAGAACAAATCGAAAACATTATCGTGCACCTCATCTGGGCGACAGTTTTCTTTATCCACCTTGTTAATCACTACGATAGGCTTCAGTCCCAATTCCAATGCTTTATGCAAAACGAAACGCGTCTGTGGCATTGGCCCTTCAAAGGCATCTACTAGAAGGATTACCCCGTCTGCCATCTTCAAAACCCGCTCTACTTCTCCACCAAAATCGGCGTGCCCAGGCGTGTCTATTACATTGATTTTGGTATCTTTATAGGTTACCGAAATATTTTTGGAAAGGATGGTAATGCCTCGTTCTCTTTCAAGGTCATTATTGTCCATAATCAACTCTCCCGATTCTTGGTTTTCTCTGAAAATATTAGTAGCGTGGATAATCTTGTCCACCAATGTGGTTTTTCCGTGGTCTACGTGTGCGATAATCGCAATGTTTCTAATGTTTTGCATAAATGAATTTTACGAGGGCAAAAGTAAGGATTTTTTATGAAAAATGTAATCTATCTCTTACGAAAAAAGCGATTGCTCTATACCGCAACCGCTATAAATAAAATCAATAAAATGAAAAAATGATCAATTATTATTCAAATAAGTGTAGATATCATCTTTAAGATGAACGCGTTTTTTTCTCAAATCTGTGAGATGCTCATCTGTGGTATGGTTTACTTCTCCCTCTTCGTAATGCTGTATCAGTGCATTAACTTCTTCATAATTGACATACAGACTAAGAAACTTTTCATCGTTCGCTTTCAAGTGTGCTATTTTTTCTACAAACTCTGGGAACTCGTTGATTAATATATGATTTTCCATAATGTTTAATAATTTTATGATGTAAAGTTACTCAATATTTTCACACCAGTCAATATGAAACAAATCAGATAGAGAATTTAGATTTTATTTAAATGCAAGTTTTTATTCCTTTAGAAAGAGGAATTTTAAGACTTCTTAATAAACTTAGCATTAATAAATTCCCAAACCATTGGCAATAGAGAAAAACCTATAATCCCGAAAATAACCGTTTCAAAATTATCTTTCACCCAAGGAATATTACCAAAAAAGTACCCTAAAAGCGTTAAACCTACTACCCATACCAGACCTCCGATAATGTTGTATTTGATAAATGTGGAATATCTCATAGAGCCAATCCCCGCCACAAATGGTGCAAAGGTTCTTACAATAGGAACAAATCTTGCGATGATAATGGTTTTAGGCCCATTTTTTTCATAAAAAGCTTGGGTTTGCTCTATGTATTTGGGATTCACGATTGGCTTTCCTCTGAACTTCCAATTGAGAACCTTTAATCCTATTTTCTCTCCCAAATAATAATTGAGAGAATCTCCCAAAATGGCTGCTACAGAAAGTAACACCAATACCAATCCCAAACTAAGCTTTGCCACTTCTCCCTCTGATGCAACTACACCTGCACAGAAAGCACCCGCAGCAAAAAGCAATGAATCACCAGGTAAAAATGGCATCACTACCAGCCCCGTTTCCACAAAAATAATGAGGAATAATATGAGATAAATCCACACACCATAGTCTATTATCATTGTGTGTAGATGCTGGTCTAAGTGCAGAAAAAAATCTAATACTGATTGTAAAACTTCCATTATCTATAATTAATATGCGGTGCAAAAATACACTTTATCTATTGGAATAAGAAATATAAAATAAAAAGTTCGAGAGAAAAACTTCCCCCGAACCTTCAGTTAACCAAAATATAATACTACAGTCTTTTAAGACAAGACCATCTTATCTATTTTTTGATAATTTTAGTGGTATGTACCTTAGTACCATCATTAACTACCAAGATATAAGCACCACTATTGAAATGAGACACCTTCACACCTTCATCTAGCAATTGTTGCTCAGATAGAGATTGTTCCAGTACTTTCTTACCATCCATAGCATAAAGTTCAATTTTCGCTTTTCCAGATATCTTTTCAGCGAATTTCACTTTCACCACATCTACCACTGGATTAGGAAAAGCATTGAACTGAGTAGCTTTGCTTACATCTACTGCAGATAGTGTAGTCATATCTACACAAGCCTCTTCGGAAGTAGTAGATTTATTGATATTATCAAAAATTGCCACTACGCTATAGCAGTAGTTTCCTGCAACTGTAATAGAATTATCTATATAGACCATTTCTGAAGACGGTACACTTGCAAGGAATTCCCCATTTCTATACAATTCGTAACTCGTGATATTGGTACTGTAGTCTGTATTAATCTGAGGCCAGTTTGGTTTCGGCGATGTAGAAGCTGTCATCAAGTTCACTACTCCATCTGCTGTTTCCTCAGCTCTTCTAAGTGATTCTCTTGTAATAATATTATTACCTAATGTACTCATTACAGATTGCGTTACCGTACCTGGTGCAGAAATCTTCACATTATCCAATGACAATACATAATTATCATAGTTATTGCTATAGAAAACCAATCTAAATGGCGTACCATCATAGTGATTACCAAGACTTACTTTATTAAACTCACTGGTAGCAGTTTGGGTGATCCCATCAAAGATTTTCACTCCTGCTTTGATTTGCTCAGCTGTCAACGGTGAATCATCCGCTACTTTTACAAAGTAAATCTTCATATTATCTGGCCAGCTTGGATCCCCATAAGAATTGAATGTCAACTCATTGTACCCTTCTGGCAAGAAGTTGATAACATTAGTTACAAGATAATCATCTGTTTGAACTGGTTTTAAATCTTTATACGAGAATACACCCGCCACGAAACTACCATTTTCCAATCTTAATTTTTGCCAAGTATTAGAGTCTGCATTAGCATCCAATACTTGCCAGCCAGCAGATGGGAACGCCCCTTCAAATGTTTCGTCTATAAATGAATCTCTGTATCTCTGCTTAGGTGCATCCCAAGATACATTAACGGAAGCTTGGTCATTTTGAGCCATCACATTCTGAGGAGGATTGGTATTACCATCTACTTCTATCATATTTGCTACTTCAGAAACTTTATCCCCATCTGGTGTTGTAGCTATCAATTTTACTGAATATTTACCAATCTTATTAAACTTCACATTCAAATGCTCCGAGTTTTTAGAAGTTCCTTCAAGGAATGTAAATGCACCCGCTTCATTTGGCGTAATAACCCACTCATAAGCGGTAGCAAAAGGCACTCCTGATGTCAAGTTTCTGAACTGAACATTTTCAGAGGTTTTTATTTTATTTCTATCTATGGAGAATCCTGTTTTTACCGTAGGAGCCACTACATTGATGTAAGAATATTTTGTCTTAGACTTTGTAGCATTTGCATTCTCTGCACTAAGTTTCACGGTGTACTCCCCTTCAGTATCAAATCTAACTACTGGGCTTTCACTATTCGCTCCACCTTCTACAAACTGATAGGTATTAGGTGTAATTTCCCAATTCCAATTGGTAACTTCTGGATTAGATGAAGTGTTGTTTACCAATTTCACATCAGAATATTTAGTAAGTACCGTATTACCATCTACAACTTCAAATGTAAACTCTGGTGTAGGCGCCCCTTCTTCCATATTTTGAACTTGGAAATTTTCTACACCTATCATCCAACTGTTTTTACCTTCATCACTAAAATGTCTAATTCCAAAATATTGCAACCCTGTGGTTTGTGCTGTAAATTCAAACTCTACTTTTTCAAAAACTGCACTTGGCTTACTTTGCACCCAAGTGTATTTATGAAGTGGTGTAGTTCCCATACCCGCAGCAGACTTTTCATTACCTACATAAACCTCTATATTCTCATTTCTAGAAGAGTTTTGAGAGTTTTTCACAGTATAGTAGGAAACTTTATATCTAGAACCCGCTTGAAGCAACACAGGATTTGATAACATCCAATCATTTGCAATACCTCCACCATTGAAACTATACGCTGCTTGTGTACCATCCAAAGAGAGTGTAGGAATAGATGTCCACTCCCAAGTAGCTGTTGTAGGATCCACATTTACAAATTCCCAAGCGTGCTCCGAATGATTAACCGCATTAAAATCTTCTAACAATACACTTCCACCTTGCCTTAAATCTGCTACTACAGGCGTTACTAAAGTATATTTTTTGTTATTTCCTGGTACTGTATCTTCATCTACTATGATTTCTGCAGTCACAGTATAAGATGTAAATAATTCCTCAAATGTAAAGCTAGTTGTTAAGTCCTCTGAAGCACCAATTGCCAATCCTTGAGATTCAACAATTTTCTCTTCCAATACTACCCCTGCTGGATTCTTCACTTTAAAAAGAACCTTATATTTTCCAAAATCAGTGGAACCTACATTCTTAACAGTTGCTATTACAGGAGCTTCTGCTGTCAGTTCAGTTTGGGATATATTACCTTTCACTTCTTCTAATGACAAATCATTTTCTACCGCTATACCAGAAACTACCAATCCATAATCTACCCCAGCCGCATCCAAAGTTCCTTTATGTCTAATAGTAAGGGTTACTGTACCTGTAGTAGGATTAGCAATATAAATTTGCTCTATATTATCTCTGAAATTATCGCCCGTAGTTGCATTATTTGCAGGATTTTCAGGATCCAAGATATAAGGTGTGTACTCTGTACCATCCATCGTTACTCTCATATCCAAATCATCTACCAATTTCGGAGTACGGTCATTAAGAAAAGATGGATCTTTTGGTGTAGTATCACTAACAAAAGCCTTTGGTGTACCCGCTCTATCGTTCCAAGAAACGGTAGCTTTGAAAGGCACTCCAGCTTGGGTTTTAAAGGTTAGAGTAATAACCTCTCCATTGCTTAAGTTTCCTTCTCTGTATTCCGTAGTTTTCCCTTTATAATCTATGGTTTCTACTGCTGCTTTAGCATCAAGCAATCCAAATCCATAGATGTAATCAGGCCCTGGGTTTCCTGCTTCTTTTGCAGAATTGGTTACAAGACTTTTAATTAATGGAGCAGTGAAAAATCTTCCTGTTTTCTTCTTAGCAAACTCTTGCATCAAAGCAATTGCCCCAGTAGTAGCAGGTGAAGCCATAGAAGTTCCACTCATTTCATCATACAAATTATCTCCTCCACTCATTGATGAATATACATTAGACCCATCTGCTACGATAGTCGGCAAAATACGCCCATCATCTGTAGGTCCCCAAGAACTAAAACTTGTCATCTTCACACTATTAGCCCCTGTATAATTCATTACAGGCTCTACTGCCCCCACTACAATAGTATTTTTTGCTACCCCTCCAAACGGAATAGTATCATACCCCGTATCACCTCCATCTAACTCCTGTCCATTAGGTCTATTTGCAGGTCCTTCTCCTCTGTCATTACCTGCTGATGAGACATAAGTATGCCAAGGCGAATATTTCAGCATTTCATCTATTACAGCATCATATTCTGAATAATAACCAAACTTGTAATCAGTAGTTCTACTCACTGCAGGATCTCCTCCCCAACTATATCCTAAACCTCTAAAAGACCATCCCGCTAAAAAACCATAGGAATGATTGGAGATAATCCCCTCTTGTCTATCCAATGATCTAAGAATTTCCTCAAAATTATCATTAAAATCATAATTTATCACCTTAGCATCTGGTGCCATCCCCTTAGCCTTTTTATTAACACCTTTTGCTAAAATAGTTCCAGCTACATGCGTTGCGTGATCGCTAAGTGATGGCACCTCACCTAAATCTGCCCCAAATTCTACTTTTCCTGCCAATTCTACATGGGTAGCTCTAATTCTACCACCATCCCACTCTACCACTTTCACATCTTTCCCAGAAAGATTGTAGCCCGTGTCTCCTCCTGTGTGCAAAAGATTAACGCCAGAAGTAATCGCCGCCCTCTCATTATTCGTAGCCAGATAAATAGGATTACCAATTCCATCAATGGCTACCAACTGAATTACTTTTCCATTTTTTTCCGTAAAGCGATAAGGAATTTTCTTAGCTTCTGCAAATTTTTTCAGTCTTGCTTCTGTAACTACGGTACGGTTAATCTTAGATTTCACACCTTTTAGAGATTCCAGATTGGTATTCTCTCTCAGTAGTTTCTTGTCTTCCACCGTCTGAGCATTAGCATTCACAGACAACAAGGCAAGAAAACCTGCTGTAATGAAAATCTTCGTTGACTTTCTAAAATAGTTTCCTTTCATATTATTAGTTTAAAATTACACTTTGCTAAATTAATAAACCAAAATAAAATATACAATACTTTTAATAAAAAAAGCTATAATTAAATAAATATAAAATACCATTTTAATCAAACATTAGTTTAATTAATAAACAAACATTTAAATAATAACTATAATAATAAGCCGCTCTGGAAACGAGCTTTTCAGTATCCTAACTATACTTCATCTTCTCTTTTATTCTGATCAACCTTCCAATAAATACGAGATAATAAAACCCCAAATGAATATGCTGGAAGAGAGTTTTCGTTCTATTTTTCTTCGGGTTTCCTTGCAGTTTCCTTGCGGAATCCTTCCCAAAAATCGCATTTTTTGGGAAGAGTTGGGAAGGATTCCCGAAGAACTCCCGAAGAAAGCCCCTAAAATATAGGACAAGAAGTGTTATAAAGTGCCAATCAAAGACAAACAGAGACATTTTAAGCTATATTATGTTAAATACTTTGATATAGAATTAAATAAACATACTTTATATTATTGATAATTAGATTATTGCATAACAGTTAGATTATTTGTTTTTGTGAGCTTGATATCTCGCTCCTTTTTAAGGAGATATGGAATAATCTCACCTACTACCACATCTTTAGTTTAGAATTGCCAACTATATTTTGTTTTCAAAAAAAATTAGCATACCTATAATTTGGTATGCTAATTTTATCAAGTATCTCGTGATTTCTCTCGTATTAATCTCTATTTTTCAGTAAAATCCAACCTTGTCTTACTTCACTTTTTTGAGTGGCGGTATCCAACCATTTTACCACATACCAATAGCTTGCCGTAGGCAATGGACGCCCGTTTTGCTTCCCGTCCCAATACAATTTATTCTTATCTGTAGTGTGGAATACAGGCTTTCCGTATCGGTCTGAGATTAGAATTTCTACTTGCTCCATTTTATCAAGGTTTTTAATACGCCAAATATCATTTTTACCATCATCATTAGGTGTGATAACATTATTAATATTGATAGCATAAAGATGCTTTGGTGCTCCTTCACAATAGCTACCATCTGGCAGCACAGAACGCACTCTAACGGTATATTCCTGTGCTGTAGGATTTTGCAATACATTAGAACTTGAAAATACAGCACCATTATTAAATGAATATTCTATTGGATAAAGCCCTGTCGCGATAACCTCTATTTTAGAATTATCCTGATGAATTTGTTGAATTTTAGGCTGGTTTTCATCCGAGATTTCAAAATAATGTGTATAACTGCACCCCTCTGCATTGGTTAAGGTTACGGAATAACTGCCCGCTTGGGTGAAAGTAGCGATTTGCTCTGTAGCACCATCACTCCAAGAGAAAGCAATATATTCACTTCCCGCATCTATGGTTATGTCACTTCCATAGCAAATAAAATACTTCTCTTTTAAAGTGGTGGAACGGGTTGGCGTTTTCACATTCAACTTAACTTCCGCTGAAGAAGGACAAAAACCATCTACTTCTACTTTCACATAAACAATGGCATCAGCTGAAGAAAAAGCGGTAGGCGTGGCTATTATTTGCGTTCTTGCTGCATCTTTATAAAAAGTAAATCTGGCTCCATTAGCAGTGGAAATTTGAGTTTGTACAGAGGTTAAATCAAACGAAGCAATGCCATCAAACCTATCACCTTGTGTATCGCAATTTTTTATAGAGACATTATTACTATCCAATGGTAATGGACTCAGTTGCTTGAATGTAACCGCTAACAATTCTGAGCGACAACCTGTATCTTTTCGTTTCAAATAAAATTGAACAATCTTTGGCAAAGAAGATAAATTAAAACTTGCCATCATTACACTTTCATCAGAATTTAAGAACTCATAATCTGCTGGATTGGCGACTACTTTATTCTTAAAATCGTTCAAAGAATATGTTTTTTCATCACAAACTGAAATTTCTGAAACAGAGCTTGTAGGCAGAGCATTGTATTTTAAATCAAACACCACTTCATCAGCACATTGCCCATCATAAGAAATCTCTATATACGGCTTGAATCCTAGAGTATTAGGTGTATAACTTAAAACCTCAGCAGAAGAGAGTTCCACTCCATTTTCAGAGAAATATTTTATTTCGTATTGAATATTAGTATTTTGAGTACTGAATAAATCGGTAATAGATTGGGTTAGATTAAAAGTTTCACCAGCACATTGAGTCATTGAAATACTTGTAGATTTAGGCTGTGGCTTTGCAAAAACTTCCACATTAAAACTTGGGAAAGTCTGAGCGACACAACCCGTATTGATATTTTTTACTCTGATATAAATAGGAGGAGAAATCCCTACAGGAAAAGATGTACTTCCATCAACAGCATTGGCACCATTTCTTGCATCCTCCATCGTTTTATGAAAGGTAATTTCAACCTCAGTAGAGTTATTAATTTCATTTTTCAATACCGAAAAATCAAAAGTTGGATTGCTTTCACATTTCTTAGTCAAAATAGTGGTAGGTGTATTCGCTATCACCGATGGATGAAATCTAAAGCTTAAATCATAATCAAATTGGCAAGTAAAGCCATTCTTCACGGCTCTCACCTTCACAGTGGATAACTCAGAAGGATTTACCATTTCGCCCAGCAAATTACCATTGTTCCAAAAAGTAATATCAAACGCTGAAAACGCTGGATGGTCCGCCTTAAAATCCCCCACAGTGTATTGTGAAGTCCCTTCACATAATGACCTTGAATCTAACGAAACCTGAGTCGGAAAAGCCTGATACTCCACCGTAAAATTAAGCGTTGTACTACAAGATGGTGTAGCTCCTGCCAAAGTTTCTACTTTCACCGTAATGTTTTTGGAATCCCCAGAATTGAATGTATAGTTGGAATAATCTGATATTTCCACGCTATTTTCATAGAACTTCACGGTATATTGGGTGGAATCTAATGAATAGTTAAGTAATCTCAAAAGATTAACCACCTTGGTAGGATTAGTTTCACAGTATGAAAAAATATGACCATTGGTATAGCCAAATGGCGGAATTGGCGAGTCTATATTCACCGAAATATCATCTGATTCTTTATTACAAGATATATCCTTTACCCTCACTCTGTAAGTTCCTGATGCCGTAGCATTAAAGGTTTCTCCCTTACCCGAACCTGGAGAAGGATTAGCTGTAGAAAACCATTCATAGCTTAGGCGTGCGTTATAATTGGTAATCTTTAAAACCGCTGGCTCACCACAATTCGCCGCCTCTGTTTTCATCACCTGAGGTTGTTCTATAGGATGAAAAGCCACCATACTTTCCTCCGTTTTCACTACCGCCCCTGCATCATCTTTAAGGGTTATCACCGCTTTCAAAGTTTCCGAAGTTCCAGAGGGCGTATAATTATACGATGTCCCTATATGTTTTTCAACGCCATTCACCAGCCATTTCACTTCTGGAGTAAGGTTTTGATTAGGTTCAAAAATAAAAATGTTTCTATCTTGACTTTGCCATCTTCCATTATTATACTTATCCACAGGATTCGGGACTAAATATTTTGTTGCATCTTCATTTTGAATACCTATAAGAGCGTTTTGATTAACCGAAGTTCTATCTTTTACATAAACAATAATTCTTCCATCTTCTAATATCAATACAGAACTATCAAACCCTCTTCCAGGTCCACTTCCGGTATTTTGCACTACGCCTTTAAACTCTACCAACAAACCTTTAACTCCCGCAAAAACACCTGTTCTATAATTATATTTTTTACTCTCCGTATCCCAAGAAGCCTTGTACAAGTAGGTATATCCAAAGAAAATCTGAGCCAGATTTAACATTTTCGTTTCATCTCTATAAACTTTATTATATTCAGTTGAAGGGAGCACAACTCGCGTACTAGGCGATATCCCACTAAATTGTCTATCTTCATAAATAGCATCATTAGACATATTATTTAGCTCTGCAACATTTGTAAAGACCAATCTACCATAATTTCCTACAACCACTTTATCATAAGTCTTACCATAAAAACTAAACGAAAATCCTATATCTATAGGCTCACTAAATTTATGTGGATTTGATGGTGTTGTATTTTTAAACACTATGGTTTTATTTTCACCTTTTTCCAATTCAGCAATAGGAAAATCACTTCCTCCATCTATATAATCTCCCGTTGCCGTTGCTGTAGCATCTACTTTCAGACTAAAGCTTTCACCCTCACAATAATCAAAAATATCTGGTAAAAGCGTCCCCGAAGCATTTTTAATATGCCTATTGGTGGACTGAGCCCAAAAAATCACCGAATAAAAGAAAACAAAAAGTAAACTAATTTTTTTCATACCACAAAGATGTAAAATCATTATTAATAATACGCAAAAAAACAAGTTTTATTTTAATTGAGGGTTGAGTGCTGAGTTTTGAGTTATGAGTTTTTTGAAGAAAGAGGAAAGAAGAAAGAGAAAAGACCAACTCAAAAAGTGTTGAGTGTTGAGTGCTGAGTTTTAAGTTTTCACCATCAACCGACAACCATCAACTAGCAACCAGTTCCGAATTTCATCGAAAAAAAATAAACACTTCTGCTCTATAAATCAACATTTTTCTTACATTTGTTTTTCAGAAACTTAACTATGAACCAACTTTTCAGAAGAAAAAAATACAGCGACTCCGACCAAAGCACGCCTATGAATCGCGTTTTAGGCGTGTGGGACATCATCTTTTTTGGTCTAGCAGCCATCATAGGAGCAGGGAGTTTTAGCAGCTTGGGCGAAGCTATTTTCAGAGGTGGGCCTGGGGTGGTTTCCCTTTATGTAATTTGTGGTATAGCTTGTGGTTTCACCGCCTTGTCTTACGCCGAATTTGCCAGTAGAATCCCCAAAGCGGGCAGTGCCTATACCTATGCGTATGCCAGTTTTGGCGAACTGATGGCGTGGGTGATTGGCTGGGCTTTGATTATGGAATATTCCTTCGGGAATATCTATGTTGCCTTTTCGTGGAGTGATTATTTCACCAGTTTTGTAGAGCGTTTGGGGGTTCACATCCCAGATTACCTCTCTACCAGCTATCCCGAAGCCAAAAAAGCCTTCGAAAGCGGTTCGGAAAACAAAGAATTGCTCAACGCTTGGCAAAGTGCTCCTACCTTTGCAGGGGTAAAATTCATTATGGATATTCCTGCATTGCTCATCAATGCGTTTATCACATTTTTGGTGTATATCGGCATTAGAGAAAGTAAAAATTTCAACAATCTATTGGTGGTTTTAAAACTTGCCGTGATTGTATTGATATTATGTGTAGGAATTTCTTACATTAATATAGACAACTGGACGCCTACCAACAACGAAGGGGTAAAAAGCATTATGCCCAACGGATTTTCAGGAGTGATGGCGGCTGTTTCAGGAGTGTTTTTTGCTTATATCGGCTTTGATGCCTTGAGCGTATTGTCTGAAGAAACCAAAAATCCGCAAAAAAATCTCCCACGAGGGATGATAGCTTCTCTAATCCTCAGCACATTGCTCTATATGGCTCTCACGGTGATTCTTACCGGGATTGTAGATTACCGAAAGTTTGATGGCATTGGCGACCCTTTGGCTTTTATCTTTGCACCAGAAAATGCCAACATTCCTTGGATGGAAATCGTGGTTTCTATCACCGCTATTATTGCCATTACTACCGTTTTGCTCGTATTTCAGATGGGACAACCCAGGATTTGGTATGCAATGAGCCGAGACGGACTTTTGCCCAAACAATTTACCCATATCCACCCGAAATTTAAAACACCTTCTTTTGCCACTATCGTTACGGGTATTGCCGTGGGGCTTCCTATTTTGTTTACAGACAAGTCTTTCATCTTAGACTTTACCAGCATCGGGACAATTTTCGCTTTTGTACTTGTAAACGGTGGTATCCTGATGATGCCGAGAAAAGAAAAACAAAAAGGAAGGTTTCACTTGCCTTATGTCAATGCAAAATACATCTTCCCGATAGTATTTCTCAGTATATTGGGGGCGTTTTACTATTGGCAACCCGAATTTTTCCACACCATTACCGACTGGAACGACCCCAACGAGGGCGAATTCAGGCTATCAGTGTGTATCTTTTTAGGGATTAATGTGGTTTTGATGGTATTGGCATTTACCAAAAACCTCAATCTCATTCCGCTACTAGGGCTTAGCACCTGCCTTTATCTCCTTACAGGAATGACGCACAACAATTGGTTTTGGTTTGGATTGTGGTTTTTCATCGGACTGATTATCTACTTTATGTACGGAATGAAAAACAGCAAACTAGAACAAGCAATGAATGGCGATTTAAATGCTTAATATTATTCACTTTTATACATAAACAACCCCTGAAAAGATGATTTTCAGGGGTTGTATTTTAACAAGATGAAGTGTGGATTATTCCTCATCTATTTTCGGAAAATCATAATTGGATTTAGGTTGTTCTGTTTCTTTTTCCAAATGATCTATTTTTTGTGTAGCTGCCATAGAAACCACCAAATCATTTAGCATTCCGCTGGCTGCCGTAGGCGAGTTGGGTAGTAAAACCAAATTGCTTCGGCTGTTAGACCCTACAGATTGTAGCGTATCATAGTGCTGTGTTACCACAATAAGTGCCGATGCTTCTGCAGCGTTGATGTTCACATCATTTAGCATTTCCACAGATTCTTTCAGTCCTTTTGCGATTTCTCTTCGCTGGTCTGCGATACCCTGCCCTTGTAGTTTTTTAGATTCAGCCTCTGCTTTTGCCACCGCTACAATACGGATTCTCTGAGCCTCAGACTCATATTCCGCAGCTGTTTTTTCTCTTTCCGCTGCGTTGATTCGGTTCATTGCGTGCTTCACCTGCTCATCTGGGTCTATATCCGTTACCAAAGCTTTAATGATGTCATAACCATAGCTTTGCATTGCCTCTTGCAGCTCTCCCTTCACTGCGATAGCAATATCATCTTTACGCACAAAGACATCGTCCAACCTCATCTTTGGCACCTCAGCTCTCACCACATCAAAGACATAGGAAGTAATCTGCCCTTCGGGATATTCCAGTTTATAAAAAGCATCTGCCACCTGCTCTCTAATCACCTGATACTGTACGGATACCTTCATCTTTACGAAAACATTATCCAAAGTTTTGGTATCAATAATCACATCCAGCTGTTGTATTCTCAGGTTAATGCGTCTGGCAATCTGGTCTATTACAGGAATTTTGAGATGAAACCCCGCGTGACGCACCGATTGCAACTTACCAAAACGCTCTATAATGGCTGCCGTCTGCTGTTTTACAATGAAAAACGAAGCCAACAAAATAAGTAATGCTACGAAAATAAGTACTCCAAAATAAGACATAATATTAAAAATTAAAAGGTTTATCGTTATTAATACATTCTATTAGTCGTGATTTGCCGATAAAGTTACAAAATAAATATCATTTTTTTTTAAGCAATAGGCGGTAAGCCATAGGCGATAAATACGATAGATTTTAGCAATTCGTTCCGAAATATGAGCAGAAAGCACTTCCAGACCTGCCAAAAGCATCAAAATATGAGCTATTTGCTCCGAAATATGAGCAAAAAGCACCTCCAAACCTGCTAAAAGCATCAAAATATGAGCTATTTGCTCCGAAATATGAGCAGAAAGCACTTCCAGACCTGCTAAAAGCATCAAAATATGAGCTATTTGCTCCGAAATATGAGCAAAAAGCACCTCCAAACCTGCTAAAAGCATCAAAATATGAGCTCGGAGCTGATAATTATCAGCTTTGAGCTCATATCATAGATTAAACCCATAGTACGGCAGTTGAAACAATGCTCCTTTTTTAGAAAGATAATCTTTTAACCTCTATCCTTTCAATTTTCAATAGGGTCGGGTTTTAACCCGACTTTTAATATGGTTTCTCAAAAAGGCTTTAGCCAAATTAAAACCCAATGACGCATTAGACATCATTGGGTTTTATTATTCACTATACATCGCTCCTTCAAAGGGGACAAGAGGATGTTATGCGTATCAGTTTCGGCTAAAGCCTTTTTTCATAAAACTGCATAGAATGGACTAAAGCTCAATCTTATTGAGATGATAAATTTTTCAAACACCTTTCATTGATTTTAATTAATCCATTGGTGCTAATGCCTAAAACCCAAAAACATCTTCCAAAGAAAGCTCTTGAACCTCGCCTAATTTTGATAAGGATTTTATATCTAAATTTTCTCGATTCCCCAAAAGAGCAATGTTAAAATCAATCGGTTGGATGGTTTCATTGTAAAATTGGGAAAGCTTTGGCAAGTCTAGATGTTTGATTTCCTCGTACATTCCTTGCCTTACATCGCCTTCCACGCCTATTCTCTTTAATTTTAAATGATTGAAAAAAATATTCGTTCTGGTAATTCTCCCCGACGCAATTTGCTTTAAAGCCGAGCGTTTGGCATTTTCAAACTGGGTAGGATATTGCGGTAGCTCTGCCATCAGCTCTGCCATAGTATCCACGGCTATTTTCAGTTTATCTGGCTGCGTACCAAGGTAGGTGGTAACATAGTCTGGCTCGCCCATCTCTGCCCCAGAGCGGTACACCACATACGCGGAATACGCCAAACTCTTGCTTTCTCTAATCTCTTGAAAAACAACGGAAGATAGACCTGTCCCAAAGTATTCATTAAACACATTGATTTTCCCAAAATCGTAGTTTTTCACGGCTTCTCCCCTACCTATTTTTACCATTTCCGTTTGCACCATATCATAATGTACAAAATAGACTTTTCCTTTGGTCTCGGGATGAGGATATTGCTTTCTTTCAGGAGTTTCCAAAGTGGCTTCGCTGATGAAATCACCAATGTATTCCTTAAAATGCTGCTCATCTTCACCATAGAAGAACAATTCGTAAGGATAATCAAAAAGGGAACTCATTTTATCCGTAAGGTCTTGGCATTGTATATTTTGTAGCTCCGTTTCGGTAAGCACATCTCTCAATCTAGATGCCTTGCCAAACTTAGCGTACGCCTGCAAGGCTTGCATTATCTTGCCTTTGTCTCGCTTTGCTGCAGCACGACTTTCTAAGATGGTTTGTACAAATTCTTCGTAAATCTCTTGCTGAGGCACGGCATTTTTCATCCAATGGTGCAGCAAACGTATGCCTTCCTTCATATTTTCTTCCAACCCTGTAAGCGAAAGGGATAGCATATTCTTTTCCACGCTAAACTCTGGGGTGATGCTCAGTTTATAAAACTCCTGTTTCAGTTCCTCTGTGGAAAACTGAGGCGTTCCAAGATATTCCATCATAGAGATTGCCAAAGTAAGGGCTTTATCGTGGTCGGTTCCCAAAGGGAAAATATAATGCAGTTGGGCAATAGCATTGTATTTATTCTTCACAAAGCTAAGCGTCTTGCCTTTTATCTCTGTGGTTTTTATTTCCTTTTGATAATTGATAAACTGTGGTTCTATATCCTTTTTAGGTTGCTCCTCTGCAATGGCTTTCAAGAAATCAGATTGCTCTTCTCGGTTGATTTTCACTGGAGTTATCTCTGGGTTTTCCACACGGATAAGGTTATCATTCTCTCCTCTTTCCTTATACACCGCCACATAGTTTTCCTTGAAAAAATCATTAGCAAAAGCAATCACTTCCTCTTTAGTAATAGATTGGTAAATATCCATCTCTTCCAGCTCCTCTTTCCAAGTTTTTTTTCGGATATAGGTTTGATACAGATTGGTAGCCAAGCCATCCGCTGTTTCTAATCCTTTCAGTCTTTGCAATTTAAAATCATTGATAATGGCAGGGAGCAACCAATCTGGAAAATTCCCTTGCTTGATATTATCTATCTCGGCAAGAAGTAACCCTATGCCATCATCCAAACTTTGCTCTTCTTTTGGGACAATCACTGCGGAAAAATAGCCATACTGATTGAGCCCCATAGAAAACGCCGCCGCATAAAGTGCCTTCTGAGCGTTGCAGATATTAAGGTCTATCAATCCCGCTTCGCCTTTATTGCTCAGGATATTGGCAACCACATCTGCCAAGATGTTTTCTCTGGTACCGTAGCTATCCGTACGCCAAGCGATTTGCACTCTGGGAATGGTAGGGCTCTTGACTACTCTTTTTTGGATTTGCGTTATAGGAGTTTCCTCTATGAGGTCTTTCTCTGGCAATGCCTTGTATTGAAAAGTTCCGAAATATTGGTCTATCAGCCGAATGGTTTCTTCAAAATCCAAATCGCCCACCAGAACCATTGCATAATTATTAGGCACATAGTAATCTGAAAAATACTGATGTATTGCCTTCATAGAAGGGTTTTTCAGATGTTCGGCTTTCCCCAAAGTTGTCTGCTGTCCATTGGGATGGGTAGGAAATAGCAGTTCCATCAAAGCGTACTGCACCAATCTACCATCATTATCTTGAGCTCTATTAAACTCCTCATACACACTCTCTAGCTCGGTATGAAACAATCTAAGTGCAATCTCTGAAAACCGTTCTCGTTCTATTTTCAGCCATTTTTCTAGTTCATTATTGGGGATATTATTTTTATACACAGTTTCATCAAACCAAGTATGGGCATTGGTTCCTGTAGCTCCCAATGTAGAGATACATTTATCATACTCATTAGCGATAGCGTATTGACTGGCTTCCAAAGATAGGGCATCAATTTCCTTATAAATGGCTTTCTTCTTTTCGGGGTCTTGTTCGGCTTTATGCTGTTCAAACAACTCTGAAATTTGGTCTAATAATACTTTTTCTTTTTGCCAATCTTTAGTCCCGATTTTAGATGTTCCTTTAAACATCATATGTTCCAGATAATGTGCTAGCCCTGTATTATCTTTGGGGTCGTTATTACTTCCCGTTCTTACAGGGATATAAGTCTGTATGCGTGGTGCATCAAAATTCTGAGCCAAAAACACCTTTAAGCCATTGTTCAGGGTGTAGATACGCACTTGGTTTTCATCGTTAGATATCGTAAGATACGGATAACCATTGTTATCCGTAGCGTGTATTTCTTGGTATGTATTCATCTATGGAAAGTCCTGATATTTTTAAGGCTGCAAAGGTAGAAAGTTTATTCTTAATTCTTATACAAAATAAAAAAACTCCAGAAATCATTCTCTGAAGTTTTTTCATCATTTAATTTTACTGAAACTAATAAGCGTTTCTCTTTTTCAAAATGCGTTTTGCGGCATCAGAAGCACAGACCAAACCACCTCCCATCATAATGATGTCTTTCAAAACCAAACGCCCCGCTCCTGAAAGGTAAGGAAAACCGTGATTAGGCCCACCCAAATCGGGAACCCAAGTCTCTGGCGTGGTGATAAGAAATGATAAGGTAACAATGGACATCCCAAAAGTGAGAAGCCCACCCCAAAAACCAATCTGAGGGTTCCAAATACCCAGCAAAACCAAAATCCCAATGGTGCAAATCACCGCTCCTAGACCGTAAGAAAATGCGTAAGTCCCATTTTTCTTATGCCATTCTATATTCTCTGGAACTACTTCTCCCTCCTTGTTTTTGTGCAATTTATAGTTATCTGCATCAGAGGTTTTATAATTCAGAAAGAAACTCATAAAAGGAGAATTGGCAACGAACGGAATAATACCATCGGCTTCGTACTGAAAGGCTTTCAGCCCACCAATCCACGCCATTACTACGAAGATTCCTATTCTAACAAAGTTAATAAACTGCCTTTGTGAATCTGCAAAAACTTTCAATAACATATACATAAGATTATTTTTTTACAAAACTAATAAAAAATCTCTAATACACTTCAAACAAGACGATGCCATATTCTGTATTGATTTTAGCCTTGCCATCTGCCACCTTCGTGGTTTTTCCGCTGTAAACATCCCTAAGGCGTGTGCCATTTTCAAAAATATTGGCTACGGCAATCTCCTTCTCTCCAAGGCCTAAATCTAAACCTACCAATACTTTATCATTCTTATAAACCCTTGTAAACCAATAAGGCGTATCGCTGATTTTCTGATGAACACCCGCTCCTACTGCTGGATGCTTGGCACGGAATTGTCCCAATTTCTGATAATGTCTCAATAATTTCTGAGTTTCAGGATTGGTTTTGATATCTTCCCAGTTCATATTACTGCGAAGATTAGCATCGCCGTAAGCTCCTGCTACAGAAAGACTTCTTGCCGACTCATCACCGTAATAAATCTGAGAAATACCTGGGGCTAATAATATTTTGGTAGCACCATCATACGACTTTTTTCTACCGATGTCAAACGGCTCGCCATCATCGTGGGAAGTGATGTAATTCATTACCGAAAAACCTTTTAAATCAGATTGAAGTAACGAGGAATATTTGCTGAAAATCTCTTCATAAGATCGATTAGCATCGCCTTTGAAATCAAAATTAATCAACGAGTTGAATCCATTTTGATAGTAATTAACCTTTTTATCTCCAAAATCATACAATTGTTTCTGAGAAATACCATAGCCATAGACCTCTCCCACAGTGAAAAATGCCTGAGCATCTAGCACCTTGGTAGGATTGTTTTGTTTAAACTCATCAAAAGCGGCTTGACAAATCTTCTGAAACTCTCGCCATACATCTTCATTGGTATGCTTCACAGTATCTACGCGATAGCCATCAATTCCAAATTCTTTGATGTAATCTGCCAGCCATTTCATAATATAGTATTTAGCTGCTCTGGGATAGCCTGTTTTGGCGAAAAAAGCATCTAAAGATTTCATTTCTGCCTCGTATCGTCCTTCTTTTTTCCATTTTTCTACCAACTGAGGCGGGAGTTCTACGGGCGTATTATCTTCTGTGAGAATATCAGGCAGGTTGGCTACCAGTGTACAAGCCGTGGTGGTCTGGTAATTCTGATAAGTGCATTGTGGCGATGTACGCACCCAATCTGCTGGGAACACTGCATCGGTAGCCGTTACAGGCCCTGTGTGATTTACCACTGCATCTAGCACTATACGAATTCCCTTCTTGTGGGCTTTTTCCACCAATTCTTTCAGGTCTGCCTTGGTGCCGAAGTTAGGGTCAAGCTGTGTCCAATCCTTTGTCCAATAGCCGTGGAAGCCATAGGTTTTCCCCGTACCCTCATCGGTAGCCCCGTGGATTTGCTCTACAATAGGCGTCATCCAAATGGCATTAATACCCAAATCTGTAAAATAGCCATCATCTATTTTCTGAATGATGCCACGCAAATCTCCTCCTTCAAAACCTCGCAAGACGCTGGCTTTTTGGGTTCTATTGAAATTGACATCATTATTAGGATTTCCGTTTTTGAAACGGTCTGGAAGCAAGAAATACAAATTGGCACCTTCCCATACAAATGGCTGAGGGGTTTTCTCTACCTGTGCTACTGAAGCAACCGATGTACAAGAAGCCAGCGTTGCAAAAATAGCGATGGGCAATATTATTTTTTTCATAAAACTAATTTTCAATATTAATAGAAGCAAAGTTATCAATTTTAATAAGACCTACCTCAATAATCCTTTGATTACACGCTGATAGTTATCAGTTAATTTAGAGGTTAGAGATTAGAAAATTAGAGATTAGAAAGTTAGAGATTAGAGGTTATAAGATTAATGGTTTATTGTTAATGGTTTGTTTCAGAACTCAACACTTAAAACTCAGCACTCAAAACTTTTTGAGTTGATCTTTGTTCTTTTTTCTTTTCTCTTTCTTCAAAAAACTCAACATTAAGCACTCAAAACTTAAAATTAGTTGATGGTAGTTCCTCCTTCGGGGATATATTTCAAACTGATAGATTAGAACCTTCACCCGAGGGGAAAACACCTTAAACTGACAGATTAGAACTTTCACCCGAGGGGAAAACACCTTAAACTGACAGATTAGAACTTTCACCCGAGGGGAAAACATCTTAAACCGATAGATTAGAACCTTCACCCGAGAGGAAAACATCTTAAACCGATAGATTAGAACCTTCACCCGAGGGGAAAACATCTTAAACCGATAGATTAGAACCTTCACCCGAGGGGAAAACATCTTAAACCGATAGATTAGAACCTTCACCCGAGGGGAAAACATCTTAAACCGATAGATTAGAACTTTCACCCGAGGGGAAAACATCTTAAACCGATAGATTAGAACCTTTACCCGAGGGGAAAACATCTTAAACTGGTAGATTAGAACCTCCGCACACCTTGGGATATTTCAAACCCAAATTACACAGTTGAAAAAATGCTAATTTCAATAGGATTGGGCTTTAGCCCATTCTATGCCGTTTTATAAGAAAAGACTTTAGTCTAATTAAAAAAATTTTACTAGTTTTTTTATTTGGCTAAAGCCTCTTGGAGCAATTATCTCAAAAGTCGGGTTAAAACCCGACCCCATTGAAATTGGTCTATCTCCGTAAATCTTGGGACATTTCAAACTAACAAATTAGAACCTCCCTACATCAATCACCTTCTAAAAATCTTTTAATGAGCTTCTAGCCAATTGTCTCCCACGCCTACTTCTACGGATAGAGGTACTTGGGTCTCGAAGGCAGACTCCATTTCAGTTTTTATCAATTCGGTAGCGAGGTTAAGCTCTTCTTCTGGTGCTTCAAAAATCAATTCATCGTGCACCTGAAGGAGCATTTTGGTTTGTAGTTTTTGTTCTCCCAGTCTGCGGTCTATATTTATCATTGCCATCTTGATGATATCCGCTGCACTTCCTTGTATGGGGGCATTCACGGCATTGCGTTCAGCGTGTCCCTTCACCACAAAATTATTAGAATGAATATCTTTCAGGTGTCTTTTTCTTCCTAGAATGGTTTCTACATAGCCCAGTTGCCTTGCCTTTTGCACTTGCTGTGCCATCCATTCTTTTAGTTTAGGATAAGTATCGTAGTAGGCATCTATCATTTGCTTGGCTTCGGTTCTAGAAAGCCCCGTTTGCTCTGCTAATGCGAAGGCACTTTGCCCATAGACAATCCCGAAATTAACGGTTTTTGCCTGAGAACGCTGGGTTTTGCTCACCTCTTCTATAGGAACCCCAAAGAGTTTGGAAGCCGTAGAAGCGTGGATATCCTCTCCTCTTTGGAAGGCTTCTATCATATTGGTTTCATCAGAAATTTCGGCGATGAGCCTTAGCTCTATTTGGGAATAATCTGCAGAGATAATCTTGTGCCCCTGAGGTGCCACAAACGCTCCCCGAATCTGCTGTCCACGCAGCGTACGGATAGGGATATTCTGCAAATTAGGATTCAGCGATGCCAAACGTCCCGTAGAGGCTGTGGTCTGGGAAAAATTAGTATGCACCCTACCATCAGTAGGCTCTATCTGCTGTGGCAAGGCATCTACATAGGTAGATTTCAGCTTTTGGTAGGTTCTGTATTCTAAAATATGCTGTATAATCTCGTGTTTAGACGCTAGCTTTTGCAAGACATCTTCCGAGGTCTGGTATTGCCCTGTTTTGGTTTTTTTGGCTTTGGGGTCTAGTTGCATTTTATCAAAGAGAATCTCTCCCAGTTGTCTTGGCGAGTTCATATTAAACACCTCCCCCGAAAGTTCAAAGATTTGGGATTCTAAATGTTTCAAATCGTTTTCTAGGTCTATGCTTTCCTGCTCTAGCCATTGCACATCTAGGGTTACACCTTCTAGTTCCATCTTGGCTAAGACCTGCATTAGAGGCATTTCTACCTTGTAAAACAAATCTTCTAAACCTTCTTTCTTTATCTGAGGGGCAAAAATCTCAAACAATTGGAATGTGATATCGGCGTCTTCCGCAGCGTAGTCGGTCTGCACCTGCAAATCTACCTCTCTGAAGTTGCCCTGTTTTTTTCCTTTTTTCCCAATGAGGGTTTCTATGGCAATGGGGGTATAGTTCAGATAAATCTCTGAGAGGTAATCCATCCCGTGTCTTCCATCAGGATTGAGGAGATAGTGGGCTATCATTGTATCAAATAGGTTGCCTTTTAGCTCTATGCCATAGCGTTTTAGGACTTTATAATCGTATTTAAGGTTATGGGCAATTTTCAAGATGGATTCTTTCTCAAAAAATGGTCTAAAGATTTCCAATGTTTGTAACGCTGCCGCTCTATCTTCCGAAATGGGAATGTAATATGCCAATCCTTTTTTATAGGAAAAGCTAAGCCCTACAAGTTCCGCTTCCAATTCATTAAGTGAAGTGGTTTCGGTATCAAAACACACTGCCGACTGCTGCAATAGGTTTTGCACCAATATTTCCTGAGCTTTTGGATTGTCTATCAGCTGGTAGAGGTGGTCATTTTCGTTCAGGTTGCTTTTGCGAGAAGTGGCTTGTTCCAAGGCCTCAAAGTTGGCAAATAAATCCAACTGGATGCCCCCTGCATTTTGAAGCTCTTCCGTTTTGAGGGGTGGCGTTTTGGCATCAGGTGCCTCTTGAGTTTCGGTTTTAAAGGCACGATACAAGTTTTCATAAAGCCTACGAAATTCTATTTCGTCAAAAACTTCTCTTACTTTGTCAAAATCTGGCTCATCTAAGTTATATTGCTCTTCGTAAAACTCAATGGGTACATCTTGAATAATGGTTGCCAATTTTTTAGACAAAAGCCCTCGCTCTGCACTGGCTTCCACTTTCTCTTTCATCTTCCCTTTCAGCTGATGGGTATTGGCTAATAGGTTTTCTATGGTGCCATATTCTTTTAAGAATTTCATAGCGGTTTTCTCGCCTACACCTTCCAGTCCGGGGATATTATCCACCGCATCTCCCATCATTGCAAGGAAATCTATCACTTGTTTCGGGTCTTCTATTTCGTATTTTGCTTTAATCTCTTCCACGCCCAAAATTTCCACATCGCCACCCTTAGCGGCAGGTTTATAGATTTTGATATTCTCCGTTACCAATTGTCCAAAATCTTTATCTGGCGTTACCATCAGTACATTATAGCCTTGGATTTCTGCCTTTCTGGCGATGGTAGCAATCACATCATCGGCTTCGTAGCCCTCTACTCCCAAGATGGGAATGTGCATTGCCTGCAAAATACGATGGATGTATGGTACGCCCACTTTAATAGCCTCTGGCGTTTCGCTTCGGTTGGCTTTATAGTCTGCAAAATCTGCCGTTCTCACATTTTCCCTACCTACATCAAACACCACTGCCAGATGCGATGGTTTCTCACGGCGAATCAGTTCTATCAGAGAGTTGGTAAATCCAAAAATAGCAGAGGTATCCAGTCCTTTGGAAGTTATTCTCGGATTGCGGATAAGGGCATAATACCCTCTGAAAATCATTGCATAAGCATCTATAAGAAAGAGCCTTTTATCATTATTCTGTACCATAGGGCAAAGATAGAGTTTTTTTTTCATTGCAATCCTTCTAATACGCTTTTCAAAAATACCCTTTCTATGGTAAAATCTGAACGAGACTAATGCGTAAAAAAAATCGAGTCAATCTTTTTGAAAATCGACTCGATCTTTTCAAAAACTGAGTCAATCTTTTTGGAGATTGACTCAGTTTTTTTGTATCCTCTGAAGTTTACAAGAACTTAACCACCTTATCTTGCTCTAATCTTTGCTTTGGATTAAACTCCAGCTGATTGCTATCTTCTGAATTTCTGTATCCAATGGCTACCGCCAAAAGAGGCTTGTGGTGCTCTAGCTTCAAGATGTCTTGGTATTTGTCCGCTTCTATCCCTTCCATTGCAGTGCTGTCTATTCCTAAATCTGCACAAGCCGAAAGGAAAAAAACTAACGCTATATAAACCTGCTTTTGTAGCCACGCTTTCACCTCTGCTTCAGGGCGTGGTTTTATCACCTGCTGATAGTAGCCAATAGCCCCTTGTGGAAGATACTCCTGAATCTGTTGCTCAAAGTGTGATAAACTATCCACCGCATTGAAAACCACCAAATGGCTGGCGTTTTGAATTTTCTCTTTATTGAAGAATGAAGCTTCTGCCAATTGATTTTTAATCGCCTCATCAGATACAATGATGAATTGCCACGGCTGGCTATTGATAGACGATGGGCTTAGTCTTAATATCTCTGCTAATTGCTCCACTACCTCATCAGATATTTTTTTATCAGCGTTATAGCTCTTGGTAGTATATCGGTTTTTTGCTAATTCTAAAAACTCATTATTTCAATCAATTATTATTGGTTAGTATTCAATTAAATCTTTGTCAGTTTTGCAAATTTAAGGATAAGGTTTTTCTCGCCTTCGTTTTGAAAATGAACTTTAGCTTTGATGTTTTGCGGGTCGGTACCATCTAAAAATATCACTTCACCGATACCAAATCTATCGTGCCGCACTTGGTCGCCCACCTCAATGTCCTCTGCCGCCGTTCCGCTATGGGTATTAATTTTTGCCTTCGCTATAGGCTTTAGGTTTTTAGACACGGGGTTCAGTGGCTCACTGCGTTCTATTTTCTTTTTAGGTTCTATTTTCTTGAAAGTTCTCGGTTCACTTGGAGTGTCATCAAAAATGCTTGATTTCAGCCCAGAGCGATTGATAAACTGCCGTTCTGCTACGGGATTGATGAACTCTATATACTCTGTATTCATCTCGCTAAGGAAACGCGATGGCTCTGCATCTGTGATTTTTCCCCATTGAAATCTGGTAACGGCATAGGAGAAAAAGGCTTGTTTCTCGGCTCTGGTGAGTGCCACATAAAACAATCTTCGCTCTTCTTCTAGCTCCTCTCGTGTAGAGGAACTCATAAAGCTTGGGAAGAGATTTTCCTCTAATCCTACTAGGTGAACCACAGGAAATTCTAACCCTTTGGAGAGGTGAATGGTCATTAGTGCTACTTTATTACCATCATCCTCTTGGTTATTATCTTGGTCGGTAGAGAGGGCAATATTTCCGAGGAAATTGGTAAGGCTGGCATCGCCGTCTTCCAATTGATTTTGTTCGTCTATAAAGCCTCTCATAGAGTTGAGTAACTCCTGCACATTCTCCAATCGGGAGATGCCCTCTGGCGTTTGGTCTTCTTTCAAGGATTTTATTAGTCCACTGCGTTTGGCGACTTCCATAGATACCGTATAGGCATCTTCTGTTTTCAGCATCACTTCAAAGGCTTTTATCATTGACCAAAAATCTGCCAACTTATTCAAAACGCCATTGTTGAAGCCTAATTGCGTGGCGTAAAACCCGAGGTTATCCAAAACTTGAGCAATAGAAATGCCTTGTGCATCTGCAAATACAATGAGTTTATTCTGAGTGGTTTCACCGATGCCTCGCGTAGGATAATTGATGATTCTCAGCAAAGCTTCGTTGTCATTAGAATTGACCAATAGGCGAAGGTAAGCCACCAAATCTTTTACTTCTTTTCGTTGATAGAAAGATAGCCCACCATAGACCCGATATGGAATATTTTTCTTCCTCAAAGCATCTTCAAATGCTCGAGTCTGGGCGTTGGTTCTGTAAAGAATAGCAAATTCATTAAAATGGCGTTGCTGAGCATTGTGCAGTTCCCAAATGTTTTTTGCTACAAAACCAGCTTCATCTGCATCTGAAAGGGCACGGTAAATTTTTATTTTTTCCCCCACTTCATTATCGCTGAACACATTTTTCTTAAACTGTTGTTCGTTTTTAGCAATCACATCATTGGCAGCATCTACAATATTCTGTGTAGAACGGTAGTTTTGCTCCAAAGAGACCGTTACAGCATCTGGATAATCTTTTTTAAAATTGAGGATGTTATAGATATTAGCTCCACGGAAGGAGTAGATAGACTGGGCATCATCTCCCACCACGCAGATATTTTCAAATTTTGAAGCCAAAGCCTTTACGATGAGATACTGAGAGTGATTGGTATCCTGATACTCATCTACCAAGATATATCTGAAACGGTCTTGGTATTTAGCCAAAACCTCTGGAAACCTCGTTAGGAGTTCATTGGTACGCAGAAGCAAATCATCAAAATCCATTGCTCCATTTTTAAAGCAGGTTTCCACATATTTAGCATAGATGGTTCCCATATGCCCCATATTGGCTTTTTGGTCAGCTTCTATAAGTTCTGGATTATTGTTGTATGCCCGTACGGTAATCAGGTTGTTTTTATACGCTGAAATTCTAGACATCACCTTTTTGGGTTTATAAACATCGGTGTCTATATTCAGGTCTTTAATCACTTTTTTCAAGACATTCTGAGCATCTTGCGTATCATAAATGGTAAAATTGGAAGGAAAGCCAAGGTAATGCCCTTCGCTTCTGAGGATTCTTGCAAATACAGAGTGAAAGGTACCCATCCAAATACTTTTAGCATCGCTATCCCCTACCACTTTGGCAATACGCTCTTTCATTTCTCGGGCGGCTTTATTGGTAAAGGTAAGGGCTAAAATATTGAACGGACTAACGCCATTAGTTATCAGGTGAGCGATTCTCATCGTCAGCACACGAGTTTTTCCCGAACCAGCACCAGCAAGTACCATTAGTGGGCCTTCTAAAGTGGTTACAGCTTGATATTGAGCATCATTAAGTCCTTTCAGATAATCCATTTTCCAATTCTTTTTTTGAACCCACAAAGTTAAGATTTTTGATGGAAAAAACTATCATCTATCTCCCCCGAGAGACTATAAAAATGGTTCATCCTTTATAGCTTTGAGTATTACAGAAATAGAAAAGCTGCCCTTAATTAGAACAGCCTTTCAATATACTTTCAATAAATAAAACTATTAAAACTTCAAATCGCCATTGACTTCTCTTACGGCTTTTGCAGCTTCTTCAAACTTCGCTTTCTCTGCATCGGTTAGTTCTACTTCAACGATTTTCTCTACACCGTTTCTACCAATAATCGCTGGTACACCAAGGCAAATATCGCTTTGTCCATACTCACCATTAAGCATCAATGAACAAGGAATCATTTTCTTTTGGTCGCAAGCGATAGCGTGTACAATGGTAGATACCGCTGCACCTGGTGCATACCAAGCAGAAGTTCCTAAAAGCTTGGTAAGCGTAGCCCCTCCTACTTTAGTTTCTTCTATTACATAGTTTTGTTTTTCTTCGCTCAAGAAAGCTGTTACTGGCACTCCGTTTCTGGTTGCTTTGCTCAATAGTGGGAGCATTCCTGTATCTGAGTGAGCAGCGATCACCATCCCATCTACATCAGAGATAGGTGCTTCTAAAGCCTCTGCCAATCTGTATTTGAATCTGGCACTATCCAATGCACCACCCATACCGATGATTCTTTCTTTTGGCAAGCCAGAAGTTTTGTGTACCAAATACGCCATTGTATCCATTGGGTTAGACACCACGATGATGATAACATTTGGAGAGTGTTTTACCAAGTTTTCAGTAACTTCCTTCACGATACCAGCATTGATACCGATAAGCTCTTCTCTTGTCATACCTGGTTTTCTTGGGATACCAGAGGTAATCACCGCAACATCAGACCCAGCCGTTTTGCTGTAATCTCCTGTTGTACCTGTGATTTTAGTATCAAAGCCATTAAGCGATGCTGTTTGCATCAAATCCATTGCTTTACCTTCGGCAAAACCTTCTTTGATGTCCACTAATACTACTTCTGAAGCGAAGTTTTTCATTGCGATGTATTCTGCACAAGATGCACCTACTGCACCTGCTCCAACTACGGTAACTTTCATATTTTTACTTGTTTTTAATTATGTTTATCGTTTATTAAATAATATTCATATTCTGATGTTTTCAATGATATTTCATCTTTATTTCCCTTTACTAAATGAAAATATCTAATCATCCGCCAGCACTGACTTTATCTAAAAAAAACTTTAGAATATAGACACTATAATTTTCTCTTTTATTTCCGTGAAATAAGGCTCTTTTATCATTCCTAATCTTTTGATAATGGTCTCATCTGGGTTAGCCGTTATCAGTTGGCACTTCACAAAACTTTGCTTTTCCATTTTAAAGGTCAGCATCTCATCTGTCAAGGGATAAGAATACTCATCATTATAATTTTTAGATGAAATAAGCACCAGATAAACAAAGCCCTCCGCCTCTTGCAGTTCATCATTTAAAATGATGATGGCAGGGTGAGGCTTCATCGCCCCATTAGGAAAGAGAAAATTAATCTCCACTACATCCCTCTGATGATATCTCATACCTTACAGATATTTAGCAAAAACCGATGCTGCATTTTTCTGTGCCGTGAGTAGGAAGGCTTTTTTTTCTTCCTCCTTTTCCTTAGCTTTTTTTATTTCTATATTCTTTTTTCTTTGGTTTAGCCTTAGCTTTTTATTTTTCACTTCCATAATATTTTGTGCTTTTAGTTTTATTGATAATATACTTTAAAATTCCTTTTCATTATTAATTGGAAGGAACCTATACAAAAACAAAGCCTTTCATCATTCCCAAACCTTATTTTTTATGCTTTCAAAGTTACAAAATATAAATGGTCTTAGCAAGAAACATTTTTCTATGATGCTCTTTTATGCTTCGCCATCATCGGCAACTTCAGCTAAAATTGCTATTGCCTGCTGGGCATCTGGGGTATTCACCCATAGCTGATATAGCTCCGTAAGGGACATCACCGCTACATTGTTCACATATTCGTTTTTGATGTACGAAAAAATCCCTTCTGATTCTAATTTGCTTTTTTTCACCTGCAACTCATAGAGGTATGAGGACTCATAAATCATTGTAAATTCTGCCATAGCCAAGGTTTTATTGTTCTTTTTCAAAATAAAGGCGATAGTATTTTCCCTTTTCGTCTTCGCCCGTTTCAATCATTTTTCTATCACCATGAACATAGATGTGAAAATTTTTGTCCAACTTGATAACCGATTTAAAGTGTCTTTGCTGTTTTTTCACCGCCGATTCATTGATAGGAAAATCCTCAGAGATAGACACCTGCATTTCTTGTTCGTAATCAGTTTTAAAATTAGAAAAACTCTCTATTACGCTTTGGTCTTCCAAAACTTCATTGGCAAATTCATCAAAATTGAAAGATTCCTTTTCTTTAAAGAAATTGATAGATTTATTGAGGAAATCCGCTTGGTCTGCTCTGGATACTTCAAACTCCTGAGGCAGCTGCTGCGTGATATAGTCTTTGTACACCTGCAGCGTTTCTTGGGTATGGAAGTAATCATCACTTCGCTGTTTTACCTTTAAGAAATCTTCAAACCAATAGTAAAAATCGCCATTTTTATTATTATCTATCACAGAAAGTACATAGCCATCTTCCTTACTATTGTTGTAGATAATGGCACCTTTGTCTAGTTTCCCTAGAGATATCCCATAGTCTTTTTCTAGCTGATAGCCATCTTCATCGTTAGGAAAAATCTTAAGAAAAGGGTCTTTTTTTTCGGTTTTAAAAATCCCGATGGAGTCTATCTTACCAGCATCAGTTTCCTCGCCTTCAAAATAAACTACAAAAAGCTCCCCACCCTGCACACGAGGATTTTCTGCCACTTCGTAGAGGTGTTTTGCAATGTTTTCGCTTTCCCAAACAAATTTATCCTTATCCTCAAAAATCTCCGAAACGGAGCTGTAAACAGGATTATTGACCAAATAAGTATCACTATAAAAATGAAACTTCTCCTCTGATTTGAAAGACGATAGAAAAAAATCATTCAAGAGTTCCTTCATTTCTTCTTCCAGATGCAATTCTTCTTGAGAAGTAAAAAGGTTCTCGTTATTAATCTTATTTCCTACCCTATGCACTATAATTTTTGAAAACATTGTCCTTTGATTTATAATGAGCAAATATAAGCATTAGCTGGCGTAAAAAATATACCCTCGCATTTTTATTCTAAATTACGCAGTGAATCATTTCTCAAAACAACACCCTCCCAAGAAGTGATTTCTGGGAGGGTGTTGATATTATTTATTAACGAAATGACCGATTGCACACAAGAAATTACGCTTGTAAATACACTTCTTTTATCAGCTCCGTAATTTTCGTATTGCTAAACTGGGTTTTGAACGAAACTTTTACCGCTCCATTGAAAAGTATTTCTGCGTGTTTTATCTTTTGTTTTTCTTCGTTTCGCAATTGATTATCTCCCGCAACATCTTTTGTTTCTACAATAAAATGCAATTGTTTTTGTCCGTCGGCAAAGTCCAATACATAAGCAAAATCAGGAGAGTAGCTCGCCCCACCTGCCACAGGAATCTTGATAGAGTTTTTTGGTATTTTGGTAAATACAATCACTTCTTTTATTTTCTCTGTTATATTTTTCTTTTCCAAATCAGAATCATAAAACAATTCTTCAAAGAGGTAATTCTCGGCAACTTTGTCCTCACTAAACTGCACCCCGATATCCCCTGCATTGATTTCTTGCAATGGATTACCTTTAGCATCGGTGAGCTTTGTTGGGTGAATACTATTATTTACCTGTTGATAAGCAATAGAAAATTTATCAATAGCATTGTGCATTAAAAACTCATTGAACCCTTGTTTGATAATCCGAATAGTGGACGCATTCAGATATTTGTCTATCTCTATACCTGCATCTACAAATGCCTGATGAATGGTTTTTAGATTGATATGTAAAACCTTTGCCAATTCTTTGATAAAATCACTATACAACATTGTAGATACTGGTGTGATTTCATCATCAAAAATTGAAACTTCCGCATCTAACAAGGCTTCATAGTCCTGAATAATGATTTTTTTCTCTCTATGTTTTAAACCTTCTATCTTGAATCTCTCTTTTAACCCTACAAAAAAGGTTTTTAATAGAGCTTCAAATTGCTTTTCATCATCAAATTTATATTCCAAAATCACTTTTTCATTCAGCTTTTCCCATAAGGCTTTCAGCTCTGCATACTTCTCTGTACGCACACTGATTTTCTTCGGAGCATCGGTTGCCTTGCGGATTTTAGATGAATTCACCCCTTGGAAAATATTTGGATAGTGCTGTTTAATGTATTCCCATCCACCTTCTTTAAAGGTATTATTACGCTTTATAATTCCTTTATCATCTAATTCTTCTAACAAATCATCTTCTGTAACGCCATAAGATGCTGTGATTTTCTGGATAATATCATCGGTTAACTTTTCTGGAACCGACTCAATAGAAATTGCTCCCGATTTCTCGTTAATCTCATTCACCAGCTTATCTACAAAATCTGACTCTGTAAAATCCACAAAATAGTTGAGGTAAAACTGCTCGTCTTTTACACGATTGCCATATTCATTCACTGGCAAACGCAAGCCACGCCCTACCTCTTGAAGTTTTGATATTTCACTACCACTGCTTCGGAGTTTGCATATTTGGAAAACATTCGGATTGTCCCACCCTTCACGCAAAGTCCATTTAGAAAAGATAAAACGGCGAGGATTGTCCAAATCCAAAATCGCTTCCTTATCGTGCAAGATTTCATTGATTTCTTTTTCTATTTCCTCATCTTTATCCGAGTTATCTTTGGAGAAATACCCTCCGTGTGTAGCCTCTATATTGGCTAATGTTTTTTCTAAAAATGCCTTGTAAACCGCATTGGTTTCTGTCTGTAACAGGCGTTCTACTTCGGCTTTGATGTATTGCTCTACCAACTGACGCAAATTCCCGTCTTTATTGCGATACTCTTCTATATTATCAATAAAAAATAGTGTGAGTGGCTTGATGCGTACTTCGCGAGTAAGGAGGTCTTTTTCTATTTCAAAATGCTTTTTAACGGCTTTTTGCACCATTATTTCTTGTAGGGTTTGAGCATAAGAATACGGATTGATTTTGTCTCCCTTTTTCATCTCCAAGCCATTGGAAAGCACTACTTTGGATTTATTCATTTGCTCCAAAAACAAATCAGTCATCTGCGGATGCACACGGCTCAAACTATCACCTTTGCTTATTTTGATGGTCTTTTTGCTTGTTCCCTCATTCACTTCAAACGATGCTTCTTTACCATCGGTATCAATGAGTTTTACCAGTGCATTTTCACCTTCTTGAAACTCGGTAATATGACCAATAACGCCTTTTACCAAATTTTTGGAAAAAGCATCTACTGCCGAAAGGGTATAAACCAAATTCTCGGTTTGTGTAAAAGTAGCCCCATAACGCAAAATCATCTGCGGTTGCATCTTTTGGAGATTGTCCCAAGTTTTGTTGTCTTGTGAGAATTTATGCGGCTCATCTATAATCATAAACGGGCGTGTGGCTGCAATAGCATCAAATGGAACGCTGTATTTATCAAATAATCCTACATCAAACTTCTCTGCCAATGTTTTAGAATTAATCATACCTGCATTGATAATCATTACCTGTATGCTATTCTTGTCAAAATCACCTGCCGTTACAAAATTGTTGATTGCCGATGGAATATAACTTTTCTTTGATTTTTTACTCGTTTGGCTCTCTACAATATGCAGTTTCAGAGTTTTGCCATACTGCTCATAAAAATGCTCTCGCGAAGAATCAGATTTTAAGAAATTGATCGTTCCTGCCTTGATAGACAAAGTAGGAACCACCACAATAAACTTGAAAATACCATAATGTTTATTGAGTTCAAACATTGTTTTGGTATAGGTATAGGTTTTCCCCGTACCTGTTTCCATCATTATATCTACAATGTTTTTTACCTTGTAATGCACCAACCCCTCTGGTAAAACACAGGTTTCTATTCCTCTTAAATTCCTCCAATACTGAAAATCTTTATAATCTAACAAAGGATTGACGCACTGCTTATCCACACCATCGGGTAATACTTTATTCACACGCTCAAAAACACGCAGAGTGGCATCCACTGCCTGTTGCTGATGGTCGAGATTTTTTTCAAAATTAAATCCTTTCATATTAATACCGTGTAATAAAATCGATGTCTATATTTTTCTTGTTGTTATAGGTTTTGATGTTTTCTGCTATTTCGCGTAAGGCTTTGCTTTCAAAATAATAACCAAAGGCAATAATTGCTGTTGGGTTAAAATAAGCATCGGCATCAATCTTTTCTAACAAGGCTTTCAAAGTTTCCGTACCGAAATCTTTGTGCATCAAATAGAGTTTTTGTTTGGTATAATAAGCCGTATATCCCGCCAAATCCACCGTTTGTACTGGCTCTGTAAGTACAATACCATCAGAGGTTTTCCAAGTGGTGAATAATGCTTTTATATCTTCTTCGGTAAGCTGGTTGTCGTCAAACAATTGTGGAGCATTGGCAAGCTGTGTGGCTTGAAAATCATAATCTTCCCAAATAGGCGTGGTCTCAAAAATCTTGAATGAGTTTTGAGTTTTGAGTGTTAAGTTTTTAGCAATTTCTGCTTTGTTTTCTTCCGTATCTGGTTCGTTTTTTAGTTTTTCTATCTTGCTATCCAGCTCTGCATTGATTTGTTTGGCGGCACGAATAATACGCTCTTTGGTAATTTCAAAAATAGTTGGGGGCGTAACTCCTAATTCCTTTTCTACAAAATCATAAGCAGTTTTGCTTTTCTTTGGATCAATAAGTTCTGGGAGTTGCACCAAAATAAATTTTCTATTGCCACCATCTTCTGCATTGAGTTGCATTACAGAATGAGCGGTTGTTCCACTACCCGCGAAGAAGTCGAGGATTAAACAATCTTTATCAGAATATAATTGCAAAATTCTTTTGATAAGATTAACAGACTTGGGATAATCAAAAAGCATTTTTCCTTCAAATAGTTTTTTGAGAGATTGACTTGCTTCTTGTGAATGCCCCACTTCTGTATACTTCCAAATAGTCATTGGGGTAATTCCATCTTTTTTTAATTCAGATAAAAATCTTTTAATACGAGGAACTCCATTTCCATCACTACCAAACCAAATTCTATTGTCACGGAGTCTCTCAGCGAATGCATTCGCTGAGAGACTCCAACTGCGTCCAGTTGGAGGCTCTATCACCCGCCCCGAAGGGGCGGTGATAGGATAAATATTTTCTAAGATTGCTGGACCTACAGAAATATCACTACTTGACCAAACTCCGCGAGGATCATTATCTGGATTTTGGTAACGATTATTTACTTCTTCATTTCTTGTTAGTCCATTATTTACTGCAAAGTTTATATTTTTTGCATACACTAAAATATGGTCGTGAGATGTGGAAAAGTGTTTCACTAAATTAACAGGAGCATAAGCCCTTTCCCAAATAATTTCAGAAATAAAATTCTCTTCCCCAAACACTTCGTCCATCAAAAGGCGGAGCTGTGCTACTTCATTGTCATCAATAGACACAAAAATCACCCCATCGCCTTTTAGGAGTTGCTTGGCAATGTACAAACGCGGGTACATAAAGGTAAGCCACGCCGAGTGGCTGTTGCTATTGCTTTGGGTAAACTCCAAAATGCGTTTTGCCTCGTCCTCACTTACTCCTGCCAGCTCTTGCAGTTGTTTGGCGGTAAACTTGCGGTCGTCATTATACACAAAACCATCACTGCCCGTATTATACGGCGGGTCTATATAAATCATCTTCACCTTTTCATAATAGGCGTTGGATAGGTGTTTTAGCACTTCCAGATTATCCCCTTTTATCAGGAGGTTTTCACTATTGGCATTTTCAGGTTTTGCATTGTGGGCTTCATCTTCTCGGAGCAAAGTAGTAGCCGCATCACTTGCCAACACTCTAGCATAGGACTTACCGAGCCAATTCAGAGCATAGCCCTCTTTGGCAATATTCATCCCCGAGCCTTCCAATTCTTCCCGAAACTTTGCAAAATCAAAATCGCCGTTTTTATCAAAACAATGCGGAAAGGCTTGTTTGAGTTTTTCCATATTCGGATTGATAGCGTGTATATTGTGTGTGAGGTTTTGTTCTGTGTTCATCTTTATTCTCTGAATTTTACCTATTTAACAATGTCAAGTTTTTCGTTTTTAGTAGTTTAAGATTCAAAACTAAATGCACTATAAAACTTAAAATTTATAACTACAAATTACGCATTTAAAATTCACAATCACAAAATTTAGTATTAAAAAACTTAAAATAGTGCTTAGGGTTGAGTGTTGAGTTCTTAGTGCTTAGTGTTGAGTGTTTAGTGTTTAGTGTTTAGTGTTGAGTAACTCAAAATTCAAAACATTGCAAGGCAAAGCCTGTACTTCTGTCTATCTGCAAACTGAGACCGTAGCATAGCCCTGCTATACCTAACCCAAAAAGAATGAGGCTGCCCGAAATGTTCTGGCTAACTTTTTCTATTTAGAAATTACCTCCCCGAAGGTGCTGGCTAACTTTTCCTACTATGAAATTTCCTCACGGAAGATTCCCACTGACTTTTCCTACTATGAAATTCTCTCCCCGAAGGTTCCCGCTAACTTTTCCTACTATGAAATTTCCTCACGGAAGATTCCCGCTGACTTTTCCTACTATGAAATTCTCTCACAGAGGGTTTCAATATCCTATTTAAACATTTTCCCCGCCTCAGCTTTGCTGAAGCGGGGAAAATTTATATCCTATTGAATTAAAGCTAACTTAACGTTAGAGTTAAGCATTAGAGCGTTTCTTTCAGCCATTCAAAAAACTCTCGTTGCCAATTCAGAGCGTTATGAGGACGAAGCACCCAATGGTTTTCATTAGGAAAATATAGAAACTTCGATTTTAAGCCTTTCAACCTCGCTGTTTGAAACGCTTGGTTGCCTTGCTCATAAGGCACTCTAAAATCTATCCCCCCTTGGATTACCATTATTGGTGTATTCCAGTTTTGAGAATAATTGCTTGGATTAAACTCCGTATATGCCTTTGGTGTAGGTTGGTCCCAAGGAGCTCCCAAATCCCAGTTGGCAAAGAACAATTCCTCTGTAGTACCATACCAAGATTTCATATCATACAATCCATTATGGGCAATAAAAGTCTTAAAACGATTCTGATGAATCCCCGCCAACATATACACGCTATAGCCACCATAGCTGGCTCCTACTGCACCTATTCTATCGCCATCTACATACGGCAATGTTTTGGCAAAATCGGTAGCCGCAAGGTAATCTTGCATCACTTGCCCACCCCAATCTTGGGATATTTGTTCATTCCACTGCGTACCCCAGCCTGGCATTCCTCTACGGTTGGGAGCTACTATAATGTAGCCATTAGCAGCCATTAGGGCAAAATTCCAACGGGTGCTGAAATACTGCGTTAATGCAGACTGTGGCCCACCTTGACAATAAAGTAAAGTAGGATATTTTTTATTAGGGTCAAAATGAGGTGGATAGATAAACCATACGCCCATTTCTTTACCATCGGTGGTTTTCACCATTTTTAGTTCGGTTTTAGAAGGGGTTATCTGGGCATAAAAATCTTTATTCACCGCCGTTACGGGGTTCATCTTACCATTAGCAAGGTTTACGGAGAAGATATCAGGGTTATGATTAACATCGTTTCTTGTTACAAACAAGGTAGATTGATGCTGTGCGATGATGGCATTCACATCAAAATCTCCTTTGGTAATAGGTGTTACCTTCTGCGTTTTAGTTTCTACGGAAAACAATTGCTTAGTCCCTCGGAAGGCTGCTGTAAAGTAGAGTTTTTTAGCATCTTGCATCCAAAACACATCTCCTGTAACGCTTTCGTCCCAGTTTTTTGTGAGGTTGGTTTTGGCTCCTGTTTTCCAATTCATTATATAGATATCGTTCTTATCTGCTTCATAGCCATCTCTTGCCATACTTTGCCAAGAAAGATACATTCCATCAGGAGAGAATTTCGGCGACTTATCATAGCCTTTCATTCCTTCAGTTAAATTTCTAGTGGTGCCAGAGGCTAAATCATACGCAAAGATGTCTGTATTGGTAGAAAGTACATAGTCTTTCCCACTCAAAGGTTTTACCACATAGAGCAACTGATGAGAATCTGGACTCCAGATAAAGTCTTCTGCTCCGCCAAACGGTCGCTGTGGCGAGTCCCACGCTTTTCCTTCTAGCAAGTCTTTGGCTTTATCCACAGATTCAGATTTCTGAACTACGAAAATATGATTGTATTTCCCTTCATTGAAATAATCCCAATGGCGGTGATTAAGGTCGGTATAAACTTGAGCAGTAGAATTGGGCAAATCGGAATATTTTTCTTTGCCATAGACTGTCTCTACCTGCACCTCTTTGCTGAACGCAATCTTTTTCCCATCGGGAGAAATCACAATATGATCAACCTTGCCAATGGTATAAAAAACTTCCCAAGTTTTTCCAGAGTCTTTAGAAATCAAAATCTGCTCTTCCTCATAGGCATACAGCCCATTTTTATCCCATTGTATCAATGCTTTTTTGCCCAAATCTATCTTGGCAGATTGCCCATTAAGAAGATTGAGGAAGTAGCTTTCAGATTGGCTTTTTTCCGTTTTTACATCGGTTTGGCTCACCTTGTATATCAACGATGTTTGTTCTGGTGAAACCGCAGAAACGCCTATTCTTCTAAGGGAATGCAAAAGTTCTGGCGTCATTACTTGCTGTGCATTCATAAGGAAAGGTACTGCAAGAGCTACCAAAGTTTGTTTAATTTTCATTCTACTTTATAAATTTATTTTTTTGAAATTTAATCTTTTAGCAATAGAGAATTCAGTATAGAAGTTACAAAAGACAACGCTATACTGAATATGAATGCCCACCAAAAACCATTAACCACCATACCAACTACAAAATAATCTACCAAAAGAATAACAATGGCATTGATGACCAAAGAGAATAGTCCCAAGGTAATGATGGTAAGTGGCAAGCCTAAAAATTTTAAAATAGGCGTTACAATCATATTAAAAAGACCTAAAACCAATGCAAATACAATGGCTGAAGAAAAATCTGTAAAGCGGACGCCATCCAAAACATTGGTAAGCAAATAGGCTACTACCGCTGTGATGAGCAATCTTAAAATAGCATTCATTGTGTTCAATTTTGATGTAAAAATAAGATTTTTATTTGAATTAACGGCAGGTAATAGGGTGCGGTTTATCTTTCAAGACTTTTATATTTCTTTTCATTATTCCCATTTTAACATAATTTTAATAGTTTAAATAAGGTTTATTGGCACTTTTGTTGTAACTTCACACAGCGAAAATCAAATAGAATTTTAACCTTTAAAAATTAAATATTATGTCTAAAAAATGTGGTAACAATGTAGGTGCTGTCTTGGCAAGTCTTTTAGCTGGTGCAGCTGTAGGTGTGGTTGTAGGAATGCTTTACGCTCCAGAAGAAGGTAAGAAAACCAGAAAAAAACTAAAAGATAAAGCTGACGATTTGGCTTCTCAGGCAAAAGACCAATATGGTAAAACGGTAGATAAAGCCAAAGAACAATATGAGCAAGTATCTGAAAAAGTAAAAAACCAATACGATAATCTTTCTGCTCAGGTCAAAGAAACTACCGATAGAGTGGTATCTTCTGTAAAAGAAGGATATGACAAGTACAAAAACCAAGCAGCCAATACCGTTGCAGAAGTTTCTAAAGAAATTGAAACTGAGTTGGACGCTCTTAAATAAAACCCGCTTCCAATGATGATTTCAGTTTTCCGAATGGAAATATAAAAATTGGGGAAGCTTATATCACTAAGTTTCCCCATTTTTGCAACTCAATTAAATTATTAAACTTATGATAGATATTCTAAAGCAATATGCTGCAAAACGAGCCGACCTCCTGAAAATGGAAGCTACAGAGAAAACCTCCGTAAGTTTGGGTACGGCAGCATTCATTTTATTAGCAGTATTTGTAGCAACATTCTTTATCATCCTGCTCAATATCGGTTTAGGACTTTGGATTGGCTATCTTTTGGGCAATTACGCCTATGGTGTGCTCATTATGGGAGGCGTTTACTTGCTCATTCTTATTGTTCTATTTTTGGCAAGAAAAAGCATTACCAATTCGGTGGCTAATAAAATCATTAAACTGCTTAACCCTTAAAACCTTTTCAAAAAATGTCCACTAAATATAATAGCCTAGAAGAATTAAGACGAAAAAAAGCCCTGCTCAAAAAAGAAGTTCAGGATATGGAAGGTCTACTCACCTTTGAGAATACCAAAGAAAGCCTTAGTGCATTTACCAATGGCTTTACAGATAAATTCCTGATGGAGCAAGTAACCCCAGAGGGAGAAACTAAACTCACCCTAAAAACAGGTAATGTTGCCAAACTTATCGGCAATGAACTCACCAATAGAAGCCGAAAAAACTCCATCATCAATTTTGATAACGATGGCCTACAAGGCAATCTGATAGAAAGTGCCATCAAACTGGGAGGTGTAGCACTCATCGGCAATGCCGCAAAAAAGAACCTAAAAAGCAGCAGCTGGAAACATAAACTCATAGGCCTAGCCATTGTTTATGTCTTGCCTATCGCACTGAGATACATCCGAAACAAAGCGGAAGAATTTCAGCAAAAGAAAAGCATATCCAGTATGGAAAAATTGATATAGCCAATAGCCGTTTTCAGAAACGGTTATTTTTTTGAGAAAATCTCACCTAAAATGATGCCGCACGCCATAGAGACATTGAGGCTCTCGGTAGATTGGTTTTTCCCAAACCTTGGAATGGTAACTTTATGTTTCAATAAACGCTCGGTAGCATCCCGCATTCCGTTGCCCTCATTACCAAGAACAAGGTTGAGCCGCTCAGGAAAATGGAAATCATAGATAGATGAACCTTCCATATCAGTGCCTATACTCTCGTTTTCAGAATGTTTCAGAAATTCTACCAAATCGGTATAGACCACATTCACCCGTGTGAAAGATCCCATTGTTGCCTGAATCACTTTCGGATTATAGACATCCACAGTATCCTGGCTACAAACGATCTGTGGTATTCCAAACCAATCTGCCAAGCGAATCATTGTACCCAAGTTACCGGGGTCTTGTATGCCATCTAAAACCAAATTGAACCCTGCGTCCTCCATCATTTTAGTTTCTGGAATTTCACAGAGTGCTACGGCATCTTTTGGATGCTGTAGAAAGCTTATTTTTTTCAGTTCTGCTGGCGTTATTTTTTGTATTTCGTGAGCAGGAAAATCACCCACCTCATCATTAGTGGAAAATAATTCTTTTACTTTATAGTTAGAATAATAAAGTTCTCTGATGGTTTTACTACCTTCTACCAAAAACAAATTGTATTTTTGCCTGAACTTTCTTTTGTCTAAAGACTGTATAATTTTTATCGTATGAGCCGTAAGCATATCAAGAAATATTTTCAAAAATATCACATATTTTTATCAGTTGCAACTTCTATGGGAATTCTTTACGCTTGTAGCACTACCAAGAAGGTGCCAGAGGGCAGCTATCTCCTCACCAAAAACTCGTTCTCCTACGAGGATAGTAAAGAGCATAGCAATGAGTTACCCGACTATGTAGGACAAAAACCTAACAAAAAAGCACTCTTTTTATTTCCTTTTGGGCTTTGGGCTTACAATCTCGCCAATCCTAAATATGATACACTACTTAATGAATACACTACCTATCCTTCGGAAATGAGAAATCAAAAACTGAGAGATTCTCTATTTATTAAGTACGAAATGCCTCAGTCGGTAGGGAAAAACTTATTCATCAATCGTTTTTTGCACACCATTGGCGAAGCTCCTGTTATCTTAGACGAAGCCCGAACGGAAAATAGTACCGAGAATATCCAAAAAAGACTCATCTACCGAGGTTTTTGGGATGCTCAAGTAAAACATCAGCATATTCTGGATTCTGCCTCCAAGAAAGCGGAAGTTAATTACACCATCAAACACGGCACACCTACCAGAGTTTCAGAGTATTATTACAATATTCAAGACCCTGAAATCAAAAAAATCTACGAAGGTAGCCATCATAAAAGTACTATAAAGGCTGGTGATATCCTAGACCAAACCAAACTAGAAGCTGAAATTGCCCGCATCAATCAGCAGATGAAAGATGAAGGTTTTTATAAATTTAACAGCTCTAATGAAGAGATTTTCTTCACCGCAGATACGCTAAACAACCGAAAAAATGTACCACTGGTAATGGACATCCGAAAGGATTCCTTGGGAACTCCTTACAAAAGGGCTACCATAGGGGATATTAATGTACATATACTAGAAAAACTCTCCGATACTTTGGAAACTTCCAAGGAAACTTTGCGTGGCATTCAGTTTCACAAATTAGACCAACAGTACAAAACCAATGCTCTGTGGCGTCCCATTATTTTAGCTACTGGCGAGGTTTACAAACAAAAAAATCTAGACCTTACCAAACGAAATATTGCGGCGACCAACAATTTCAGCATTATTGATTATCGGGAACGCATCAGAAAGGGAACTGATAGCATCTTGGATGTTTCCTATTATCTGGCACCTTTGCCTAAATATGATTTTCGTGTTGCCACAGACCTAAGCTACTCGCAGATTCTCAATCTGGGGATTTCACCTTCTGTGGACCTTACCAGTAGAAACATCTTTGGCGGTGCAGAAAACCTTACTGTGGGTATCTCTGGCATCACGGGGCGTGTGGTAGATTCCAAGAATACAAGCCAAAGGATATTCGCCTATGAAGCCTCTCTACAATCCTCTCTTAGCTTCCCGAGATTGCTCCTCCCTTTTAAATCTTACAAGCTGATTCCCAAACGGTACTCTCCTACTTCTGCTATCAATCTAGGAATTTCCGTGCAGAATAATATCGGCTTAGGAAGGGTAACCTTCAATAGTGGACTGAGCTACTATGCCAATGTCAATGATGTGGTCTCTCACAAACTATCCGTTCTCAATACCCAGCTCAGTTTGACCCGAAACAAAGACCGCTATTACGACTTCTTCCCTACCGAAGGTGCCATTAGAAATGATATGTTTAGCCTATACTCTCCCGATTTGTACAATCGGTTTTTGGCAGGGGAAATCACATCAGATGAAGCTTCCAGAATCATTATGGAAGACCCTTCTTTTCAGAGTACACTTACGGGAGAAAATTTAGACTTGTTCAATAACTTTGTCCAATCTCTCATCAATAAAGACCGACAGACGCAGGATGTGCTCATCTCTTCCTTAATCTACAATTTTATCTACAACGAAATCGGGAAAAAAGGCTATCGTAATCCATTTTATTTCAGTGGAAAAATAGAAACAGCGGGAAACCTCTTTAACCTATTCAATAGCCGCTCTCAAAACGAAGGGCTATCTACACAGAATATGCAAAAAACCATCTTTGATATTCCTTACTCACAGTTCGTGAAATTTGATGTAGATGTTAGAAAGTATTTTCACTTTTTCAATGGTAATCATACGCTAGCATTGAGGCAATTCATCGGTATTGGGATTCCTTATGGCAACTCTACGCGTATGCCTTTTGTAAGGTCTTATTTCAACGGAGGCTCTAATGATATCCGTGCGTGGCGGGTCTATGGTGGACTGGGTCCTGCGGATTCTCAGCTGGACGAACGCGTGCGGGCTTTCATTATGAACAATATGAAGCTAACCACCAATATAGAATACCGATTGCCTTTCTCTCCAATGTTTGAAGGTGCTGCCTTTGTAGATGCGGGAAACATTTGGGCTCTGAAAGATACAGGCTCTGGGGATGAGTTTAAATTCAATAAATTCATTTCTCAAATGGGGGTAGGTGCTGGGCTTGGCGTTAGGGTAAATGTTGCCTACATCACGCTCCGTTTAGATGCCGCTTGGAAGGTGCACGACCCTAACCAACCCCTAGGAAACCGCTGGGTGATTGGAGATACTTGGAAACCCACCCTCAACTTCGCCTTTGGATATCCGTTTTAATTGGTTGATGGTTGTCGGTTGATGGTTGATGGACATTTAGCTAATGGTTAATGGTTTTCAATTGTTAGAAAGCTAGAAGGTTAAGAAGTCTTTCTTCCTTCTTCCTTCTTCCTTCTTCTTTCCTCAACAACTCAAAACTCAACACTTAGCACTCAAAACTCAAGTTGGTTGTCGATTGTTCTTCGGGGGATTAAAAAATTATCCGCAAATTTGTAGTATCAAAACAAAGAAAACCAATGGATAAAAATATAAAAAACACTTTTCTACCTCTAGTGGGAGTAGAGAGCGAACACAGTGCCCGAATCATAGAAGGGGCTCTTGCCAAGGTAGAGGGCATTGTTTCTGCAACGGTTGAGCTCAACAATCATCGGGTGCTTATCCACACAAGCCAGCCCGATACTATTGCTGCAGCAATGGATACTATTCAATCTCTAGGCTATGAAGTACCAACGGTAAAGGCTTCGTTTCCTGCACTAGAAATGTCTTGTGCCTCTTGTGCAGGTAGCATAGAAAATGTTGTGAAAATGCAAGAGGGCATACTCTACGCTTCGGTCAACTTCGCTACGGGCTTCCTTTCGGTAGAATATCTACCTAATATCACCAATCCCTTTCTACTGCAAAAAGCTGTGCAAAAAGCTGGTTTTGACCTACTAATAGAAAACAATTCTGTACAAGACACCCTAGAAGACCTACACAATAAAAAGTATCATCAGCTAAAAACACGCACCTTATGGGCTATTGCCTTAGCTTTTCCGGTAATGGTTATTGGGATGTTTTTTATGGATATGCCTTATGCCAATTGGATTATGTGGGCTTTTTCTACCCCAGTAGTCCTATGGCTAGGGCGAGATTTCTTCCGCAATGCGTGGAAACAAACCCTACATCGCTCTGCTAATATGGACACTTTAGTTGCCCTTAGCACAGGGATTGCCTACCTCTTTAGCGTGTTTAACACCTTATTTCCAGAGTTTTGGCACCGAAGAGGATTGCACGCCCACGCCTATTTCGAGGCTGCAGCCGTGATTATTGCCTTTATCCTCCTAGGAAGATTATTAGAAGAAAAAGCCAAAAGCAACACTTCTACCGCCATTAAAAAACTCATCGGATTACAACCCAAAAGCGTTACCATCTTGCAAGACAACGGCTCTGAATTGCAAATTCCCATTGAGCAAGTTGCTATTGGCAACCGTATTTTGGTAAAACCAGGGGAGAAAATTGCCGTAGATGGCGAGGTACTTTCAGGCACTTCCTTTGTAGATGAGAGTATGCTCAGCGGTGAGCCTATCCCTATGGAAAAAAAGGCATACGACCAAGTCTTTGCAGGAACCATCAACCAAAAAGGGAGTTTCACCTTCCGTGCAACCAAGGTAGGCAGCGAAACAATGCTTGCCCAAATCATACAGATGGTGCAAGATGCCCAAGGCAGTAAGGCGCCTGTGCAGAAAATGGTAGATAGAATTGCTCGCATCTTCGTTCCCTCTATCCTGATGATTGCCGTGCTTACCTTTGTTTTGTGGAATGTTTTCGGAGGAGAAAACGCCTTGATTCAAGGACTTCTCTCTGCCATTACGGTACTCGTTATCGCTTGTCCGTGTGCTTTAGGCTTAGCAACTCCTACTGCCATAATGGTAGGTGTGGGCAAAGGTGCCGAAAAGGGAATTTTGATAAAAGATGCTGAAAGTCTAGAACTAGCCGAGAAAATAGACGCCATTATCCTCGATAAAACAGGTACCATCACAGAAGGCAAACCACAGGTAACAGACAGCCTATGGATAGAAGATGTTTCTACTCTAAAAAACATACTCCTAAGCATCGAAAAACAATCCGAACACCCATTGGCAGAAGCCATCATACAACATTTTTCCCAATCGGAAATGGTAGAAATTTCGCAGTTTGAAAGCATTACAGGCAAAGGAGCAAAAGCCACCTACAACGGTGATGGATATTGGGTAGGCAATAGAAAACTCCTTACCGAACAGCAGATAAACATTCCATCTCAACTGATAGATGCCTCAAAGCAATGGGAAACCCAAGGCAAAACCGTCATTTGGTTTGGCAATAGCCAACAAGCCCTTGCCGTATTTGCCATTGCAGATAAGATAAAAGCTACCTCCAAAGAAGCAATCTATCAACTACAAGCAATGGGAATAGAGGTGTATATGCTCACAGGAGACAACCACGCCACTGCCAAAGCCATAGCAAAACAAGTAGGAATATCCCAATACAAAGCCGAAGTATTACCGCAAGACAAAGCTGATTTTGTGAAAGCTTTACAGCAAAACCAACGCACCGTAGCAATGGTAGGCGATGGTATTAACGACAGCACAGCCCTTGCCACCGCCAATGTGAGCATTGCAATGGGCAAAGGAAGTGACATTGCTATAGATGTAGCCAAGATGACTATCATCTCTTCTGATTTGCTAAAAATACCTCAAGCCATACGAATTTCTAAAGCAACAGTACAAACCATCAAGCAAAACCTATTCTGGGCATTCATCTACAATATTATAGGAATTCCCCTTGCTGCAGGCATCCTCTACCCTATCAATGGTTTTCTATTAGACCCAATGATTGCAGGTGCAGCAATGGCACTTAGCAGCGTAAGTGTGGTGAGCAATAGCTTGAGAATGCGATATTTTTAGTTGTTAGTTGTTAGTTGACAGTTGTTAGTTTCCCCTTCGGGGGACTAGGGGGATAATCCTTTGGGGTCAGGGGGATATTCGGGGGATGTTTTATTGTAAGACATAAATAAAGTATTTCGTGACCTAGTAAAATTTAACATCAATTGCTTTATTCGTTAAAAAATAAATGGATTATATCGTTAAAATATTTATTTTTACTGACCAAAATAAATAAATATGAGTTATTGTGGATTTGTAATTTGTGATTGTTATCAAAAAGGTAAAACAACAGAACCTCCTTACAAAGAATATGTTGTATTTGACGAAGACGGATTATACCTTGAGTTTCCAGACAACCCTAATGCAACAGATAAAGATTGGGAGGACGAGTTTGAAAAAGAAAGAGAATTTAATGATTGGAAAAATACAGCTTGCCCCCACGAAGAAATGGAATATGTTTATGAAAATATCGCAAACAATATGGGGATGAGTGGTTTTAGAGCATTTATTGCTGAAAATGGTGGCGAAAAAGAGTATCCTGTTCTCAGTAAATATCTTCCTAAGGCTAACGGTGGCTGTCTTCCTGCTAATAAAGCTCAAGACGCTTATAATGAACTTCAAAAATTACAAAATAGTAATAAAAATTTAGATAAAGTAGTTTTAAGAAATAAAAAAAACGACGAAATCATAATGATTGGTAATTATGATGATGATATTCCTTTTGGATTTTTTGACAAAAACAAAATGTTTTTATTAAGCAACGAAGGATTTCATATATTAGAAGAGAAAGAAGAACAATATTACATTATTTTTCAATCAACAGATTTCACTGAATACATAGAAGACGAGAAAAATATTACTTTTGTTTGTAATAAAACCAAAAGAGGTCTTAGTAATTGTTCGATGTCTTTAAGAAACGATACGGGAGAATCTGTCAATGAGTATATAGTGGAAAAAAAGCAATATGACTCTTCTTTTTATTGGAACTCTGTCATAGTATCTTTAGAAAAGCTCCTTATAGGCTCGATAGAAGTTGGCAACCCCGTACATTGGTGCTAATATAATTGAGAGAAATAAATAAACAAATAATTATCCCTAAATAAACTCCTTACAATGTTAGAAAAAGCAATAGAAATAGCCAAAATAGCCCACGCAAATCAAATAGACAAAGTGGGAAAACCTTATATCTATCATCTTATCCGAGTGATGGATAGTGGAAAAACCGAAGTGGAAAAAATATGTGGTGTGCTTCACGATTTGATAGAAGATACGAATTGGACTTTTGATGATTTAAAAAATGAAGGCTTTTCAGACGAAATTATAACTATTTTAGATTGCGTAACTAAAAGAGAAAACGAAGACTACTCCAATTTCATAGAACGAGTGAAGCAAAACCCTATTGCTGTAAAGATTAAAATCAACGATTTAAAAGATAATATGGATATCACACGATTAGAAAAAATAGACACCAAAGATTTAGAACGCCTAAACAAATATTTGAATGCTTACCATTATTTAAAAACAACCTTAACATCTGATTTATGAATACCAAACAATTTCAATTCAAAACCAACCTCAACTGTGGCAACTGCGTGTCTAAAGTGCAAAACGAACTAGACAATGCTCCCAACATCCAAGAATGGAGCGTAGATACGGATAATCCGGAGAAGATACTAACGGTAACGGCAGACGAAAATGCCCAAGAAACCATAGAAAACATCGTGAAAAGCAAAGGTTTCTTGATAGAAATAATATAAAAAAAAGAAGGTAATAACCTTCTTTTTTTATACCCATAATATGGCTCTAAATCCTCTTACAGAATAGTAGGAGTCTGCCCCATTGTGGTAAAAAAACACACGACCGAAGCGGTAGTCTCCAAACAAAGCCCCTCCCAATTGCCGCATTTCTTCAGGTGTTTTTAGCCAACTAGAAGTTTTGGTATCTACTGGTTCTACTGTTTGTAAAAAAACATACTCATCTTCAGACAACAAGGATACGCCCATTTTTTCGGCTTCTTCACACGCAGACGAACTCGGTTTGTTTTGTTTGCGAGACTGCCAAGCCGCTAAATCATAGCACAAACTTCTACGCCCTTTCGGACTTTCTTTAGAACAATCACAAAAGCAAAAAGCATCACGAGAAGCATCATACAAAATCACATCGGGCTCACCCTCGGTTTGTTCCATTTGATATAAACTCCATAATTTCTCTGGGTTTTTGCGTAATTTTTCCTCTACTCTATCCCAAGACATCTCTAAATGACGATGGGTATTCTCTTCAAATCGCGTTTTCAACGAAAGCAACAAGCTTTCTTTCTCTGATTCTGAAAGTAATTTCATAAACTTCTTTTTATTTTACAAAACGATAACCCAGCCATAGCAATACCAGCCATATCGGAATCAAAACAACGGATACCGCCATCCCTGTTACCAGCATAATGCCCAATATAGCCACCAGAAACACAATGCTGATATAATTAGAATACGGATATAGAAACGATGGAAACTTTGTAGTAAAACCTTCCTTAGCCTTCGCTTTTCTGAATTTCAGATGCGTCAAAGAAATCATTACCCAATTGATAATCAAGCAAGAAACCACCAGAGACATCAGAATTTTAAACGCCTCTTCTGGAATCAACTTATTGATGATAATGCACAAGCCTGCGAAACCACTTGATACTAATATGGCTGTGATAGGAGCCGCATTGCTGTTCAGTCGCTTCAAAAACCGAGGTGCATCTCCCTGCTCTGCCAGTCCAAATAGCATTCGGCTATTGCTGTACACACAAGAATTATAAACCGAAAGGGCTGCCGTTAGCACAATCAGATTCAGAAAATTAGCCACAAGCTGAGCTGTAGAAAACTCTTTCCCGAATACACTAAAATTCAGCACTTTCAGATTATCAAAAACAGTAACAAACGGACTGGTTTCCGTGGTAATGCTTTCCCAAGGTGATAATGAAAATAAAATGACCAAAGCCCCTACATAAAAAATTAAAATTCTATAAATCACCTGATTGGTGGCCTTCGGGATATTCTTTTCGGGGTGCTCTGCCTCTGCCGCAGTAATACCGATGAGCTCTAGACCACCAAAAGAAAACATAATGATAGCCATTACTGCTAATAAACCCTGATAGCCGTTTTCAGTAGGCTGAAACCACCCTTTGGGGAAGAATCCTCCGTTGTTAACCAGGTTTTGTACTGTTGCTTGCTCACCTCCCGTCCCTGATAACAAGAGGTAGCTTCCGAACAAAATCATTGATATAATAGCCACAACTTTGATGATGGAAAACCAAAATTCTGCCTCGCCAAACAATTTCACCGAGCCTAGATTAAGAGCCGTAATCGCCAAAAAGAAAAAGCCACTAGAAGCCCACAACGGAATATCGGGCCACCAATATTGTACATAGATGCCAATGGCGGTAAGCTCTGACATAGAGACCAAGATATATAAAATCCAATAATTCCACCCCGAAGTAAATCCTGCAAAACTTCCCCAATAGCGGTGTGCAAAATACGAGAATGACCCAGATACTGGCTCCTCTACTACCATCTCGCCCAACTGACGCATAATAAAAAAGGCAATAATCCCTGCCAAGATATACCCTAATATCACTGAAGGCCCTGCTAATACCGCCGCAGGTCCAATGCCCAAGAATAATCCTGTGCCTATAGCTCCGCCCAAGGCAATCAGCTGGATATGCCTATTAGACAAGCCCCTTTTTAGTTTCGGTTCTGTATGTTGTTCTTCCATTATCAATTACAAATAAAGGAACAAATGTAGAAAATAATTGCTTAGTACGGATATTAAATTTTTATTTCTGAGTTTCCCAGCCAAAAAAAATCTTAGTGCAATTGGTGCTTGTATTATAATTTTTTGTAAATTTGCAAACTATTGTATGAGAGGGAAAATCCCTGCATTATGCAATGGAAATGTATTGATAACAAAAATAAAAAAAGCAAAACAATGCCAAAACTAAAAACGAAATCAGGTGCTAAGAAGCGTTTTGCTCTTACCGGAACTGGAAAGATCAAAAGAAAGAATGCTTACAAAAGTCACATCTTAACAAAGAAAGAAACTAAGCAAAAGAGAAATCTTACGCAAACTTCTTATGTAGCTAAGGTGGACGAGAAAAGCGTACTTCGTCAATTAGCCATTAAGTAGTTTTTATAAATCCATATTCGGTTTATAAGAATTAGACAACAATTCAAGAATTTTAACCCTGAATATCAGCCCAAAAGTTTGATGCAATAAGCAACGCTGTATTCAAAAAAAACAATTTTAAATTATGCCAAGATCAGTAAATGCCGTAGCTTCTAGAGCACGCAGAAAAAAAGTTTTAAAACTGGCTAAAGGTTATTTCGGAAGAAGAAAGAACGTATGGACAGTTGCTAAAAATGCCGTAGAAAAAGCAATGCAATATGCTTACCGCGGTAGAAAAGAGAAGAAGAGAAATTTCAGAGCTCTTTGGATTGCTCGTATCAATGCGGGTGCTAGAGAGAACGGACTTTCTTACTCTCAGTTTATGGGAGCTCTTAAAAAGAACAACATCGAGCTAAACAGAAAAGTTCTTGCAGACCTTGCAATGAATCACCCTGAAGCTTTCAAAGCTGTTGTAGATCAAGTAAAATAATGTAGAATTTTTTTTGTTATCAATATTCAAAAGCCCGAATTTATAATTCGGGCTTTTGTTTTTTTAAGATTTTTCTTCTGTATATTAAACCCAAATTACGCACTAGGCTTTAAGTCGTAAAAGCTTTCATTCAATAAGATAGATTTTGCAAACATATTTTAGCAATGCTGTCAATCAACAAATTAAACAAGAAACATCTTTTCAAATGCTTAATCTGGGTTAAACCTTCAGTGTTTTTTTAGCCAAGGAAGCCATAAAGCCTCCGAGCAAAAAGCCTACACCCGCACCATAGAGAATATCTAAAGGAAAATGGACACCAAGATAAATACGACTATACGCTACTAGAGCAGCCCAGATGAACATAATCCAAGGTAGAAAGAAATGCTTGGTTCTAAGCAATATCGTAGAAAAGATTGCCAAGAAAAAAGAATTGGAAGCGTGGGCAGAATAAAAACCATATTGCCCTCCGCAGACCACCTTACGCATCATCGCATTAAGAGAGGCATCGTGGCACGGTCTTAGGCGTTCTAGTCCGTTTTTAAAAATCCCAGACAATTGGTCTGATATGGTAATGCCCAAAGCAATGAAAATAAGGATGTAAACCAAATTTCGCCAGCCATAAGCTTTAAAAAAAAGATACAAAAGGGTAGCATAAAAAGGCAACCACACCAATGTTCCAGAAACCATCTTCCAGAAATTGTCATAAGCGGGCGTTCCCAGATTATTGAGGAATAAAAATAAAGCTTTATCCCAAGCGATTATCTCCGTCATTGTTTATCGGCTTACAGGTCCTTCATAGGCTTCATCATCAGCGGGCTTCACCTTTGGTTTGGCTGCAGATGTTGTTTCATCAATATTGATAGAAACCGATTCTTTAATCCCGTCTATCTCTTTTTTCACTTCATTCATCGGGTTATATTCCTTAGCGGCTTCCTTCACTTTCTCTATTTCACGCTTAATTTCGGAGACTGGGTTATCTGCCTCCTTCATTATTTCACTTTTTATATCTTCCATTGCACCACGCATCTTACGCACGCCAATTCCTAAATCTCGTGCAATGGTAGGCAACTTACTAGGCCCGAATAATACAATGATGGCGATGGCAATGACCACCATTTCCATAAATCCTAATTCCATTCTGCTAAAATACGAAACATTTTTTAACCTTAAACCTTGATTTTAAATTTTTAACGCTATAAGCTTTAAGTATCAAGCTATAAGCTGTAATTCAATAAAGTGGATTTTAAAATGGTTTTTAATAGTTTTATTAATTTACAATATATCAATAACTTATTAAAAAAACACAACTTTAATCTTTCCTCCTTCCACTCATCCCATAGCGATAGATGAAAAAGGCACTGAATGCCATCAATAAAAATCCTAAGAAGAAAGGAGCACCTGCAAACTGAAAAGGAGCTTCAGAATGGGTGAAATAATAGAAAACATTAGTCATCAAAGGAGGTCCTATAATAGAGGTTAAACTCACCATACTGGTAAGCACCCCTTGGATGTCCCCTTGTTCATTAGCTGGCACCTTAGAAGTAATTACGGATTGTAACGCTGGTCCTGCAATACCTCCCAAGGTATAAATTCCTAAAAAGGCAAACATCATCCAAGGCTGATTGGCAAAAGCAAACAATAACATTCCTAAGGCATAAGCTATAAATCCGTACAAAATACTTCTATCATTTCCTATTTTAGGATGAAGTTTTCTGATTAAAAAGCCTTGTACCAAAGCGGTAAGCCCACCCATCACTCCAAGGGAAATTCCTACCATTTTCTCATCCCATTGGAAACGATACATCGTAAAATAAGCCCAATTGGTCTGTACAGCGTGCCCTGCAATATAGACTAAAAACCACGCCACCAATAGTTTAATAAGCTCTGGATATTGCCTTACCTGATAAAATCCTCCAATAGGATTGGCTCGTTTCCAGCTAAAATCTCTACGATGATTTTTATCCAGACTTTCTGGCAAAATGAATACGCCATAAACAAAATTAAGCAAACATAATATCCCCGCTGCAATAAATGGCACCCTTGCACCATATTGCCCTAATAAACCGCCTAAAACAGGGCCTATAATAAACCCTAAGCCAAAAGCAGCTCCTATCAGTCCAAAGTTTTTTGCTCTATTGCTATCATCAGAAATATCGGCAATGTAAGCACTGGCTGTGGTAATACTGGCTCCTGTGATTCCAGAAAACAAACGACCTACAAAAAGCCAAAATATGGTAGGTGCCCACGCCTGCAAGAAAAAATTGATGGAAAACCCCAATAAAGAAAATAGAATAACGGGTCGCCGACCATATTGATCGCTCAAATTTCCCAAAATAGGAGCAAAAACAAACTGCATAGACGCATACAGAAAACTAAGCCAGCCTCCATATTTTGCTGCTTCAGAAACATCGGCTTGTATCAGCTCTTCTATCAGTTTAGGAACTACAGGAATCACGATTCCCCACCCTGTGATGTCTATCAGCAGCGTGATGAAGATAAATCCCATAGCAGCAGATTTATTTTTTGGTTTCATCATAATAAAATTGCAAAAAAATATTTAGTGATTATCCTACTCTTTCAAATATCCCGTTGAGCAGCATAAAAACCACTCCTAAGAAAATCCATATCCTTAGCAAATTGACCAGCCAATACATCCTTTTGAACCTGAAAAAAAAGATTGGCAGTAAGGATAATAACAATATCACGATGGATAAGGAAAAATAGACTATCAACAGATGGTGTTCCAAGATGTGCTGTACCACCAAAAAGGAAATCCAAGCGTTGGCAATCAGCAATATTGAAAGTACTATTGTAGTGGCTTTGATTCCTAAAACATTGGGCAATGTTCTATATCCGAAAATGGTATCAGGGCGAAGGGTTAAAATATCTTTCAAAATATCCACTATCAGAAGGATTAAAAATAAAAACATCGCCATCCAAAATAGTTTCCACGAAAAATGCTGATAATAAACCAACATTCCAAAAAATGGATATAAGGTAAGCGAAACGAAAGTTAGATTATTCACCATCAAGATTTTGCTTAGCTTATGACTATAAAACCACATCATAAACTGATACAGCAGAAAGAAAACAAATATCCTTGGCGAAAGCAAGACTGCAATACCGAGCGAAATGATATTCAGAATGATATATGAATACAAAAAATACTTTTGTTTCAGGAAACTTTGCAGTTTTGTTCTAAAAGGCTTCTGTAGTTGGTCTTTTTCAAAATCATAAAACTGATTGATAATGCCTCCCGAAGCAATGCTAAGTAGTGAGCATAGAATAATGCCGTGAACTTTATAATCAAACACGAAGTTCCTCAGGCTTTCCTCTTGGCTAAACAAGAAAAAAGTGGAAACATACAGCGTAAAGGTGAATAAAAGAAGCATAAAAATCCTTGCCCCAAGTAGTAAACTTACCAGCTGAGACATTCTAACGATGAAAGATTTTTTTGCCATCATACACTTAGTTAAAACCAAAGACGCGAGCCTCATCGCCGCGTCTCCTCCATATTTTAAAATCAGGAAAATTAGAATCTATAAATAACCTCTTTATTAAATCCTTTCAGTAAAGACTCTGCTTTTTCATAATCTTTAGAAAAGCCTAGAATATAGCCTCCGCCTCCACTACCACAGAGTTTCAGATAATACGCATTGGTATCCAAACCTTTTTTCCACGCCTTGTAAAGACTTTCGGGAATCATCGGTTTAAAGTGGTCATAAGCCCAAATGGATAGTTTTTTCAGATGGGTAAAAAATGGATTCATTTCCTTTTTCAGAAACGCGTCAATACACGCATTATTGTATCGTATAAATTCTTCCTTCAAGGTTTTTCTAAATCCTTCGGTTTTCATTTTCTCAAAGAAAATCTGCACCATAGGCTCGGTTTCGCCCACCATTCCAGAGTCGATAAGGAAAATGGCACCCTTGCCTTCCTCCTGCTTTGGGATAGCTACTTTATCTACACTTTCTCTATTTTCTATGAGAATGGGTAGATTCATATAGCAAATCAGAGGGTCTATGCCAGAGCTTTTTCCGTGGAAATAACTTTCCAAAAGACCAAATACTTTTTTCAGTTCTTTTAGCTGGTCTTTACTGATGGTTTCTGGATTGTATTTTTGGAAGGAATACCTCTCAAAAATTGCTGCTACCAAAGCACCTGAACTCCCCACGCCGTAGCCTTGTGGAATGTTGCTATCAAAAGACAAACCTTGGGAAATTTCCTTTTTGAAAGTTTCTACATCCAGCTGAAATTCCTTTGGCAATGCCAACTGCTCTAAGTATTCTGAATATTTTCTAAGACTTTCGTTAGATTTTTTTTCAAAATCAGTATCCAACTGAGAGAACTTCATTGTTCCCTTATAGAAGCTGTACGGAAGCGTCAAACCTTGGGAGTCTTCTATGATTCCGTATTCCCCAAAGAGTAAAATTTTAGCGTAAAATAGAGGATTCGCCATAGTTTTATTGAGTGGTTTTGCAAAACTGATGCAAAGATACACATTTTGTTTGGTTCAGTTTTCTTATTATCAATTTTTAAGCCAAAATGTGATTATTCTTTTAGCCTTTATTGCCCCGCAGTTTTAGAGAACATTTTCACTTTAACGAAACGAATCATCACCAATCCCAATAAGAAAAATACCACCATAGAGAGTGCTGCAAATCTCATATTGTTGAAATGGTCTATCAGAGTTGCAAAAATGAAAGTTCCTAAAATAATTGCCAGTTTTTCTAAAACATCATAAAAGCTGAAAAAAGTGGTATTATCCATAGAGTCTTCTGGCAAAAGCTTAGAATATGTAGAACGAGACATTGCCTGAAGCCCTCCCATTACCAATCCTACAATAGCCGCAACGCCGTAAAACTGATACTCTACCGTTGGATTTTCTTTATTGAGGAAATAAGCCCATAGACACGCCACAATCCAAAGGATAACGGCTATAGAAATCACATTCTTATTCCCTATTTTTCTGGAAAGTCTCGAGAAAAATATCGCACCGATGATGGCTTCTATTTGGATTACCAATAGGGTTCCTATCAGCTTTCCTTGGTCTAGATTAATTTCACTTTTTCCGAATAAAGTTGCCATCAGAAAAATGGTTTGCATCCCAATGCTATAAAAGAAAAAGCTGGATAAGAAAAATTTGAGATTGGTATTGGAAAACAGCTGATGCCCCACTTTGAAAAGCTCTTTAAAACTCTGCCTTGCTATATCCATATAAAAATGAATATTATCTTTCAAAACCTCAAAAAAGCCACCTTGCTCCTCGTGTTTTTTGAAAATATTTTTATAATTGAGCAGTACCAAATCTTTTGGTAATTTATCTTTCACATTACCAAACTTAGGTAAATGCTTGAAGGTATATTGTGAAAAGCCAAACCACCACGCCCCCGTTAAAAGGAAGCTCACGCGGGTTAAAATCAATCTTTGTTTTTCGGTTTCTGCAATCACCATTATCAATACCAAACAAATAATCACCAAAACGACAGAGCCTATATACCCATAGACATATCCCCGTGCAGATAGAGCATCTTGCCTATCTGGTGTGGCTATATCTGGTAAAAAAGAATTGTAAAAAACCAAACTTCCCCAGAAACCTACACTCGCTGTGATGCTAAACAATAGCCCTAGGAACACATTATTCATCCCTGTGAACATTGCCAATCCCATACAAGAAGTAGCTCCCAAATAACAGAAAAACTGTAAAAAAGACTTCTTGTTTCCAATGGTATCTGCCAAAGACGATAAAAACGGTGAGAGCAAAACCACTATAAAAAATGAAATGGTAAGAGAATAGCCATAGACCGCATCGGGATGGTAACTTTCTCCAAAGAGCTTAATACTATGGCGTACGGGTACATCTATCCAGCGATTTTGCTCTGCGAGATATTCTTTTTTTTCAAACTGAGTGGTAAGAATAGAGAAATATATTGGGAAAATGGTGGAAGTAATCACTAGGGAATAAACAGAGTTTGCCCAGTCATACGCTGCCCAAGCTCTCATTATTTTAGGATTATTTTTGATGCTTCCCAATATAGACGATGGTTGATTTGACATTACAAATAATTTACTAAAACAAAAATATAAAAATCATTTTACTTGGATTCTAAACCATCTCCAAAAATTTCATTGTATCGATATTATCAGCATAGGTGTTCAACTTCGGATGTTGAGCATCGCCAAAGTTTACAGCATCTAAATTTAATTCTGGCTTGGCAACGATACATTGTATCTCATTATTATTTTCTGAAAGGAAGTTTTTCACTTCATCCAAATCTTGATACCGCGAAAAATTCAGCACCGATAGCGGACTAAATAATTGAGAATCTTCCTTTAACATCACAAAATTGTTATCCCAAAATTTTTCTTGATTCAGTAGATAAATCGCTTTGTTATAATCATAGTTATTGGCATAACTGTTATGATTGATTATCTCTCCAAATGCCAAGAAGTTTTCAAACAATCGGTCTAGTTTAAAATCTTGTGGCAAGAACAATCGGGTTACATTACGACATCCTAAACCAAAATATCTGAAAATATCCTCTGCCAATCGTTGCAATTCTTCATCGGTTTCATCACCTTTCAGTACCGCTACAGAAGTTCTATTTTTACGGATAATACTTTTATGATTTTTAAAATAGTATTCCAAATATCTCGCTGTATTATTACTTCCCGTAGCAATCACAGCATCAAAATTTTCCAACTTTTCTACCAATTCATATTTTACATTTCCATTGGAAAAGTCGTTCCATTTCGACAAAAGAAATGGTAAAATTCGTTGGTCTTTAGAAGAAAGTTTAATGAGCGGAATATTTCCACTCAGCACCACAGAAATCACATCGTGAAAACCCACCAAAGGAATATTCCCAGCCAAGATAAGCCCTATTTTCTTGGATTCTACAGTTCGTTTGTAAGCAGAAAGCCATTGCAGAATATTCTTCTCTGTGAGTAAATTTGCCCATTGCTGTAGAGCAAACTTTATATTCTCCTCTGTAAACCAAGGATTTTCCAATTGTGATTTTTTCAATAATCCCAATAGTTCTCGCTCATTATCATCATATTTTGCCTCATCTTTATCCAGAAATAAAGCTAAAAACTGAGACAATTGTACAAGACCTTTTATTTGCAATTCGCTATTCATTTTTTTATGCTTCGTGTTTGATAGATTTTTAGTAATTTTGTGCAAATTTATAAAAATTAAAATCAGCAATGGCGATTATAATAACAGACGAATGTATCAACTGTGGAGCTTGTGAACCAGAATGCCCTAACAATGCAATATATGAAGGTGCCGTAGATTGGAAAGCTTCCGAAGGAACCGCCCTAAGTGGAATGGTAACCCTAAAATCTGGTCTTACTATAGATGCAGACGACCCACAAGCCCCGATAAATGATGATATCTACTTCATCGTTCCAGATAAGTGTACAGAGTGCAAAGGCTTCCACGAAGAGCCTCAATGTGCGGCAGTATGCCCTGTGGACTGCTGTGTGCCAGATGATGACAATGTAGAATCTGAAGAAAGCTTATTGGATAAAAAAGCATTTTTACATAATGAATAGAAAAATTATGCTCCAGTATTTTGGAGCATTTTTTTAGAATGATGTTATAAAAATCACTCCTTATGAAAAAACATAATTTCAGTGCAGGGCCTTGCATCCTTCCCGAAGAGGTTTTTCAGAAATCTGCCGAAGCCATTTTGGATTTTAATGGCATTGGACTTTCGCTTTTAGAAATTTCCCACCGCAGTAAAGATTTCGTAGCCGTAATGGACGAAGCCAGAGCCATCGTGAAAAGACTAATGAACCTAAACGATGAGTACGAAGTGCTGTATCTAGGCGGTGGTGCCAGCTTGCAATTTGCTATGGTGCCGTTCAATCTGATGAACGCTGAAAACGGAAAAGCCGCCTACCTCGATACAGGAACTTGGGCAGCAGGAGCCATTAAAGAAGCTAAAAAGCTGGGACAAGTGGATATTGTAGGTTCTTCCAAAGCTGAGAATTATACTTTTATACCGAAGGATTATGCCGTAGGAAGTGATTATGATTATTTCCATTGCACTTCTAATAATACCATCTATGGCACGCAGATGAAAGCCTTCCCCAAAGTGGATACACGGATGGTATGCGATATGAGTTCGGATATCTTTTCAAGGGTGATAGATTTCTCCCAATTTGACCTTATCTACGCTGGAGCTCAAAAAAATATGGGTCCTGCAGGAACAGTTTTAGTTGTGGTAAAAAAAGAAATTTTAGGCAAAACAGGACGAGATATTCCTTCGTATCTAGATTATTCTCTGCATATTGCCAAAGAGTCTATGTACAATACACCGCCTGTCTTCCCTGTTTATGCCAGTTTGCTCACGCTTCAGCACTTGGAAAACAATGGCGGTATCGCTGCAGCGGAACAAAGAAATATAGCAAAAGTAGAATTGCTCTACAACGAGATTGATGCCAACCCACTCTTTGAAGGTTTTGCCCAAAAAGAAGACCGTTCTCTAATGAATGTTTCCTTTAGGCTAACTGATGATGCACTGAAAGAAACCTTTGATGCCGCTTGGAAAGAAGCGGGAATCAGCGGACTAAACGGACATAGAAGCGTTGGCGGATACCGTGCCAGCATATACAATGCAATGCCTATTGAAAGTGTGAAAGTTTTGGTAGATGTAATGAGAAATTTTAAACCATAAAATACAAATAATGAAAATATTAGCCAATGATGGAATTTCCAAAGCGGGAGAACTAATGCTAAAAGATGCGGGAATGGAGTTTTTGGATATTCGCGTAGCACAGGAGCAATTGTCCAAATTCATCCAAGATCATCAGGTGGATGTTTTATTGGTTCGCAGTGCTACTAAGGTAAGAAAAGACCTCATCGATGCTTGTCCCAGTCTTAAAATCATTGGGAGAGGTGGCGTTGGTATGGACAATATCGATGTGGAATACGCCCGTGAAAAAGGCATCAGCGTTATCAATACGCCATTAGCCTCTTCGCGTTCGGTAGCAGAGATGGTCTTTGCTCACTTTTTTTCCTTAGCGAGATTCCTTCACGAAGCCAATAGAATGATGCCTTTGGAAGGCGAAACGCAGTTTAATGCCCTTAAAAAATCTTATGCCAATGCAATAGAACTCAAAGGAAAAACCTTGGGCGTTATCGGTTTTGGAGGCATCGGAAAAGAAGTCGCAACAATGGGAATTGCCCTTGGAATGAAAGTGAAACTTCTTAGCCAAACGCCTCGCACAGAAACCGTAAGTTTACACTTTTTCGATGGACAGAAAGTAGATTTTGACTTAACCTCCACTAATGACATTGCTACTTTCCTCTCCGATGTGGATTTTCTCAGCATCAACACACCTAAAACCGATGGCTATCTAATAGATACACCACAATTTGAAATGATGAAAGATGGGGTATTTATCGCTAATACCGCAAGAGGTGGCGTCATCAATGAAGTGGCACTTATCGATTTCATTGAAGAAGGAAAAGTAGCTGGAGCCGCATTAGATGTTTTTGAAAATGAACCTCAGCCAGAGTTGGCATTGCTAATGAACCCTCACCTATCCCTATCGCCACACTTAGGAGGCAATACGCTAGATGCTCAAGAAAAAATAGGTACGGAACTTGCTACGCAAATCATAGAATTATCAAGAAAAATATAATTGAAGTATGCCGATATTCAAACCCTTTCGTGGAATAAGACCCAATGATGACTATGTAGAGATTTTTCCTACACATCCTATTGACGGACTTTCACAAGAAGTAATTTTGAAAAAATCTCAAGAAAACAACACTTATATCCAAATGATTAAGCCTTATATCCTGAGCAAATCTAAGGATGTAGATAGAAACTTGAGAAAAATACGACACAGCTTCGAGGAACTTTTAGACAATAAAGTTTTAACCCAAGATGCCTCTTCATACTATTTGTATGAACAGATTTACCCCAACAAGTCGGTATTCCGAGGGCTTCTGGGACTGACCTCTGTGGAGGACTTTTGGAATGGTAAAATTAAACGACACGAGAGTACTATTCCTCAAAAAAAGGAAAAACTAGCGCATTATTTAGAGAAAGTCAACTTGCAGTCAGACCCCGTTCTGCTTACTTATCCTTCCAATCCTAAGGTAGAATTGCTGATGAACCACGAGGAAAAAAGCATTCCTATCCTTTCTTTTGAAGATGATAAAGGCATTAAGCACAAACTTTGGCGAATTGACAACCGCTTGAAAATGCAACAGCTCAAAGAAGTTTTGGACAATGTAGAAGCCTTTTACATTGCAGATGGACACCATAGAATTGGCTCGGCAGCACTCAATGCTAAAAAACAAAAAGAGAAAAACAAAAAACACACAGGGCTGGAGGCGTATAACTTTGTGTACAGCTTCATCGTGTCTAATCAATCCATTAAAATACACGATTATAACCGCGTAGTGAAAGATTTGAACGGATTGTCCCCAGAAGATTTTCTAAAAAAACTCGAAGTTAATTTCAACATCCACGAAAAAGATGAAACGCCATACTTCCCTTCTCAGAAGTTTCATATCTCTATGTATATGAATGGGAAGTTTTACTCTCTTCATCTGAAACACAGCCTGAGAACGCCAGATATGGTAAAAAACCTTATAGACCATCAAGTGGTGGATAATTTAATCTTCAATGATATTTTGAATATTGAAAATACCGATAGTTCGGATAACATCAGCTATATCAAAGGAACCTCATCTGCAGAAGGTATTAAAAGACTGAAAGATGCGGTGGATAGTGGGAAATATGCTGTAGCTTTTGGAATTTATCCCGTAAGTTTTAACGAAATGATTAAAATTTCGGATAACAAAATCAGTATGCCTCCCAAATGCACTTACATAGAGCCTAAACTGATGTCTGCACTGATGATGTACGACATTAAATAAACTTATAAAAACAAAGTAATTAACCCTTTTGAATTTAATTTGAAAGGGTTTTTAGTTTTACTATTTTGGCATTATATTGGCTACTAAATTATTCCGAAAAAATAGACTTAAGAAATTTCCATTCAAATAAAATTTCAAATTAAAAGAAATATTTTTTGTAACCTTTCTTACAGTTTCATCGTACAATTAAACGGAGCCATTAATAAAAGGCATTTAAAAATACAAGAGATAAAAAATGAGACAGTTAAAAATAACCAAGCAAGTTACCAATAGAGAAACCGCCTCTTTGGACAAGTATCTACAAGAAATTGGTAAAGTAGAACTGATTACCGCCGATGAGGAGGTAGAATTGGCCCAAAGAATCCGTGCGGGGGATAGAGTGGCACTAGAAAAACTCATCAAGGCCAACTTGCGTTTCGTGGTATCTGTTTCCAAACAATATCAAAACCAAGGTCTTTCCCTACCCGATTTGATTAACGAAGGAAACCTCGGACTGATGAAAGCCGCTAAAAGATATGATGAAACCAGAGGGTTTAAATTCATTTCATATGCTGTATGGTGGATTCGTCAATCCATCTTGCAAGCATTGGCAGAGCAGTCTAGAATTGTAAGACTTCCACTTAATAAGATTGGTTCTATCAACAAGATTAATAAGGCATACGCTCATTTGGAACAGGAAAATGAAAGACCTCCTTCCCCAGAAGAATTGGCAGAAGTGCTGGATATGAGCGAGGAAGATATCAAAGAATCTATGAAAAACAGTGGGCGTCACCTTTCTATGGATGCTCCGCTCGTGGAGGGTGAAGATAGCAACCTGTACGATGTTCTCCGTTCTGGCGAATCGCCAAGCCCAGATAAAGATTTGATGCTAGAATCTCTTCAGATAGAAATAGAAAGAGCCTTGCAAACGCTTACCCCAAGAGAGGCAGATTTGGTAAGATTATATTTTGGATTGAATGGAAAACACCCTATGACTTTAGAAGAAATAGGCGAAACCTTTGACTTGACCAGAGAAAGGGTAAGACAAATCAAAGAAAAAGCCATCAAAAGATTGAAACACAATACCAGAAGTAAAATTTTGAAATCTTACTTGGGTAAATAATTTTGATTGCAATGTAAATTCAACAAAGTTTAAAAGCTGCCTCTGCATCGGAGGTAGCTTTTAATCATATAAAAATGAGTTTAATATAATTTCATTTTGTAATTACAGATTAAAAATTTTATAGTTAAAAACTCAATCATGGGTTTTATCTTTGCACAAAGAAAAGTGATGAAAAAAATTTTATTTCCTGTCATATTAGTTACTGTAGGTGCAGCTGTTCTCACGGGTTGCATTGCTGCCTATGGCTCTAGTGGACAATTTGTAAAACAATCTGATTTTCCTAAATCTAAGGAAAGCTATAAAATAGTGTACTTTGCCCCAGAAATTGCTCCTGATGTGGATGAAATAAAACCACCTTCTTACCAAGCTTTTTTTGATAGCGTTACCAATAAGCTAAGTCCTTTTGATCAAATCAAGATAGATAGACTACAAACCGTAATGGAATATGATACGGTGGATACCCAAACCATACAAGAGATTTGTAAAAATAATACTGCCAATCTCGTGGTAGTTCCCAAGATACAATATTTCAAAGTAGGACTGGGTAAGTATGTGTTTTCCAATCAGGTAGTGGTGAGTATGAAACTCTACAACGCCGAAGGCGAACTGATAAAAGAAGCCAGCTACGATACCTTCAAAAGAAATAAACGATTGCTAAGAAGCACCGAAAACTCCATCAAAATAGGAACTAATGGCGTAATGAACGACCTCCTTAAAACCATAAAGAAAACCCAACTATCCAGTTGAGTTTTCTACGATATTATACACTTTATCTCTGGTTATAGAATCTTTGCCACTTCATCACAAATCCATTGCAATAATGCTTCATCTTCTTTGGTAAAAGGATTGAGAGAATGAGAATCTATATCAATCTGTCCAATGTTTTTTCCATCTTTAAAAATTGGCACCACAATTTCTGCCTTCGTATCTATGGAACAAGATAGGTAATTATCCTCTTGGGATACATCTGGAACTACAAAAGTCTCATTAGAAACCGCTACTTGCCCACAAATCCCTCTCCCGAAGGGAATCACAGTATGGTCAGTTGCCGCCCCTACATAAGGCCCTAAGACAAGTTCTTCTTTATCTCCATTTCTGAAATAAAATCCCGTCCAATTAAAATACTCTATTTCTTGGTCTAATAACTGACAGATTTTCTTCAGTTTATCGTCTGTATCCGCCGTTGGGCTTTCTAAGATAGACGCTATTCTTTTCTTTAATTCTACCATTTTATTCTTCTATAAAAAATGTTTCTTTATACCCAAAAAGTCCTCGTTCTTTTATCATCTCGGCAACACCTTCTGGCAGTTGATTTTCCCAGCCTTTCTCGTGACTGGTGATTTTTTCTAAAATTTCCCGAGAATAGATTTCGGAATAATTAGGATTATAATCTACAATATCCACTATTTTATCATTGGCAATAAAATATTTATAGAGTTCTTTCAGATTATCGTTCACTTTCAGATTAGTAGAGGTGAGCAGTTCATTGAGTTCACTATCTTTATAAGGGTATAGATATACCTTCATATCCTTCTTGAAAAACTTTCCGAAGGCTTCCAAAATTCCTCCTGGAAGGTGCTGATAATATTCTTCATCAAAAACCATCTGCAAATTATTAACCCCCATCGCTATTCCCATATTTCGGATATTATACGAGCTAAAATACTCGGTAAGTTTATAATATTCTGCAAAGTTAGAAATCATCACCGTATAGCCCAGTTTTGCTAAGACATCTACCCTATCTAGGAAATCTCTTTCGTCTATTTTCCCTGTAGCACGCAGGTTGAAAGTGGTAATTTCAAAAATCACTACGGTATCTTCTATTGTGCTTCCCGTATCTTCTAAAAACATTTTCAACCCACTTTCAAACATATCCACATTCACCAGCGTTACGGGGCGAAAGCTTCCTCTCACCACAAAGACATTCTTCTTATAAATCATATCTGCGGGAAGCATATTTTGTCCTTCAGAATTGAAAATCACCGCATCACACATTCCTTTTTTCACCAATTGCAAAGACATTAGACGATTGTCCACATAAGGAAACGCCGGCCCACCGAAGTGTATCATATCTATTTCTATCCTATCCACCGCAATATCATCGTAAAGGGATTTAATCAGCGTTCTGGGATTATCAAAATGCATAAACGCACCATAGATAAGATTAACGCCCAGATTTCCAAGTGTTTCTTGTTGCAGACTGGCCTCATTTTCTTTAAACTTAATATGCAAGATAATCTCACTATATTCCGCATTAGGAGCGTGCTGAAACATAATGCCTACCCAACCGTGTCCTTTGAAAGTCTTGTGGTAATTAATGGTAGTAACGGTATTGGCATAGGAGAAAAAGCGTCTATTAGGACATTCCGTATTATCCAAACGCTCATCTATCAGCTGGATTTCGTGGCATAGCATTTTTTTCAACCTCGTTTGGGAAACAAATCTATTCTTTTCCTCCTTACCATAGATGGCGTTACTATAATCTTTATCATAGGCAGACATCGCCTTGGCAATGGTTTGCGAAGCTCCACCTGCTCTAAAAAAATGGCGTACCGTCTCTTGCCCTGCTCCAATCTCTGCAAAAGTTCCGTATATATTAGAATCTAAATTAATTGCTAACGCTTTTTGTTTAGGCGTTAAAAATTGCTTTATTTCTGGCATTATTTCAAATTTTTGTAAATTTACAAAAACTTAAGTATATCAAAAAAAATGAAGTTAAAATTTTTAGGCACTGGCACCTCGCAAGGCGTTCCCGTGATTGGCTGTAAATGCGAAGTATGCCAATCTCAAGACCCTAAAGATAAACGATTTAGAGCCTCTGCAATGATAACCACCGATGAAGGTCATAAAATTCTCATCGACTGTGGACCAGATTTTAGGCAACAGATGCTCCATAACAATGAAGACCAAATAGACGCCGTCCTTATCACCCACGAGCATAATGACCATATTATAGGATTGGATGATATGCGTCCTCTCATTTTCAAACAAGGAAGAGCTATAGACATCTACTGTAACCCGAGAGTGGGCAAAGAAATCCAAGCCAGATTTCCCTATGCCTTCGCAGATGAAAAATACCCTGGCGCTCCCTCTTTCAATTTACACCCTATTGAAAATCAGAAATTTAATTTATTAAACACTGAAATTACTCCGATAAAAATCACCCATTTTAAAATTGAAATTTTGGGGTATAAGTTTAAACAATTGGCTTACATTACCGATGCCAGCTTTATCTCTGATGAAGAAAAAGAAAAACTCAAAAACTTGGATGTGCTTATCTTAAATTGTCTCAGAAAAACAGATTACCACCCTGCTCATTTCATATTAGAAGATATTTTAAAACTCAATGAGGAGCTAAAACCAAAGAAAATGTACCTTACACACATCAGCCATCACTTTGGACTATATGAAATCGAAAATCACCAACTACCTGATAACATATCACTTGCATACGATGGATTAGAATTTTCATTTTAAAATTAAAAAAAATATCAAAAAAAGTTTGCACAGAATAAAAATTGGCGTATATTTGCACACCGATTCAAACGAAATGCCCAGGTGGCGGAATTGGTAGACGCGCTGGTCTCAAACACCAGTTCTTAGGAGTGCCGGTTCGATCCCGGCCCTGGGTACAAAACCTCTGAAACATCTGTTTCGGAGGTTTTACTTTTATAATCTCGCACATTCCTTTTTTATAATTCAAACCTATATCGCCTATCCGAAATAAAAGTTTTATCTTTATCAAAAATTTGAGACAACTATTTATGTTTGAATTGAACTATGAACTCACAGGAATTGATACCAAAACTTTTTATGGTGTCCAAAATCAAAATTTCAACCTGATAAAATCCAGCTTCCCTACCCTGAAAATAACAGGAAGAGATAGTTATATCTTCGCTATGGGAACTCAGGAAGCTTTAGATGTTTTAAAACAAAAATTGGATGATATTGTTGCTTTTATTTCCAATCATAATGCTATTTCCATTAAAGAAGTAGAAAGCATCTTGAAAATAAAAGATGAAACAGAGAAGCAACTCATTTTTGACCAAGATATCATAGTAAAAGGCGTTAGCGGTAAAATCATCAAGGCCAAAACCACCAATCTAAAGAAACTGGTAAAGGAAGTAGAACAAAAGGATATGGTATTCGCTATAGGCCCCGCAGGAACGGGAAAAACCTATACCAGCGTGGCTTTGGCAGCAAGAGCCTTAAGGGATAAAGAGGTGAAACGCATCATCCTTACAAGGCCAGCGGTAGAAGCTGGTGAAAGCCTTGGTTTTTTACCTGGGGACTTGAAGGAAAAATTAGACCCTTATTTGCAACCGCTTTATGATGCTCTCAGAGATATGATACCTCACGAGAAATTGGAAAACTTCATAGAGAAAAAAGTCATCGAAGTGGCACCATTAGCCTTTATGCGTGGGAGAACCTTGGACGATGCCTTTGTGATTTTGGATGAAGCTCAGAACACCACCCATTCTCAGATGAAGATGTTCCTTACCAGAATGGGGATGAATGCCAAATTCATCATTACCGGAGACCCTAGCCAAGTAGATCTACCTTTGAAACAAAAATCTGGACTGAGAGAAGCCATCAGAATACTGAAAGATGTCAAGGAGATTGGGTTCATTCACCTTACCGAAGAAGATGTGGTAAGACATCCTGTGGTGAAAAAAATCATCTTAGCCTACAACCAAGAAGAGAAAAGACAGCGAGAGGAAGCATAGTTTTATATGATTCATAATTTTTTTTATATGATTTTGTAAAAGTTTGGAAAATTCAAAATGCGGAATTAGTTTTGCATCCACAATTTAGAAAACAAAACAATTAAAAATCATTAAAAAAGGTATTAAAATTTAAAATTATGAAAAAGTTATTTTTAGCTGGTGCTTTTGCACTTTTCGGACTTTCAAATGCTCAAATCCAAAAAGGAAACTGGATGGTAGGTGGACAAGTAGCTAATATGAAGTTCACTAATGGATTCAACTTATCCCTTACTCCGCAAGTAGGATACTTCATCGAGGACAATTGGGCAGTAGGTGGAGAAGTTGGCTTATCTATCGCTGACCAAACTAATGGTGGTACTACTACTAATATTGATTTGGGTGCTTTCACAAGATACTACTTTGGTCCTAATGAAGTGGATAGCATCTTGAAAAATGGAAGATTCTTCGCACAAGGTAATGTAGGATTTACTGGCATCAATCAGTCTTCTGGAGCTACTACCAATGGTGTAGGATTAGGAATCGGAGCTGGATATGCTTATTTCCTTACCCCTAATGTAAGCCTTGAAGGTCTATTAAAATTCTCTGGTGTAGCTGGTGGTGGAAACCAAAACTTCAACGGAAACCTTGGTCTTAATGTAGGATTCCAAATCTACTTGCCAAACGCTAAAGCAAAACAAGTACTTAAGGATAATCAATAATAGATTATCTTTCCATAAAAATCTAAAAAGAGGCTATCCTTATGGGATGGTCTCTTTTTTTAACAAATATATATGAGAAATATCATAGAAATTATATTAACAGAATATTAATAAAAGTTTACCTTTGCCGCCGATAATTTAATTATTAGAACTAATGAAAAAAGTATTTTTACTAGGTGCTTTTGCACTTTTCGGAGCAATGAATGCTCAAGAGTCTGGGTTTGAAGGTAAAACATTTGTAACAGGACAAGTAGGTTTCGGTACTTCTGGTACAAGCGGTTCTGATGCTTCTACAAGTGAAGTTGCTATTGTTCCTGCAGTTGGACACTTTGTATCTCCTACCATTGCTATAGGTGCTGGTATTGGGTACGAATCAAGCACAAACAAAACTAACGCTGACAACAAAACAACAGTATCTGCATTTGTAGTTAAGCCATTTGCTAGAAAGTATTGGTCTGTAGCTGACAAGTTCTATCTATTCGGGCAGCTAGATGTGCCAATGGCGTTTGGAAAAACTAAAACTACTGTAGCTGGAAAGTCTTATGAAGGTGGTAAAGAATCTTCTTTTGGAGTATTCCTAAGACCAGGTCTTGATTATTTCTTAAGCAACAACTGGACTATTGAAGCTACTATCGGTGCTTTGGGATATAACTCTACAAAACCAGATGGTGGAAAAAGTGCTAACACTTTTGGGTTAGGTCTTAACTTCTCTGAAATCAACTTCGGAGTGAAATATGTATTCTAATCCCTTTTAGGAAACATACTAAATACCATTAAGTGATGTGGATTTTATCCGCATCACTTTTTTATTATAACAATACTTTAAAAACCTCTAAGAGCTTTTATAAAAAGCTCGCCACCTTTTTAAAAATACAGGCGAACTTTCCCAAAAAGCAGGCGGGCTTTTCAGGAAACGCTAGTAACCTTTTTAGTAAAAGGTCTAAACCTTTTAAGCTAAAGTAGAAACGAAAACTGAACATCTATCAATAATCTTACGCAGATCCAGCGGAATAAAACAAATTGAATCCGTACATCATTTTCAGCCCTACTCTACATAAAACTCTCAATCATTTTTTCTATTTTTGTGCCATTATGTCGGTGATTACCCTTACTTCAGATTTTGGTCTTACAGATTATCGTGTAGCAGCCATCAAAGGGAGCATTATCTCTCAGAAAGATGATGCTACCGTTGTGGATATTTCTCACGAAATAGAAGCTCACAACCTTTTGCAGACCGCCTACATCCTCAGAAATGCGTATAAGTATTTCCCGAAAAACAGCATACACATTATTTCTGTAGATAGCCTCTATAGAAAGGAAGTGAAAAGTATCATCTACAAGGCAGATGGGCATTATTTCATTGCGGCAGACAATGGGATTTTAGACCTTATCTTCTTTGATATCAGACCTGATGCTATCTATGAAATTACGCTCAACAACCGATTTGATGATGTGGTAACCTCCAGCACTATAGACATCTTTGTTCCAGCTGCTGTACACCTGCTGAAAGGCGGCGTGCCAGAAGTGATTGGTAGAAAAATAGAATCCATCAAAGAGGCGGCTTTCCCAAGGGCAGTACACAACGAAAGCGAAAAAATGATTATCGGTGAAGTGATGTACATTGATAATTATGGTAATCTGGTCTCTAATATCAATAAGAAATTCTTTGAAAAAATCCGAAACAGCCACACGCAATATGACATCAAATTCAGAAACTTAGCCCTTTCCAAAGTGCACCATCAGTACACCGATTTTATCAAAGATTGGAGCAAAGAGAAGGAATACCACGGCAAAGCCGTAGCGGTTTTTAATGAAGCTGAACTCTTAGAGCTCTGCATCTATAAAGGCAACAAAAACAATGGTGCCAAAACCCTCTTCGGACTCAATGTGGGCGAGAAAATCTATATTCAATTTAAATAAATAACTATGGCATATCTTATCTTAAAAGCATTACACATCATCTTTATGGTGAGCTATTTTGCAGGAATTTTTTACCTTGTAAGGATTTTTGTTTACTACAAAGATACCGATGATTTTGAAGCTACTAAGCAGAAAATCCTCCGAGAGCAATATGTCTTTATGGCACGTAGGCTTTGGAACATCATCACGGTGCCAGCTTTTGTCCTAATGGCAATCACAGGAATATCCCTCATTTTCCTTAATACTGGACTGATGAAAAGCCCTTGGTTTCATTTAAAACTCACTTTTCTCATCGGGCTATTGATCTACCACTATTGGTGTTGGAAAAAAATTCTAACCCTGAAAAGCCTACACGGCAACAGCTTGAATAATGCGAATATCCAGCTACGCCAAGCGAATGAAATTGCAACATTCCTCCTTTTCCTCATCATCTTCACCGTGATTTTAAAGGCGGGTATTTTAGCATATTGGTGGCAATTATTATTAGGATTTATCGTTTTAGTGGTGGGCATTACGCTCATTGTAAAATTGGTGAATAAAAATAAAGGTTAAAAAGCTATAAAGTTAGAAGGTTATAGAGTTAGGAGGCTGTAAAACCAACAAACTTTAATTGATAGTTGATAATTTACAATTGATAATTATTAAAAATGAATGCAATTTTAAAAAAAGAACTGTGGAGTTTCTTTGGCAATTGGAGTGCTTGGCTCATCATTGCCGCATTTAGCCTGATAAGCACCCTATTCTTGTTCTTTTTCGATAACGATTCTAATATCTTTGAAATCGGAATGGCATCTCTGCAAAGCTATTTTGCACTATGCCCTTGGCTGCTGATGTTCATTATCCCTGCCCTTTCTATGAAGTCTTTTGCAGAAGAGCAGCAATCTGGGACGCTCTATTGGCTTTTTGCCCAGTCTATTTCCATTGTTCAGTTGGTTTTAGGCAAATTACTATCCGTTATCATTGTGGGTTTTCTTTGCATTATTCCTTCCTTGGTTTACCTGTACACCATTTACGCTTTGGGAATCCCCGAAGGCAATTTGGATTTTGGAGCTACCTTGGGAAGTTATCTAGGGCTTTCTCTTCTTGTTGCGGCATTTTCGTCTATTGGTGTTTTAGCATCGTCATTATCTTCCAATCAGATTATGGCTTATTTATTAGGCGTTTTACTTTGCTTTTTCCTTTACTTCGGGATTGAACAATTGGCAAGCTACAAACTATTGGGTGGGGTAGATTACTACCTTTCCAATCTGGGTGGTTATCAGCATTATATCTCTCTATCTCGCGGACTGGTGGACAGCAGAGATGTATTCTACTATCTCCTCATTATGGCAGTTGCTATAGCCCTCACCTCATATTTTGTACAAAAGAAAAAGCAACCTTAATTCTTCAAAGAAAATGAAAAAATCTTATTTCACCTATATCACCATCCTCGTTATTCTTTTGGCAGGAACCTTTGGGCTGTTTTCCACCCGCTGGGATTTAACCCAAGAGCAACGCTATACCCTTTCAGAGTCTTCTATTTCTGTACTGAAATCCATTCAGAAACCAATGATGGTAGAGGTTTATTTAGAAGGAGATTTCCCTGCTAGCTTTAAGCAACTTCAGAATGAAACGCGTTTTATGCTGGAAGAATTTAGGAAAGTAAACCCTAAAATTGATTTCAAATTTATAGACCCTATCAAGACTAAAATGTCTCAAGATACGCTGATGGCAATGGGAATGAGCCCCTCCCGACTTCCCGATTTCAAAGATGGAAAAGTCTCCGAAATCATCTTGTTCCCTTATGCTGTTTTTAAATATGATGGCTATGGCAGCTCTTCCTCTCTCATTGTAGAACAAACGGGTATTGATGCCTCTGAACAACTCAATCGCTCCATAGAAAATCTTGAATATAATTTGATTTCCAATCTAAAATCCATCACAGAAACCCAGAAAAAGAATGTAGGAATTTTAGTTAACCAAGATGAATTGAGACCCAATGAGTTCCAAGGTTTTGTAGATATGACTTTGGAAAATTACAATGCTGGGCCTATCATCCCCAAAAACAAAGGCGAACTGACCCTAGAGGATGTTCCTACACTGAAAAAATACGATGCCCTAGTGATTGCAAAACCACGAAAGGCATTTACCAATGGGGAAAAACTGATTTTGGACCAATACATCACCAATGGTGGAAAAACCCTCTGGATGATAGATGCCGTAAATGCTGAAATGGATACCCTGAATGTTGCTCGAAAAATAATGGCATATCCCATCGATATCAATATGACGGACTTTTTCTTTAACTATGGTGTAAGGATTAATTCTGGATTAGTGAAAGATGTACAAAAATTTGCTTTACTAAGGCTGGTAACGGGTGAGGTGCAAGGCAATCCACAATACACCAGTTTGCCTTGGCCTTATTTTCCTTTGGGCATTGCCACAGATTATAACCCTATTACCAACCATATCAATCCTGTAAAATTTGAATTTCCTACTTCTATTGATACCCTGAGCAGACCCAACATCAGAACCCAAGTCTTGTTTGAATCCAGCCCTAAAACGCTCATCAAACAAGTACCGAATTATGTGGATTTAAAGGAAATCGCTAGTGTGGATAGTCTAGGACAAAACGAACGCCCTTCTACCCCGAAAATCTACGCTGTATCCCTAGAAGGGAAATTTCCATCGGGCTACACCACCCGCAGCGAACGAAATCTGTATCCTAATTTCCGTACTGAAAGCCCACACAACAAAATGATTGTAATTGCCGATGGCGACGTGGGACGCAATAAAGTGGTACAAGGCGAGGTGCTACCTCTGGGCTATGATTTGCTCACCAATCAGATGTTTGGCAACCAACAGTTTCTCAAAAATGCGTTGGATTGGCTCCTAGACGATGCCAACCTTATTGAGCTTCGCAATAGGAATATCGAAGCCAGATTATTAGACCGCCAAAGAATCAGCGAAGAGAAAACCCAATGGCAATGGATTAATCTACTCTTACCCCTGCTACTTACCGCTGTAATGGGTGGTGTAATGGTCTTCCTGAGAAAGAAAAAATTTGGATAAATATTTTAACGAAACGCTCGGTAGGCACTTCCCTATCGAGCGTTTTTTCTCTGAACCTAAATACACACTTGTTTTTTTGATTTATTTTCAATAAGAATCAATTTTAAACATCTACCATTCAATAGTACAAGTCTCCTATTAAATAGTCTATGTATACCATCAAATAGAATAAATCAATCTTTCAATAGCATACCTCTACTATTCTTCCGCAAAGGTTCACTACTATTCCGCAGAGGTCGCCCAGAGGCTTTTTTATCTACCCTTACTATTCGGCGTCCTCCCCTTTCATTAGTCAATCATCTTTTTTCCAATTTTTCAGTTCTTCACCACGGTTTTAATTCAAGAAGAAAGTGTACAGCCCATCTTGTCCGAAATGGGTAAGAAATTCACTATTGATGTCCACATATTTCCGCAAGGAAGTCAGTTCTATATGCTTGTCATCATCTGGATTTTTGATGTAAAAATGCAACTTGTGCTGCCCTTGATATTCATCAAATATTTCTGAAAAAAACTTCAAATCTTTTGGGCGTAGCTCTTGGAGTTCCATCACTACAGAGATGCTTCTAGCATACTTTTCAAAGGCTTCTTTTAGTTCTATTACATCGGTTACATTGAGGAAAACTCTTCCGTCTTTGGAAATGGTAAATTTCACTTTCAAAATCACAAAACGCTGTACATCTAGCTTATCCCTCAGCCTTAGATAATCCCTATCTCCCAATCGGAAAGAGTAGCTTCCAGAGTAATCCTCTAAAGTAACATATGCCACTTTCTCGCCACTATTCTTACTATCTCGCACCGTATATTCTGTGATGAGCCCTGCCACCATATACTCTTTAGCATTGTCGTTGAACTTTCTTTGTTCCTTATAATCCTTGATTTCCTGATATAGTTTTATCTGCTCTGCTCCGAAGGTTTTATCTCGGAAAGCGTCTATCTCATCCAAGTTTAAGAAATTGAAATTCCCTTTGGCTTCCACATTTTTTATAGGTTTTTCCTCCATTGCTTCATCCCCTTCAGAAAATTCCATATCTACCACTTCCTCCACGGCATCATCATCTTCCACGGGTGCCAACACCTGCTCCACAGGTAGTTCTTCTTCTTTTTTTCCTTCTAAAACTTCCTTTCGAGAAAGTCCTCCTTGGATAAACTGAAACTGATATTTAAACTCATCCAATGGATGGGCCGAAAGGTAGAATCCAATAATATCTTTTTCCTTGTTGAGTTTGTGCATATTAGGCCATTCAGGAGCGGGGTTTATTTTCGGATATTCTATTCTCACCTCATCAGCAAAATCTGCGAAGAGGGAGTTTTCCATCTCATTTTTACTCTCCTGAAAGCTCTGCCCGTAGCGAAGGAGCTTTTCAATATTGGTTTTTCCGCTGGTATCTATGTCGAAATATTGGGCTCTGTGGTATTGGTCTATTTCATCAAAAGCCCCTGCTACCACCAAACTTTCTACCACTCTTTTATTGATTTGGCTGGACGGAATTTTCTCAAAAAACTCAAAAATACTTTGGAAACGCCCTTCCTTTCTGGCTTCTACTATGGCTTCACTTGGACCTTCACCAATCCCCTTTATCGCCCCCAATCCGAAACGAATTTGTCCCTTATCATTCACCGCAAACTCATACTGACTTTCATTGACATCGGGTCCTAAAACATCCACGCCCATATTTTTACAATCTTCCATAAACATTGTAATCTGCTTGGTATTGTTCAGGTTGTGCGTCATTACACTCGCCATATATTCCGCAGGATAGTTGGCCTTCAGATACGCCGTGTGGTAGGCAATAAGGGCATAGCAAGTAGAGTGAGATTTGTTGAAAGCATATTCCGCAAAAGCTTCCCAGTCTTTCCAAATCTTATTGAGTTTCTCTTCATCTAGATTATTCTTCTTTCCTCCCTCCAAAAATTTAGGGTACATCTTATCCAAAACATCTTTTTGTTTTTTACCCATCGCCTTTCTTAGGGTATCAGCTTCACCTTTGGTAAAATTAGCCAACTTCTGAGAAAGCAACATTACCTGCTCCTGATATACGGTAATTCCATAAGTCTCTGCCAGATACTCCTCGTTTTCAGGGAGATCATAAACAATTTCTTCAATGCCGTGTTTTCTATTGATAAAATTAGGGATATACTTTATCGGCCCCGGACGGTATAGGGCATTCATCGCAATAAGGTCTGCAAAAACAGTTGGTTTCAGTTCTCGCATATACTTTTGCATTCCAGGAGATTCGTATTGGAAAATCCCCACCGTTCGCCCTTCTTGAAACAACTGATAGGTTTTTTCATCATCTAATGGAATATCATCTGGAATAATTTCTACCCCGTGATTAGCCTTAATGAGCTTAATAGCGTCTTTAATAATCGTTAAAGTACGAAGTCCTAAGAAGTCCATTTTCAGCAACCCTGCACTCTCTGCTACCGAGTTATCAAACTGAGAGACAATAATATCCGCATCTTTCGCCGCAATGGTAATCGGAACTAAATTGGAAATATCCTCTGGCGTAATAATTACCCCACAAGCGTGGATTCCCGTATTTCTGATGGCTCCTTCCATCTTCTGTGCAGCCGCTAATACCTCGTGCCGAGCATCGCCCTCATTATCCAAAATGGCTTTCATCTCGTCCACCAAAACCTTATCTTCTGGAGCTAATTTTTCGTATTTAGAAAATGCTTTTGCGATGTTCATCCCTGGACTTGGTGGGATAAGTTTTGCGATATTATTGGTATCTGGTATGGAAACATCCAGAACCCTGCCTGCATCTTTAATCGCTGATTTCCCTCCCAAAACGGAATAGGTAATAATCTGTGCTACATTGGTTTTCCCATATTTTTCAATCACCCATTTGATGACTCTGTCCCGCCCCTCATCATCAAAGTCAATATCGATATCGGGCATCGATATACGCTCTGGATTGAGGAAACGCTCAAAAAGCAAGTCGTACTTAATAGGGTCCACATTGGTAATCCCAATGCAATACGCCACGGCAGACCCCGCAGCAGAACCCCGCCCCGGCCCTACCGATACGCCCATTTTCCTTGCTTCGTTACAAAAATCCTGAACAATCAAAAAGTAACCCGGATATCCCGTATTGGCAATAACTTCCAATTCAAAATCCAAACGCTCTTCTATGGCAGGGGTAATCTCATCATATTTTACCCTTGCTCCCTCGTAGGTGAGGTGTCTTAGGTAAGCATTTTCGCCGCGTTTTCCACCATCTTTAAGGTCTTCTTCACTCTGAAACTCCTCTGGAATATCAAATTTTGGAAGTAAAACATCGCGTTTTAAAGTATAAGGAGAGAATTTACCCAAAAATTCTTCATAAGCATCAAAGGCATCTGGATAGTTTCTGAATGCTTGCTTTAGTTCTGCCTCGCTTTTGATGTAAAACTCTGTAGATGGCAAACCTCTTCGTTTTCCAAATCCTTTACCCACAGGGGTTGAAAGCTTTTCTCCATCTTTGATACAATAGAGAATATCTTGAATATTGGCATCAGATTTTTCGGTATAAAATGTTTCGTTCTGAGCCAGAATTTTAACCTCATATTTATCCGCAAAGCTCAATAGCACGCCATTAACGTACTCTTCCTCATCTATACCGTGATTCTGAATTTGCACATAAAAATCTTCTCCAAAAGTATCTTTCCACCATTTAAAAAGTTCCTCGCCTTTCTGCTCTCCAAATTCCAAAATCGTATTAGGAATATCCCCAAAGGTACCTGCTGTAAGGGCGATAACATCTTCTTTATACTCCGCAATCATCGCTCTGGAAATCCTCGGTACACCGAAATAAAATCCGTTTACATAGCCCAAACTGGAAAGTTTTGCTAAATTTTTGTAACCATTAAAATTTTTTGCCAAAAGCACCACCTGCGTTCTTCGGTCGGGATCGTCTTTGGTAAATTGTTTTTGCTCTGGACGATCTGAAATATAAAATTCACACCCCAAAATCGGGATTAATTCTTTCTGAGGTTCTGGTTGCTCAAAAGCTTTACCTTCCTCCTCTGCTTTCTGTTTTTCTTCCAAATAAGCTTGGTATTCCTTTTTCAGTCCTCCATTGGTTTTTTCCACCTCCGAAATAAATTTGAAGGCTCCCATCATATTCCCCAAATCTACCATTCCTACGGCTGGAAAACCGCTTTTGGTAGCTTTTTTCACTAAATCTGAAATACTGGTAGATGCTTGCAAAGAGGAGTAAATACTGTGATTGTGAAAATTGAAATACGCTCCCAGCTCCACATCGGAAGTGTCGCCAAAATCGTGTTTTTTCTTCTTTTTGGAATCGGCAACCTGCCTACGGATAACAATACCAAAGGGCTTGATGGGATTAGGATTTTCCGCTCTAAACTGCGTTACCAAATCCTCGCTAATCTTTAAATCCGAAGCGTTGATAACGCCTATCCTCAACATTTCAAAAAAAACCTGAGCAGTAGCATTCACATCGGCAGCAGCATTGTGAGCTTCATCAAATTTATAGCCATAAAGCTTCTCAAAAATCTCTTCCAATTTGGGTGGTTTCAGCCTTCCACTATTCCCCTGCGGAATCCCCACATACTCCGTACCTAGGAGCATTGTATCCGCCTTGGGCAATTCTTGCAATGGATTTTCTATATTTTTCCGATGAAATTCGGCTCCGATGATTTTATAATCAAACTCTACATTTTGTCCCACCCCAAATTTTGCCCTCTGCAAAACGGCTTTAAACTCTTCCAATACATCCTGCAAATCTCGCCCTTCCTCTTGGGCAATCTTGGTGGTAATCCCGTGGATTCTAGAAGCATTGAAGGGAATATCATAGCCTTCTGGCCTTATAATATAATCCTGATTTTCAATTAATTTTCCGTTTTCATCGTGCAGTTGCCAAGCAATCTGCACCATTCTTGGCCAGTTGTCAGAATCGGTAATAGGGGCGTCAAAACTTCGGGGTAATCCCGTGGTTTCTGTGTCAAAAACTAAATACATTTCGGAGTAGAATTTGATTTATTTTCGTCTAATTTCCTTGGGTGGAAATCGTGGTTTTACAATTAAAGTGTAAAGATAAATCAAAAAAAAATCAAAAAAAAATTGGATTTTTACGATACCCATATAAATCTATACCTCAATTACTTATAGTTCATTTAGAATATGATTGATAAAAAGTTCATCCCTCGAAAAACTTCCTTAACACTTAACAATGGACTGTAAAACAAAATGACACATCTACAATTGTAAATGTGCCATCATCGTAGCCGCAGAAGGACTCGAACCCTCACTGACGGAGCCGAAATCCGTAGTTCTATCCATTAAACTATGCAGCCTACTTATAGATTTAGAAAGTAATCTTTACACCTCCCAAAATCTGAGCTCCAAGAACTTTATAACCCTTGAAACGCTCATACTTCTGATGGGTAAGATTGTTTCCGAGTGCAAAAATACTGAAATTTTTGTGAACTTTATACTCTGCTGAGAGATTAAAATCTGCATAAGCCGAAATTTTTTCGTTAGCCTGCTCCGTAGATGTATAATTACCTGGTACAACCAAAGACTCTGTAATGCTGAAAGTGTTGGTGGTACGCTGCCCCATTAGGAAGCCTTTAAATCCTAAGTGTAATTTCTTATCTAGCATCGTGTACTGAGCTCCTAAACTTCCTTTCAGCAATGGGCGATTGAGAATTTTACTGTAGTTGTCCAATTGATATTGGGTATAATTAACCTCCGCTTCCAACACCAAATTTGCCAATGGGAAATACTGTACACTTCCATTGATGGAGTTAATTTTTCCATTGTCGTAAACAGCAGAAAAGGTATTGGCAAAATTATAAGCAGAACGGTTGAGCGTAGCGATATCATCAAACAATCCATTAGCTTTATAGAACATTATATGGTTCACTTTGCTAAAACCTGCATTAAAATCATACTTCAGATTCTCGCTGATGTCTCCTTTCATTCCGAAGTAAAAATGATATTTAGTCTCCGTAGGACGAATCATCTGGTCTGATACCAAAAATGGATTTTCTTGCAACATAGATGCGTAAGAGTTGAGTTTTAAACCTCCATCTACACCTGCATAAAATTTGAATTTCTCGCTGGCGGCATAGAGGGCTTCAGCCCTTGGAAACCAATACACTCTATTATTCCTCTCCTCATTTGCCAGTTGCAAGCCATTGTATTTCCCACTAAACAGAGAGATTTCTGAACCGAGCATTAGGTAAGATTCTCCTTTAAAGAAAGTCACTTTAGGTGTAAAATCTGTACTGAAAATCTTGCTATTATTTTGGTTTAAAAGGGAAAAATTCGAGGTTAGATATTCTACGCCCACCCCTAAATCAGCATTCATAGTAACCTCATCTATAGGCAATTCTACCGCGTGCTTGGAGAAATTTCCCAGAATAGACACTTGATTTTCTTTAGCCTTAAAATGGTCACCCAAAAAGGAACTCTTCACTCTAATATCATTCAGAAGGTTATTGGAGTAAAAATCATAATAACCATTCACCTGAAATTGATGGGTCTTTTGCGTTAAGTCTATACTAGAAGCTGGTTGTAAAGCATAGATGCCATAGTAGTTATAATCGTTCAGTTGGTATTCTGCATCAAGGTTAAATTTCCCCTGCTCACCATACGATGTTAAAAACGCTCCCACGGAACCTTGTTGCTGCTGAGAGGACCAAGGATAATCTTTTTTCAATCCTTGAGTGGAAAGATAATGGACATTAGCCCCTACCTCCATTTTATTTTCTAAAACAGTAGAAATATTGCCATCTGCCAAAAATCTACCATAATTACCATACCCTACACGGAAATATTTTTTTTGAAAATTAGCATCAAACTGCGGTGCAATATCTTCCCCCTGTATGGTAGAGGTTTTAAAATCTGAAGCTGCAGGGACATTGGTAATCTCATACTCCACTGGCACAGCAGATTTTTCCTCTGGAGGATAGTTTTTGATGCTTTCTACCGATGTTTTTTTCTTTTCTATTTTTTTCACTTCTGGAATGCGTTTTTTATCAAGAATTAAACGCTCCTCTTGGATTTGAGAAAATGCCAATGTAGAGGATGCCAGCATTCCCAATCCTAATATTTTTATGGTATATTGATTCATTTCTTAGATTGATTCTGAAAACATTAATATTAATTTCCGCTAATTACTTAATCTGTTTTTTAACTTCTTTTGCCTCCGCTACCACATCTGGAAAGTCCTGATAATTGGCTATAATTTGGTCTGCGGTATAGCTGGCTTGGTAATTATCTTTCAGTCCTATATAGTTTTTTGCCATTACCACCAAAGCTTTAGCTCCCCAATATTGCTCGGAAGCGTAGTTGTTTGCCAATTTGAAAACGGTTTCATTGGAAGATTTAAACGCTTTGGCTTTATTTTGATAAAAAGCTTTGGCATAAAGAGCCTCTGCTGCCACCTCCGTGTTAGAAGATTTTTCCAAAGAGGCATAAGCGGCTTGGGCTTCTTTATCCTTCTTGCTGTTCATCAGGCTTCTTGCCTTTATTACCTTAGCACTTTCCAATATCGCCACCGAGTTTTTAGAGTTGCTCAATACCATATCAGCATATTTCTCTGCTTGGGCAAAATTCTTTTCTTCGGCGAAAAGCTTCATCAGTTCCACCTGAGCAAAACCTCGCAAGGCGATATCCGAAGAATTGGCTAGAAGCATAAGGTATTTCTTTGCCGAAGTGCCATCTCCCTGTGCCAGATAAATCTGAGCCATTCTGGTCTGAGCTTCCTCTTGATAATCATTGGCTACCGCCGCCACTTCTTGTAATACCAATAAGGCTTTGGCATTATTTTTTGTTTGATAATAGCTTTCTCCCAATTCATACTGAGCCTGATAAAGCCCTTCACCTGTTGGGTTTTGGCTCAAATATTTTTCATACAGCGGAATGGCATTTTTATAATCTTTCTTTGCAAACCATTGTTTAGCCGTAGAAAGATGGATTTCATCTATTTCCGAAGTGTTGATTTTCACGCCCATACTCTTAGCAAATGCCTGATACCCTGCAGCATCGCCATTCTTGGCATAGATAGGCTTCGCTGCCTGAACCACTTTGGTAGCATACGCCGTGTTTTTATACTGATTACCCAATATTTTCAGTTCAGATAGGGCTTTTTCGGTTTGGTTTTGGTCAATATAATTTTGTACGCGATAGATTTGTGCATTGGCTACCAAATCATTATCAGAACTTTGCTTGATAACTTTATCAAAATAGGCGTTGGAAGATGCAAAATCGTCATTAGAAGCGTAAGCTACTGCAATTTCATAGTTGGCATCATCTACATATTCAGAGTTAGGGTATTGGGAAATCAAGCTTTTTAAAGTTTCTATCTTCGCCACAGAATCTCCTTTGAATCCTAATGCCATTCCCTTTTGATACAGGGTATAATCTGCCACTTCCGTAGTTTTATCATAGATAGCAACGGCTTCGTTTAGCTGATTATTGGCATAATAGGTATCCGCTAGACGCAGTTCTGCATCGGCTTTAAATTCTGTTTTAGGATTTTTTAAATAAGTTTTAAAAGCTTGCTGTGCCGCTTCAAACTTTCCTGATTTAAAGTAAGCATAGCCCAAATCATAATCCAATTGCTGGCGTTCTTCAAAATTTTCGTTTTTCAGTTTTTCAAACCTTACAATCGCCGATGGATAGTTACCTTTCTGATAATAGGTCTGCCCGAGCCAATAGGTAGCTCTATTGTGGAAATCTTTATTGTGAAAAAATTCCAAACTTCTTAGAAAATACTGCTCTGCGGCATCAAAATTTCCTTTGTTAAACTCCTCGGTTCCTAGGAGGAATGACACCTCTTGATCCACTTTATCCAGCTCTGGCGTGGAATTGGGCAATCGGTCTATGGCGTCCAAAGTTCCCTTATAATCCCCAGAATACAAGTAAGATTTCACCAATAGCTGGTTCATTTCCTTACTTTTAGGACTATTAGGATACTTTAAAATATAAGATTGAATCACATTGGGAGCACTTTCAAATGGATTTCCGAGGTCATAACTTAGCTTGGCATATTGCTCGTGGGCGAGTTGCTGCACATTTTTGTCATAATCCATCTGATGGGCGGAGCGAAATGCCGATAAGGCTTCTTGTTTTTTATTGGTCTGAAGGTAAGCATTCCCCAACTGATAATACGCATTTTGTGCCGTAGCCGATTGGCTGTTTATCAACTGATTGTAATAAGAAACAGCCTCTTCATACTTCTGTAATTGTGCGGCTACAAAGCCCATTTCATACAAATCACTTTCCGAAGGTGCCGTTTGCTTGTCTAGATAGTTTTTAAGGTGTGGATATGCTGAAGCGTAATCCGATTTCATAAAATAACTTTCCCCGATAATCTTATGAACCTCTGCACGATAAGCCTCTGATATATCTTCATCCAGCAAAGCATTACCCTCTGCAATGGCCCTATCATAGTTTTTATCGTTATAATACATCTGCACATAGTACGGACGCACCAGCTTGCTATACCTTTCCTCTTCTTTTATAGAATCAAAAAAACTGAAAGCTTTTTCATTGTCCCCATTGGCATAATGAAGATGTCCTAGCATATAGGCAATCTCCCCTTTATTTTGATTTTCAGAGTTTTGATATGCTTCTTCTAATGCTTCTATCGCTCCTTGAGAATCCCCCGTCATAAATTTAGCATAGCCTAGTTTTAGGATATACTCTGTATTTTCAGATTTGGAAAGTTCATATTGATTGATTTTTTGCAAGGTTTCCAAAGCTTTATTAAAATCTTTCTTCGCTAAATAATAATCTACCAAAGGAAGATTTGCCTGAGCGTAATAAGCCGAATTAGGATACTGCTTCATAAAAGCATCCAAACCTTGTTCCGCATTGTATTTCTGCAAGATTACCCCAATCACATTATCAAAAAACTGTGCCGCTTCTTTCCTAGATTGGGATAAACTTTGATGGTAAAAATATTGCCGAGCGTACTCAAATTGGGAAGCATTATAGACTTTGGTTTGGTAAAGTTGCTCCGCCAGATGGTATCGGTAATCGTTTTTATTATTGAAATATTGAGATTGCTGTGCTTCTGCCGTCCCGAAATAGAAGGCTGCTACAGCCAAAATAATTTTCTTTGAATTCATTCTACTCAATTGAAAAAATTAGTTCTAATTAAGCCAACGAAAATATAGAAAAGATATTGCTTTTGCAAGTCCGATTTTGGTTGGCAGTTGATAGTTGTCGGTTGATAGTCTTTGCTCTTTCTCTTGCTTCTTGCTTCAAAGAAGAACAGCACTCAAAACTCAACACTTAGCACTTAAAATTGGTTGTTGGTTGCTGATTGTCGGTTGTCAGTTGTCAGTTGTCAGTTGATGGTCTTGCTTTTTCTTCAAAAACTCAAAAGTAGATTTCATTTTCAAAAACAACACATCTTCCTTACCACGAATTTGCCCTACGAAATTAATATACCCCTCTAAACGATTAAGAAATTGAGACTGAGATGTACAACTTTTATACGATGAACCAAAATGTTTCTTTGTAGCATTTTCAATACCATTCATCTCCAAATCGCGAAGCATTGCTCTTATCTTTTTCAGCAATTTCCTATCAATATTCACTTTTTCATTCACCACCAAACCCGTTACTACCTGCTTCTGATACTTCGCTTTTTGATAAACTTTTTTATTATTAACGATAAAGCCTTTACTCTCAATCAATGAAATGAGTTTTGACACTTTTTCCTCTGTAAAATAAGAATCAGATGAAAAGCTCAAATCATCCGCATATCGAGAATATGTCATCTCATTTTCAGATGAATAACGACTAAGAATAGCGTCTAATTCTAAGCAAATAAGATTAGAAATCACAGGCGAGGTAGGAGCTCCTGTGGGTAATTTTCCTTCAAAAATGGTGAAAAGTGTCATTGCCATTACAATAGGCTTAGGAAAGTTAAAATACGATGAGGAAAAAAAATCATACACCTGTTTCCCTGAAATATTTGAAAAAAAATCCTTCAAATCAATGTTAAGTAAATATTTTTTTCCAACATGCTGCTTTGCATTTTCAGCGATATTACAAAATCCTTTTATCTTATTAATATTCAATACAAAACCATAGGATTCTCTAGGTCTTATACACTCATAATATGCTTGTAAAAAATAACTTAACTTCGCTTGTGCAGCCTTCAAATAACAATTAGGGGCATAAATTTCACGATTCCCATTTCGTTTTTTAGGAATTATGAATTTTTCATACTTAGGATAATTTACACTTATATTTAAAAATATGTCCGATATATTGAGAATTTTACAAAATTCATATTTAGTAGAAATGGATACAAAAAGAGCCGCATTGATTTCATAGCGTTTCATACCATTTAATACCTGAAAATCAAAACTTTCACTTCTGTAATTCAGATACCAATACCACAAATCTTTTTTATGATTTTTTGCAAAATTTAGTATTTCATTAGGCGTTTTCATAGCAATAAAAAAAGAGCCGTTACCGATTATCTTTGATACGGATGGTCTATTTACCGATGTGCGAATACAATGAGTACGAGGTAAATAGACGAATTGCAAATCCATTTACAAACGAATTGCGGAACACAATTCTAAATATCAATATTTGACATCATAATGCGTATGTAACGGCTCTCACTTTTTTATATTAAAATGGTATATTATCTTCGTTTTCAAAACCAATCTCGCCTAGTCTAGATTCTAAGAAACTAAAATCTCCAATAATTTTATAATTATTTTCAGAATTTTCAAAAATTCCTAAATTCTTATTAAATCTTACGCGGACACTACCCAGCATTCCCATTTTATTCTTCGCTAAAATCAATTCTGCTTCATTTTCTGTTAAACTCATATCTTCATTATCCCAATATTCTATATCATAATACTCTGGTCTATAAATAAGTATAACTTTATCTGCTTCTTGCTCAATGCTTCCACTTTCACGAAGACCAGAAAGTTGCGGTCGCTTCCCAGGGCGAAATTCCGTAGCTCTACTGAGAGGGCTGGTAGCAATTATACAAACACCATATTCCCTAGAAATCTTTTTTAACTCTCTACAAATCAAGCCCATTTCTATTTCTCTATTATTCCATCTTTTACTAGAACTTAAATCTTGAAGACAATCTACAATGATAACCTTCACTTTGTTTTCCTTAATATATTTTTCACATTCTTTTCTAAAATCAGATAAAGTAGTGACTCCTGAAATATTAAAAAACAACTTTTTAACCTCTAATTCATCTTTCAAAGATACTAAATCTACCCAATGTTCTTCCAAAAAACTTCGGGAATAAAATCCCATTGCATCAATCTTTTTCTCCAAAGCTAAAAACCTATAAAACAATTGATTTTCACTCAGATTAAACGAGAAAAATAGCGTAGGAACTTCCTTTGAAATCTGAGAAGCCAACTGGGTAACCAAAGAGGTCTTCCCCATAGATGGTCGTGCACCTAAAACCACAAACTCACCTAATGCTAAGCCTCCAAATTTATCATCAAAGGCTTTGACACTGGTACTGATAAGCTTGGGAGGCTTTACCAAGAGATCAAAACCATCCTGAAAAATCTGAGCTAGTGATTTACTCTTAGGGCTATCAGAGGTTTCATCTTCTAACTCTGCAAGCAAAGTTTTTATTTTCATTATAACCTCTTTATCATCTTCAAAATTCTCATTTTCAAAGATTGTATTTATTCTATCTTTTAGGCTTAGAGTCATAATAGTAATAATTTATACAAGTTTTATATTTAGATAGTCAAGCTTTAATTTAGATATTGAAAATGCTTGCCACCGTGAAATGGTTAAGTTTTTACTCTTTTAATTCAGATGTTATTTTTTTACATAAATCAAATATCAACAGTAATTCTTTTTCATCAAAATAAAGTTTACCTTCGTGAATGTATTTATTGCGTTTTTCTTTTGCTTTATCCAAATCTCTGATGGTTAAGTCATCTTTATCACATATTTTGAAATAATCAACAAACAGATTTGTCATTGCACAAAACCAAGTCAATTCTTTAATGTATTTATCTTCTATAAATTGATTATTCCTATCAAAATAATAGTTTTTTGCATCCTCATTATCCACGCCAATATAATATTTGTAATCTTTTTTATCCTCTCTAAAATAAAATTCTTTGAATTTTTCCATAAAGTTATAACACCCCAAAAATACAATATCCAACGACATTTTATTTTTCAAATCTACATTTTTCAAACCTGTTTCTATAACTTTGAGTTGAGTTTCTAAATCGTTAAGAAATTTATCAAATTCATCCGAAAAAGAACCTTTTGCATTGCCTACATTTTGATTTATATCATCAAGAATTAAAAACAACTCTTTCAAAAACCTGCGTTTAAAAGCTGTTTCCATTGTGGCTTTGAAGTTGCAAATAGTTTCTTGCGTAAAATGAGGATTAATACTATTTTCAGGGGATTCTTTTATGATAAATCCATCAGCTCCAAATTCTTGTAATTTTTGTAAATTCCAAATTTTATTAGTCGCAGAGAAGAAAATGACTTGAATTCCTGCATTAATTCTCTTAATTTCTTGAAGAAGTTTTACACTTGTTATCTCATTGGTATTTTGATTACTAAAATCATTTTTGTGCAACCTAAAATCTAAAATCACAGTATCTATATCTTTTTCTTTGATTTTTTGGACAGCATTTTCTATGATTTTTTCTTGCGAAGCAGAAAAATCCGTTTCTAAACTTTCAAAATCTATTTTTTCACTCTTGTCATACAAAATCGTTGCAAAAATCTCATTCCAGCCTTTTTCATATTCATCATCAATATAAAGAACTCTTGGTCTTTCATTAGCAAACTTTACTTTAATACTTTGCAAATCTTTACTTTCCGAAACGGGGTAAATAGTCTGTAAGTATTTATAATACAAATTACTTTCTATTTTCTGATTGTTTTTTTCAATATCGTAATCATCAGCTTGTACACTTTTTGCCCAACGATAAATTGCCCATTCATTCGCTATACTATGATTGTCTTTTGGAGCCTCAAGATTGACTTTTTTTGAGTTCCGTGGACAACTCATCTTCTGAAAAAACTTCCACCGCCTTATTTTCAGCTTCTTGTAATGCTTTTTTGTTGTAACCTATATAGAAAACATTTTTGGTTTTCAATATATCAAAATATGGGTTATTCATCAATCTATCTAAAGATGGAACCCCATAAATAAAAATGGTAGTCAACTGATTTTTAGTAGATGTACAACGAATATGGGTGGCTAAACGAAGCCCATTGAAGTCGGACAATGTCTTACCAAAGCACAATGGAATATAGATATTATCATATTTTTCTTCCAATAAGTTATCTCTCAAAACACTATCTATATGACTATCAGAAAATTCATCATTTTCATCTGCATACAAATCTAGTTCTCTTTTTATATTATCAAAAGGAGATTCTATTGCGTTTTCATCAGAGAAAAATATAAAGTTATCTTTTTGAGACTGGATAGAGTCTGCTCTTTCATTTTGAATACTAAACTCTATTTCTTTCAATAATTCTTTTTCTATATTACTATCCCCGTAGAGCAAATATTCTATTTTCGGTTTACCTTCTTGTTTATTTTTCTCTAAAAAAATTTCTAAGTTTTGATAAAAAACTTTTACAGGTATATCCACTCGATTCTTCCCTTGTTTGCGTTCGTTTTTACTTCCACTGAACACCACTAGTCCGAATGATTTTTCTTCTTCATTATATTGATAAAGAGCTCTTTTCAATTCTTCATCTGGAAACGATTCGTGCAAAAATACAATCTTTGCTTCTGCTTTTATCTTATCAAAAGATAATGTTTCAGTTGCACTAAAAACATTCAAAATACTGTCATATTTAGAAAATTTCTCTTGCCCCCAGCTGTATGTATTCTGTCTATTGGTTTGTTCATCTATTAGATAAATCATTGTTTAAATTTTAAGATATGTTTTACGCCTCCTACTTTTTTTATTTCTGTTTTTGAATGTCTGCTTGTTTGTTCTGTCCAAAGATTTATTCTGTAGCTTGGCTCATCAGGAAAATCAGCTTCCAACCATAATTCACACATTCCATTAATCTTATTTATCATACTAGTATAAGAATTCCCCAATCTTCTGATAGTATCGCTAGATGACTTTCCGTAATAAGGGCAATCTATAGAAATATGATGGATAACAAAATTAATATATTCATCTTTTTCTGTAAAAGATAGTTCTATTTGATGTTTACTATTCTTAATTTTCTCTGGCAACTCATTAATTATCAACCTGACAAACTCTTTAAAGAATTGACATAATTTATCCACATCAGTAAATAATGTGATATTTTCCTGAAAGTTTACAAATTCAAAATTTATTTTATCACGCCAATCTTTATTTTGCTCAATAATATATTCCAAAATAGATTTTAAAGAATTATCTGTTCTGATATGAAATAAGTTTTTACAATGGATAACCAATTCTGAAAAATCCCTTATTCTTTTCCCATTTAGTTTAGAGTTAAAAGGCTTGGGTAATTTATAAACATTATTCTTTTGGCTATTTTTCAAATTTCCGTTAGCGTGAGGAATACAATCTTTATTTTCATCAGACCATTTTAATAGATTTTCGCTTCTCCAATTAATTTCCACTTCATTAGAACTCCATTTTTTTGGTTTACCGTAAAAATCCTCCCCCGTCAAATATACATTTAATAAAGTTTGAATCTGTTTATTCAATGAATATGCTGATTTTAACTCATCAAACCTTGTCTTCAAGAGTTTTTGATGTTCTCTTACAGAATAAACATCTGAATTACAAAGTTTCTTTATGTAGTCCTTAATAGTAAGAGATTCATCTTCATATTCAATCGTTTCACCATCAACAGTGTGCCAAGTATATTTCAATAGTGGGTCTTGATTGTAAGCCAAAATAAATTTTGACAATGATTTCTTACCGAAAGGATCTTTAAAATCTGGCAAACTACTTTTATTCGATGGATATTTACTATTACCATCAGATGGAACCTCTTCAGCACTTATAGCAGCTTTCCCTACAGCTTTATCAGTAATAATGATTTCCAACATTTTATCCTTTTGTTGCTGCGTTAGTTTTCCTATTTTTATAAATTCTTGTATAAAATTTTTCACTCTTTCACTTTTCAAGTTATGTTAAAAACTTTTAGTATTTCACAAGGGCTTTTTCCATCAAAGTTTTTATTTCAGAACTCAATCCCTATCTGCAATTGACTGCTTTTTTGATAAAGTTCCCATCCTAATCGTAAAAACTACCTTTCTTCTATTCCGGCATCTTGATGACAAATGCCGGTTTTCTCCTTCTATAACTTATCCATTTCTTATTAGTAACTTTTCTTTTCTTCCTTCTAGGAATAATCTTAGTACTAACAAAAAGCTCTTGTGCCTCTTCCATTCCGTTTTCTTCCCAAATTTTCAATATTTTATCTACATCAAATTCTCGTATTTTATCAAATCTCTGAGCCAATTTTTGATATGAATTATCCCCCTCTCCCTTTACCATTTTTAGATAAAGCAATTTTCCTTCAATCACATTAAACATTGGGTTTCCCTGATATTTAATATGACCTTTTTCGCGGATATAATCTCTCCTGAAAATTCCTTCTGCTTTCTGTACTCCATATTTTTCAATGAGATATAGCCACATACGAATTTGCTTCACATACTTCCTTGCCGTATTAAGTTTTTCGTTCACGGTAATTCCTGTTACCTCTTGGCGAGCATTTTTCTTTTGTAATCTCGTCTTTTGAGTATTAGTACAAAAACCATTGCGTACAATAATTTCTTCCAATTCCTTCAAGAAATCAGGATTTTTAAACACCGATTTATTGGATGAAAAAGTAATATCATCAGCATACCTTGAGTAGGTTGCTTTATGTTTTTTTGCCAATTTATCCAAGGCAAAATCCATCCTTTTACATAAAATATTAGTAAGTATAGGCGAAGTAGGAGCTCCCTGAGGAAGAACCACTTTTTTTACACCATCCGTTTCTACTAGAAAAGTACACAGATTAGCAATGGTAAATGCAACATCTTCCCTTTCATCAGTAAAATAGAAAGGTTTTCGCATAAAGAGATGTTTCACCTGCCATCTTTCAACGGAATGAAAAAAGTCTTTCAAATCAATATTATAGACATAGTTTTTCCCAATGTGTAAATGAGCATTATCTACCACAGATTTCTCTTCTACAAACCCCATTGCTTTATGATGCGTTTCAAAAAACAAACTCATAATAAATTTCAATGCTTTTTGTACCAACATCAAAGGTCCAATCGGTGCATTTATTATCCTTTCTCCACCAGATTTTTTCTTAATAACAAACTTCTTGTATCTGATATTCAAAGAGCGAATGCATACAGCAAACTGTTTCCTAGAGATTCTTGGAAGATTATGAAATTTTAAAACGCCAATAATAATATCGTATAAATCATCTACTTTTTTTATACTGAGAAACTCTGCTTTGATCTGCTCCTTTACTTCGTTACTAGTGGTGTTCATAATGTTTGTTTTTTTTAAGTTCCGAAATACCTGCCTACTCTATTCTTAGTAGTTCCATTTAATAATGTAGTTCATTTAATAATCCTATAATCTTTAATGTTATTTGACATCAAGATTAATCTTGAAAGATGTCCCACTTGTGAGTGCGAGCAAAAAAATGTGGGAGATTTCCAAACGACGAGTGTCTATCGACTCACGTTGTATTACTCGGGTGCTATCCGAGCCAGTTGCCGATCTGAATCGCTTTATGGGCTTTTCCAGCAACCAAGTTAATTAAAAGTAAAAACTTAAAATCAACTATTCAATATTTCAGCAGGTATTTCAATGAACTTGTTTCGTTTTGATGGTGCAAATGTATAATGCTATTGTGCAACCTATCTGCACTAATGAGATAATTTATTCTTTTCTATAAACATCATATTGATTTACAGAATGTTTTAACCTATCCACAATCTTATTTCTCAGAGATTGAGGTGATAAAACTTTAAAATGTTCACCAAAAGAAAGTATAAGCGATTCCAACTCATAGTTTAGCTTCACCTCCAATGTAAGTATATTTCCCTGAATTCTCTGAGTAGAATGCAATGGCTTAGAATCTACATAAGGAATAATATGCTCTGACAATTCTATAATAACTTCTTCTATTCTATTGGTTTCAAAATTAGTAATTCCTATAATTTCTTCAAAATAATTTTCAAAATCAATAGTATTTTCAATAAAATCCTCATCCAAAATGGCTACAGCTACCATTCTATCCAAAGCCATTACTTGCAAATAGTTTTCTGTATGATTTTTTCCCAACAAAAACCAGCGATTATTATACTGTTTTAAATAATATGGCGATATTATAAAAGATTGCGAATCCTCTTTAAATGGTTTATAATCAATAGATAAAACATTTTTATTGACAATATATTGATACAATGGATTAAGAAATTTTAAACCTTTCAAAAATCTATTCTCTTCAAAATCAATAACTTTCTCATTTGAAGAATTGGGCGTTACAGCAGATTTGAGTTTTATTTGTAATGTTTCTCCCCATTCTAAACCTTGTATCCTAGAAAAAATTTCAATAGCCTCAGATATTGCATTAAGTTCCTCTCTATTAAATGTTTTTTTAAGTATCGAAAACTCTTCATCGCTGTATCGATAATATACCCGCCTTCCATCTTTTATACGCTCTATCGGGGCTTCATAGCCATCTAAACTTTCCATAAATTTCATATCTTCCAAAACCTGTCTGCGCGACACGCTCTTTTCTTCACCGTAATGCTCCGAAATCCGTTCCGAACAAATCTCTATCAAATCTTCAATGAAAAATTTTTTATACGGATTAGAAAAGCATTCGTCTAAAATTTTATACCGAAGCTGTGCATTTTTATTGGTAGCCATTGTTTTATGAAAAATTATTTTTTATCAAAATTATATTGTTCTTATCTATGTCGCCAAGTTAATATTTTTTTCTCATAAACAAAAACTCAAAAACTTGGAATTGACTGTCTATTAATGGTTAATTGTCAATTATTAATGGTTAATGGTTAGAAAGCTAGCAGGCTAAGAAGTCTTTGCTCTTTCTTCAAAAACTCAAAAGAATAATCTTAGAATCTTTGTCACTTTCGGGGAACAAGGGGCTAACTTAAAAACATTTTTTATCGTAACTTTGCTCCCCAATGAATCAGAACATTCCCTTAGCCGAGCAACTACGCCCTAAGTCCTTAGACGAGGTCTTAGGACAAGAGCATTTGGTGGGAGCTCAAGGAACCATACGCCGAATGCTAGAAAACAATACCTTGAAATCCCTCATATTCTGGGGGCCTCCAGGTACAGGGAAAACAACATTGGCAGAAATTATTTCCGAGCAATCGGGAAGAAAGTTTTTTAAACTCTCTGCGGTTTCCTCTGGCGTAAAGGAAGTACGCGAAGTGATAGACCAAGCGAAACAACAACATCTTTTTTCAGGGAAATCCCCAATTCTTTTCATTGATGAAATTCATCGGTTTAATAAATCTCAACAAGATTCCCTGCTTCACGCTGTGGAAAAAGGCTGGATTGTACTGATAGGTGCCACCACAGAAAACCCAAGCTTTGAGGTAGTTTCCGCATTACTCTCTCGTTCTCAGGTTTATGTTTTAAAACCTTTGAGCTTTGAGAAGTTAGAAGAATTGGCAGATATCGCTTTGAACCGATTTAATCTCAATGAAAATACCCATTTTACCCTCCCAGAAAAACAAGCCTTTATTCAATATTCAGGGGGCGATGCAAGGAAGCTGATTAATGCCATAGAATTGGTACTTGGGCAATATAAAAACTCTGAAAAACAAAACATCACTAGTGATGATGTGCTTTCTGTTTTACAAGAAAATATGGCTCTCTATGATAAAAATGGAGAACAGCATTACGACATCATTTCCGCATTTATCAAGTCCATCCGAGGTTCAGACCCTAATGCTGCCGTGTATTGGCTGGCGAGAATGCTGGTAGGAGGTGAGGATATTAAATTCATCGCCCGTAGATTGGTGATTTTAGCCGCTGAAGATATCGGTCTGGCGAATCCTAACGCTCTAGTAATGGCAAACCATTGCTTCCAAGCGGTGAATGTCATCGGTAATCCCGAAGCTAGAATTATACTGAGCGAAACGGCGGTTTATCTGGCGGTATCTCCAAAGTCTAATTCCACCTATACTGCCATTAATGAAGCAATGGCTTTTGTAAAAAAAACAGGAAATCTCCCTGTGCCACTTCATCTGAGAAATGCTCCTACCAAACTGATGAAAGATTTGAACTATGGCAAAGACTATCAGTATGCCCACGCCTACGAGAATAATTTTGTAAAAGCAGAATTTTTACCCGAAACCATTGCTGGAACGGCTTTCTACACCCCTGGAAATAATTCTACAGAGAAAAAAATCCGTGAAGACCTCCAAAAAAAGTGGAAAGGAAAATATTTTGATTAGCCCTACATTGCACTTCTATGGATATACCTAGAAAGCTTGATGCCCAAATCTGTCCACACCACCTTAGCGTTCCCATTTCTCACCAAATGGTGGTCGGCCTCGTTGATTTCTATTAAAATATCTTCAATATTAGCCCCGTGGATAAATTGTGAGAACTTATCCCAACGAAATTGGCTCACATTAATGGTTTTATATACCAAATCTTGCTGACCATAGTTTTGCAACAATGCCAAGCGAAACATCTCTGCACAATAGCTCAGAAATTGCTTTTGCTTTTCACGATTCCAGCCAGCGATATTCCTTGCCCAAAGGATAATATTCTTCAGCATCGCAGGGTTTTTCTTCACCTGAAATGCTTCTCTTACCCACTGTACAAAAAGCTCTTCAAACTCGGTAGAGATATCCCCACTTACAGCAGATTTTATCGCGATATTAAGGTCGCCCTGAGCCTGATTTACAATCTCCCTTGCTCTATCTTCGGGCAGCTCATAATGCTTCAGAAGGTAATCCAGAATATCATCATCTTGCAAACGCGGAACTTCCACTTTTTGAGTACGGGACAGTATCGTTTGGAGGAAATTTTGGTCAGAATCAGCAATGAGGATAATGATGGTTTTCTTCGGAGGTTCTTCCAAAAATTTTAGAAATTTATTAGATGCGGATTCATTCATCTTATCGGCACACCATACAATCAAAATCTTGGTGCCACCTTCAAAACTTTTTAGGCTAAATTTATGATTAATCTCCTCCATTTCATCAGCAGAGATTAAAAGTTGCTTGTTCTCCGAGGCTAAAACGGCTGTCCAATCCTCAAAACTAGAGTAAGGATTTTCCAAAATCATCGTGCGAAAATCCTCATAAAACCGCTGACTAAGGGCTTTGTTTTTTTCAGAATAAACGGGAAAGCTAAAATGTAAATCCAAATGATTGAAGTGCTGCACCTTGGCTGCCGCAGAGGCATTCTCTTGCTTTAAAATCTCCTGAGCATACGCCAAAGCCAAAGGCAAAGTACCATAGCCTTCCTTCCCTACAAACAGCTGTGCGTGGCTAATTCTCTGATTTTGAATACTGTCTTTCAGTTGTGATTTTAGAGCCTCTTGCCCTACAATAGCGTCCCAATTCATAGTCCCAAAGATAGTAAAAATTATTAGCTATCAACAATGCGTTTTCTGTTTTCAAAACAAAAGATTAGCCTCACACAAGGTTGTTTTAGAGCAATTCCATTTGGAATTGATTACAAACAGGCTTGTTTCCCTAAAATTCCAGTCGGGATTCATTACAAACAACCGTGTTTTTCCAAAATTCCAATCGGGATTGGTTTCCTGCAAGTTGTTTGAAGGAAATCCCAATCGGGATTCATTACAAACATCAATGTTTGTAAATAATCCCTAAAAGGTTTTGTTTCATTCAACCCTGTTTGCGATAAAAACAACAATTATTTTAAGATATAATTATTAAAATTATAATCCACAAAGATTGATTACATCAAAAATCTTCCTGATCATCTCCCAATAATATTGAACGAAAATAAAAACTACATTCAGTACCACGAGGGGCAATAGCATTTTCTGAAAAAATTTTCGCTTCGTGATAAGATATAAAACGAAAGTAAATGCTAAAAAAATAAGAGGGTAAATGGCAGGGTAAATTTGCCACGCTTCAGAGAAATTACCCTGTAATAGGTGTAGCAAAGCGGTCTGAGCCCCACAACCCAAACACTCTATCCCCAAATACTTTTTGTATGGGCATCGCCATAAAAAATCTTCTATTACCATACGAAGGTTAATGCTTTTTTTGAGGGATAAAGATAAGTCTTTCCAAATTTAAATAAATGTATTAATTTTACTTTCTCAAAAAAATGATGGAATGCAGAAAGAAATCAATATAAAGTACGAGTATTTTTCTAACATTAGAGAGCTTAATAATATTGAAAAACAACTATTTGCGAAAGCTAAGGAAATCCGAGAAAAGGCGTATGCTCCTTACTCTGAATTTTTGGTGGGTTGTGCCTTGCTGTTGGAAGATGGTACTATTGTGGTGGGAAATAACCAAGAAAATGCCGCATATCCATCTGGGCTGTGTGCGGAGCGAACTGCTATCTACTGGACCTCTGCCAATCATCCTAATAAGAAAATCTTAAAAATCTTCGTGGTAGGAGGCTCCCAACGAAATGAACAAAATGCAGACATCATTACGCCGCCTTGTGGTGCTTGCCGACAAAGCATTATGGAATACGAAAGTAAACAAGCTATGGATATTGAGATTTATTTTGCATCGGTAAGTGGCGAGGTTTATAAGACCAATTCCATCAAAGATTTGCTTCCTTTCAATTTTGATTCTTCTTACTTATAAAAATACCAATGGAAAAACCATTGGTATTTGTGTTTTATCACTATTAAAAATTAATGTTTCACTTCAAATTTCCTTATCGCTTCCAAAGTTTTTTCTATTTCATTGTCTTTAATAGCATCTGAAATAAACCAAGTTTCATAGCCACTCGGTGGTAGATAAATACCATTTTCTAACAATGAATGAAAAAATTGATTGAACATTGAATGATTGGCTTTTTGAGCATCATCAAAATTGGAAACCTTATCCGTTTCAAAGAAAACACTCATCATAGAACCTCTCCTATTAATGCAATGCGAAATCCCTTTCTCTGAAAGGATTTTCCCTACCTCCATTCCTAATGTTTCTGTAGTGGTATGGATTCTATTATAGAACTCGGTATCGTTTTTTATCAGTTTCAAAGTTTCCAAACCAGCACGCATTGCCAATGGATTACCGCTCAAAGTTCCCGCTTGGTACACCGCACCCTTCGGGGCAAGACAGTCCATAATTTCGTTGCGTCCAGCGAAAGCCCCCACAGGCATCCCTCCGCCAATAACTTTACCATAAGTAACCAAATCTGCTTTAATCCCAAACACCTCCTGAGCTCCTCCAAATGCTAAACGGAAGCCCGTCATCACTTCATCAAAAATCAGTAAAGTGCCGTTTTCATCGCAGATTTGTCTCAGTTTTTGTAAGAAATTATTTTCTGGTAAAACACAGCCCATATTACCCGCCACAGGCTCTATAATGATGGCTGCAATTTCTCCACTATTATCCTTGAACAGCTGTTGTATTTGTTCAAAATCGTTATACCTTGCCAGCAGCGTATCCTTAGCAGTGCCTTGCGTTACACCTGGTGAATTAGGATTTCCAAAGGTAGCCGCTCCACTTCCCGCCTTGATTAAAAACGAATCCGAATGCCCGTGATAACACCCTTCAAACTTAATGATTTTATCCCGTTTTGTAAAACCTCTCGCGAGTCTTACAGCACTCATACACGCCTCCGTACCCGAAGAAACCATACGGATTTGGTCTATATTCGGTACATTATCTATAATAAACTTGGCTATTTCGGTTTCCAATTCGGTGGGCGTTCCAAAAGAAAATCCCTTCTCTGCCTGCTGCTGCACCGCTTCTAAAACTACAGGATGCGTATGCCCCACAATGGCAGGTCCCCAAGAATTGATATAGTCTATATAGGTTCTATCATCGGCATCGGTAAGGTATGCTCCTTTTGCCGATTTCATAAAAACTGGTACGCCTCCTACGGATTTAAACGCACGAACAGGAGAATTAACCCCCCCCGGAATATACTGCTGTGCCTCAGCAAATAAGGCTGAACTTCTTTGATATAACATTTTTTTATTCAAATATTAAATGATTAAAAATTTTATGAATCTAAATTCACCATAATTATTAGTTTTGAGTGCTGAGTTTTGAGTTTTTATCTAATTAACAATTAACCATTGACAATTAACCATTAATAGACAACCAAACTTACGATTTACCTCTTGGTTTTTTATCTTGCAGATAGATAATTTGTCCTACTTTAGGCTGTTCGCCGTATGCCATTCTATTTTTAGAATAAAGCTTGGAAAGTTTAATCCCAAATTTCTGTGCAATATCATACATAGACTCTCCCACTTGGGCTTTATAGGTATTAATATTGCCTTTAGCATTTTTAGCTTCTAAAAAAACAATGGCATTTTTTTTCAACTGATGCTGGGTGAGTTCATTCCATTTCAGCAAACTGCTTTCTGATACTTTAAATTTATTCGCAATAAAGGAAACCTCTGTATCTACAGGCACAATGATGAATTTTTTACCACCATTGGGATGATTTCTCACCAAAATAGCTTGTAAAGATTCTTTTTTATTTTTGAGGGTTTCGGCTTTCTTTTGCTGTTCTGCATAAGAAGTCTGGCTATAAGGAACCGTCACCGTAACTGGGGTGGCTGGTTTTGCCTTACTTTGGTCGTTTTTAGCCATAAACATCTTATCGCTAGATAGCTCTGGATATCGGGTGAGTAGTGTAGCATAGACCTCCTTAGGCTTCAGATTATCAAACTCGTACAAGCGGTATTTTTCTATTTTACTGATGAGAATTTGGGCATATTTCGGATTGGTAGCATAGCCCGCTTTCTTCAGCCCGTGTGCCCAAGCTTTGTAATCTTTCATATCCAGATTAAAAAGATTGGCGTAATACTTACGATAAGCCAAAAACTTAGAATGGTCTTCATAGGATTGGCGTGGGTCATCATACACACGGAAGCACTCATTGGGAGCATCATCATTATGTTTCATTGTTTTTCCCGTCCAGTCTTCCTTGCACTTGATACCGAAATGATTATTGCCCTGCTGAGCCAAACGGCTCTGTCCGCCGCCCGTTTCCAAAAGCCCCTGAGCCAGTTTGATAGAAGCTGGAATTTTATATTTCTCCATTTCTTCCACCGCATAAAGTGCAAATCTCTGGATGTATTGGTCGTCCGTTTTCCAACTCTGAGCGTTAAACTTAGACAGCAACACCATAGATGATAGAATAAGCAATCTTTTCATAAATATTTTTTTTGGTCTAAATCCAATTGATGATTCACCATCGATATTAACATCAAATGATGTCTATACAAGGTCTATTTTGTTGTTTCAGCATTTGATTGGCTCCTAAAATCCCTTGCAAACCTCCTGTATGAAAGGCTAATATCTTACTTCCTTTAGGAAAATAGCCTGCTTCTATCAGTTCCAAAAGCTTCATCATCATTTTCCCCGTATAGATTGGGTCTAATAAAATCTGATACCTACGCTGGAACGCATTAATAAAACCAATCACTTCATCTGATACCTTACCATATCCCCCATACGAAGCCTCAAATAAGGTAATATTTTCTCGCCTTGAAAGTCTTGAAACCACCTCTGAAAGCGAAGCATCTTTCACCACTTTAAAGCCTAAAACCTGCTGATGGCACTCTGCAAACTTTGAGAGCCCAGCAACCGTACCTCCCGTACCTACTGCGGTGCAAATATAATCAAAATCTTGGGTATCAGCATTCAGCATATATTTTACCCCTTCTACCGCTTGGAGATTGGTACCACCTTCGGGGATAATCAAAGCATTGGGATACTGATTTTTAAATGATTCTGCTAACGATTCCTTATCCCGATAGAGGGCTCTGGACACAAAACAAAACTGCATTTCACACTCTGCTGCCAAACGAAGAGTGGGATTTTCTGCCCAGCGTTCTTCCAATTCTTCTCCACGAATGATACCCAAAGTCTGGATTCCAAAATCCTTTCCCAAAGCTGCTAAGGCTGCAATATGATTAGAATAAGCTCCACCAAAAGAAATAAGCATCGGCTCAGTGGGATTTAATTCTAAATACTGATTAACATTATAAAAAAGCTTCCAATATTTGTTTCCCGAAATGGCTTTATTCACCTCATCTTCCCGTTTGATATAAAGACTCACAGACGAATTTTCCAAAGGGATAGGAATAATGGGAATTTTAATTTCGGGGAGTGGTAACATCCAATGCCAGTTTTGTAGGTTCAAAGTTAAGAAATCTCTTTAATAAACTTATACTTTTATCATCCATTTTCCCTATCTTCGCCAGAAAAACAACCTCTTGCCACAGAAAGAACGAGAATTTTCACAATTGATAAAGGATAATCAAGGTTTGATTATCAAGGTTTCTCGTCTATATACCAATGACCCCGAAGATGAACAAGACCTTTTTCAGGAAATTGTGTTACAATTGTGGCGAAGCTACGACTCATTCAAAGGACAGAGCAAAGTATCTACTTGGATGTATCGCGTAGCTCTGAATACGGCAATTACCCTTTTTAGAAAGAAAACCAAATCGCCCATCACCAATGAACTGGCTGAGCATCATTTTGAAATTGTAATAGAAAATGATGAAGAAAAACAACACCAGATTGCTCTGCTCTACAAGGTCATCAAGCAACTTCCGAAGATGGATAGAGCCATTGTAACGATGTATCTGGACGATTTGCCTTACAAAGAAATTGCCGAAACGCTGGGCATATCAGAAGGAAATGCCCGTGTGAAAATGAACCGATTGAAGAAAACGCTAAAAGAATTGATGGAACAATATGCCTGATTTTGATATTGATAGCCTGAAACAACAATGGCAAGCACAGAAAATCTCTAATCCATACAGCCACAGTGAAATTCTAAATTTGCTGAATAAAAAATCACGCAACTATGTGAAGTACATCCTTTGGGTAAGTGTAATAGAGTTTCTCATCATCTTGGGAAGCCATCTTTTGGTGGATAAACACCATAGTTTTTTCAAAATAATGGAAAACCTAGACATCACCGTTACTGATACGCTGGTACAACAATACAATACCATCTACATCACAATGCAAGTGGTTTCGCTTTTGGTGACGGGATTCTTTATTTTCAAATTTTATTTTGGATACAAAGGTATTAAAATAGAAGAAAATCTAAAGCAGTTTATCCTGAAAATCATCTATTTTAGAAAGACCGTTAATCTTTTTATTTTCATCAATATTGTATTGTTCATCATCTATGTCATCACTCTAGTGGGGTTTGTTATTGGCTATTCTTCTTTCCAGAATATTGAGATAGAGTCTGCCCGAGCCCTTCGCTTCATTGTGGCTCTAAGCATTGGCATTGGGCTGTGTATTGCATTGGCATTAATATACTATCGCATTGTTTACGGTATATTGGTAAAACGATTGGGTAAAAACCTGAAACAATTGCAGGAGATGGATAATCAACAATGAAAATAGACTGGCTTCAAGAAATTTTGAAGCCAGTCTATTTTAGTTTTCTAAAAAATCACAACTCTTTTCTAAGCCTTGCCACAGGGATATTGAGTTGTTCCCTATATTTAGCAATGGTTCTTCTGGCAATGTTATAGCCTTTTTCCTTCAGTATTGCCACTAGGGCATCATCTGTATAAGGCTTTCGTTTGTTCTCTTTATCTATAGCGTCTTGAAGATGTTGTTTAATTTCTTTAGTAGAAACTTCCTCACCATCATCATTCGTTAAAGAATCTGAAAACAAATCTTTTAGATAAACAATACCATTAGGTGTATCGGCATATTTACTTTTCACCACTCTAGAAATGGTAGAGATATCAAACCCCGTAATGTCTGCTACATCTTTCAGAATCATCGGCTTCAGAGACTTATCATCTCCCGTAAGGAAATACTCTTTCTGAAGTTTCACAATTGCCGTGATGGTCTGCAACAATGTATTTTGTCGCTGATTAATAGCATCTATATACCATTTTGCCGCATCTAATTTTTGCTTGATAAACAAAGCCGCCTGCTTGTGTTCCGCTGAAGTTTTATCGTGCGAGTAAGTGGTAAGGATATCTTTATACTCCTCTGAAACCCTAAGCGTAGGTGCATTTTTCCCATTCAGCAATGGGATGACATCGTATTTCCCTTTGGAAGTTTCCTTTACCTGAATCACAAAATCTGGAATAATCTCTTGATTGATGGTAATGGTTTGGGTATCAAAATTTCCTCCTATCTTAGGAGATAGTTTAGAAATTTCATCCAAGGCATCTTTCAGGTCATCTTCATCCACATCATACTTCTGCATTATCTTATTATAATGCTTATTGGTAAGTGCATCAAACTGATTTCTAAGGATATTAGCCGCCAAGGAAACCGCTTTACTAGAAGACACTTTTTTCTCTATCTGAAGCAATAAGCATTCTTGCAAATCTCTGGCTGCCACTCCTGCGGGGTCTAGTTTTTGGACATAATTTTCCAAAATATCGGTTACCTTTTCTTGGGTGGTATAGATTCCTTGCGAGAACGCCAAATCATCTACAATAGATTTGATTTCCCGTCTCAGATAGCCATCATTATCCAAATTTCCAATGAGATATTCTGCAATGCTGAGGTCTTCGTCTGCGATATTAACCAGACGAATTTGCTCTATAAGATAGTCATACAGCGTTTGCCCTTCGGTGAGCAAACTTTCGTTATCAAATTCCTCATCATCTGCGGAGTAGTTACTAGAAGCCGTTTTGTAAGATGGTTCATCATCAAAGAGGTATTCCTCTACATCAAAATCGGTATCGATACTCTCGGAGCCTTCTGTTTCGTAATCCGTTCCCAGCTCATCATAGTTATCCTCTTCTTTATGCTCTTCTCCCACTCTTTCCAATGCGGGATTTTCCTCCAACTCACGCTTTAGTTCCTCTTCAAATTCCAAGGTATGAAGCTGAATAAGCTTCATCAACTGAATCTGCTGAGGGGCAAGTTTTTGTCCGAGCTTAAGCTGTAGGTTTTGTTTTAACATAATTACATTTTAAGGATTTAAATACAAATCCATTTTAGGTTTTATCAGTTTTTCGTTTGATGGTATGCTTCAGCTTGAGTACTGCAAAATTCAGCTCTACCGTGGTTTCTGTATCTGTGGTCTTCATTTCCTCTCCCAAAATTTCGGAAATGATTTCACCACTTTTCTGCATCAAGGATTTCTGTTCTGCCTTATTTTTTATTTCGGATAAATCAGAAATAGTCCTAGAAAGCTCTCTTATTTTTGCAAATGTTTCTACGATAGAGAGCGTGGTCTGCGTAGCCTTTTCGCCTTTCAATATTGTGGTTAGCATATACAATCCCTTTTCCGTAAATGCTTTTGGTAATGCCTTAGAAAATTTAAGCCTCTGAAGGTGGTCAAAATTTTTGACCAGCTCTGCTTTCTCCTCTTTGTTCAATTCCAAAATATACCCCATAGGAAATTTTTCAGGGTTATTTTTCACCGCTTGATTGATTTCCTTGGTCTACACACCATAAAGCTCTGCCACATCTGCATCTATCAGCACTTTTTCTTCTCTAATGCTGATAACTCTCTCCTCTATATTTTTAAACGGTATGAGCATAACGGCTGCAAAAATATTCTATACAGAATCCAATATCTTATAAAATTTTGGTATTTCTTTATAAGTTTAGAGCCTAAAACTCTGCACTTTTTGGCGTTCTTGGGAAAGGAATCACATCTCGGATGTTCGTCATCCCCGTTACAAAAAGCACCAATCTCTCCAATCCTAATCCAAACCCAGCGTGTGGCACAGAACCAAATTTTCTAGTATCAAGATACCACCACAGTTCGTGTTCATCTACATTCATCTCTTGCATTTTAGATTTCAATACCTCAAGGCGTTCCTCTCTCTGAGACCCACCAATGATTTCTCCTATCCCTGGGAACAGCACATCCATAGCGGCAACGGTTTTTCCATCTTCATTCAGACGCATATAGAAGGCTTTGATATCCTTAGGATAATCAAAAAGTACCACAGGACACTCAAAATGCTTCTCTACTAGGTATCTTTCGTGCTCAGATTGCAGGTCTGCTCCCCATTCTTCTATTGGAAACTGAAATTTTCCTTTTTTATTTTCTTTGGAGTTCATCAAAATATCAATAGCCTCTGTATAAGACACTCTTTTAAATCTCTTTTTGATGACATTTTCCAGTTTTTCGATCAATCCTTCTTTGGCTCTATCCTTCTCTGGTTTTTGCTTTTGTTCTTCTGCAAATCGCTTGTCAAGGAATGCCAAATCATCTTTGCAATTATCTAAAACATAGCCTATAACATATTTCAAAAAGTTTTCTGCCAAGTCTATATTGTCTTCCAAATTATTGAAAGCCACCTCTGGCTCCACCATCCAAAACTCTGCAAGGTGCCTTGTGGTATTAGAATTTTCTGCACGGAAGGTAGGTCCAAAGGTATAGACTCTCCCCAATCCCATTGCGGCAGTTTCTGCTTCCAACTGCCCAGAAACGGTAAGGCTGGTTTTTCTACCAAAGAAATCTTCTTCAAAGTTCACCTCGCCATCTTCCGTTTTAGGAACTTGGTTCAAATCAAATGCAGTAACGCCAAACATCTCGCCAGCTCCCTCTGCATCTGCCCCCGTGATGATAGGCGTATTGATATAAAAAAATTGATTCTGATTAAAAAACTGATGAATGGCAAAGCTCACCGCACTTCTTACTCTGAACACTGCCCCAAAAAGATTGGTTCTAAACCTTAGATGTGCTTCTTCTCTCAATTTCTCCAAAGAGTGTTTCTTCGGTTGCAAAATGGTTTTCTGCAAATCATCAGAGAAGTTGTCACCCAAAATTACAATTTTCTTTGCCAAAATCTCTACCGTCTGCCCTGCTCCTTGGCTCTCTACCACTTCACCCACTATTTTGAGCGAAGATGCCGTTGTAATGCTTTTGATGACTTCCTCATTAAAGTTTTCAAAATCTACTACTACCTGCAAATTGTTGATGGTAGAGCCATCATTCAGAGCGATGAATCGGTTGGAACGAAATGCTCGCACCCAGCCCTGCACCGTGATATCGTGATGAAGAATTTTCTTATAATCTGCTAAAATGTCTTTGATTGTTTTTCTTTCCATTGTTATCCTCTCTTCTTAATATAAAGCACAAATGTAAGAAATTTGGAATAATGTTTGCTCAGTAAAGAATAATTTTATACGAAAAAGTATCTATATTATTTATTTTTAGGACTTAATTATGAACGAATATACTTCCAAAAACTCCAGCACTTACGGTGTTTCAGATAGTCCAAATCTGCCTCCATAGCGTAAGCCTCCCGCTCAAAGGAAATTCTTTTATACGCTAAAAAACTGTTTTTCAACTTAAAAAACCAATAGTAATACTCTATCACATACCAGAGATAAAAGAAAATAATGAGCAACTCTATCTGCTGGCGAAGGTGGATTTTCTCGTGGTTAATGAGAATAGGATGATGCTTCAAACCTCTATGGCGTAGCAAAATGAACGGAAATAGTGTAATCCCATTTATTTTCGTATTTTTGAGAAGTTTTTGAGCGATAATAATCATCAGACAAAAATAACAAAAACTTTGATTTAACTTATGGCAAACTCTGATATCAAAGAAAATGAAGATTTCTATTATAACGAGCAAGGTTATAAGGTCTTTACGGAGCAATTTCATCTAAAACGCGGCTATTGTTGCAAAAATGGATGCAAGCACTGCCCGTATGGATATGATAAAAAAACAGACACATTCAAACAAAAAAATTTAAAAAAATAGAAATTATGAAAAAATACCTTTTTATTTTATTAGCCTCCGCTACATTGGGCGTTACCTCTTGTAGCCCATTTCAGGTAAGAACCGACTATGCAGAAACTGCCAACTTTAATTCTTACAAAACTTATAAACTAAGAATTGACGATTTGAAACTGAATGACATAGATAAAGACCGAGTGCTAAACGAAGTTTCTAAACAACTGAAAGCGAAAGGTCTTACTGTGGGTGAAAATCCTGACCTTATTGTAAACATCAAGGCTCAGCACAAAAAAATCACCGATGTACAAAGCTCCCCTGGAATGTGGGGCTGGGGTGGTCCTTGGGGCTGGGGCGTAGGGATGAACCGCACCTGGACTAGTAACTATACCCAAGGAGGCCTAGTGATAGACCTGATAGATGCTAATACTCAAAAATTGGTATGGCAAGGCATTGGCGAGGGGATTTCCGTAGATTCTCCAAAATCTAAACAAAAACAAATCCCCGATATTGTGGCCTCTATTATGGCGAATTATCCACCTAAGAAATAATTTGATATACAAACAACTCAAAAAAAATCCATACAACAATGTGTGGATTTTTTTCATTAAAGCCAGATTTACTCAATATCTTACACCACTTAAACCACTTAAACCACTTAAACCATAAAAATACTCGTAAATATTTTAAGGTAATGATGATTAGAAGTGATGGATTTTACTTTTTGATTGTCCATAGCGTTTAAGGTTTCGTAGAGCCATTCTTTGAGAAGTTTCATATTTTCAAAAGTCTTGTTTTTAAAGCGTTTTTTATGTATTGCCAAACTTGTTCACAGGGATTCAATTCTGGACTGTATGGTGGAATATTTATCAGTGCAATATTTTGGGGAATATCGAAGTCTTTGTCTGGATTTTTCTTGACATTGGTTTTCCTAGGAACCTTCAAGACCGATTTGAATTTCGTTCGCATATATTTCCACAGCCATTGGTATTCTATCTCAACGCCGTACTGCTTCAAAAGCCACTCTTTCACCTCCACATAACTTGAAAAGGGATTTTTCTCGCTCAGAAGTCTTTTCTCTAATTCCTCGTGTATTTCTGGAGTAATCAGTTTTGATGGTCTGTTACGCTTTGCAGGGGAGAGTAGCAAAGCGATACCGCCTTGTTTATATTCCTTTATCCAATTGAGCAGGGTTTTTCTCGTCACACCAAGGTGTGCGGCAACTTCTTCCAATTTTTTATATTGGTCCGACTTGATAAGAATCAAACTTTCTAAGCGTTTAGACGGTTTGTATCCTCTCACCTTAGGTATGTAACTCTTAAGCTCTGCTAAGCCCTCTTTTATCTCAAATGCTCTCTTCCTTCCCACATACAAATATACGAAAAATAAGTGAAATAAAAAGGTTTAAATGGTGTTAATTTCTCAATAATTCCCCCCAAAAAAAAGACTGCCCATTTTCGGACAGTCTTATAGTCATAAATTATTCCTAATTACAACTTCGTTACTTTGATAGAATAGTAAGCAGAGTTGTGAAGGTCTAATTCTATTTTGTAGTTACCTGTAGTTTCTACTTTATAGTTAGGGTCTCCATTTACGGTACCTTCTGCACTGAAATAAGTTTGAACTTCTGTTCCTGAAACAAGAACCTCATCATCTGAACTTGGCTGGAATTTGAAATTCCAAGAATCATTAGCTCTGAATTTGAATATTTCTCCTCCCGTCAATGCAATGGAAGCGATTTCAAACTTCTTGGTGGTAGTATTGAAGGTAAAATCTGTATCAGAATCCCAACCTGTAGGAGTAGCTGCTCCGATGATTCCAAAGTTGGCTTTTTCTAATGAATAAGTATTACCTGCCCAATCCACTTTCACATAGTAAGTATTAGTACCCAGCTCTACTTTACAATTAGGACCTCCATCAGACAATTTACCTGTGAATGTTCCATCGTCTCCTTTGTTCACATCCCAACTTTCTCCTTTAGTGAACTTGAATTCTCTTTGTCCTTCTGTATTCACATTCATCCAAACAAAACCATAGTACACATCATCTTTCTTCGGAGAGAAAAGGTTAGCTGTAGCAGATGGATTCCAATCGCTATAGCCACTTGCACCAGCATAGCCTCCTGGCATATTGATTTTAGGATAAACTAAATCTGGATTAGACTTATAAGTGGTTACTGTAAGATTGGTAGCTGCAGAGTAAACAGAATTAGCCTCATTACTTCCTAAAACAGTTCTAAGACGCACCTCCAACGCAGTAGCTTGGTTAGGAGATAATCCTAGATTTGTAAATACTGTATTAAGCGTGGAGTGGGTAAGACCATAAGTGGTAGCATCTGCTGGCAAGTCCATCACTACACTGTTAGCAAAGTCTTCACCTTTTACTCCAAACTGCAATTGGTTTTTAGTAACCATTGCTGGTGAGAACACTGGGTTTACCCAATTTAGCGTTAATGCTGCTTCATCAGCTTTTGTTTCATCCAAAACAATTTCGGTAGCACTTAGCGTGAAAGAGGCTGTCCCCGTTTGGCTGTATTGCACCATATCCTCCTCTCTTTTCTCACAAGAAAATACCATAGCCAATGCTAATGCGGAGAACAATACTTTAACTATATTTTTCATTTTGCTTAATAATTTAAAATTAGATTAATATCCTGGGTTCTGCACCAAGTTAGGGTTAGCAGTTAAATCTCTTGCAGGGATAGGATACAATGCTCTATAAGAAGCTACATCTACCCCATCTTTGCTACCTCCTTTCCAAGGCCAAGTATAACCAGAAGTGAATTTTCCGTGGCGGATAAGGTCTGTTCTTCTATGCCCCTCCCAAGCCAATTCTCTTGCTCTTTCATCTAAGATGAAATCCAAGGTTAAAGCCGATGATGTAATGGAGCTTGCTCCTGCTCTTTTTCTCAAATCATTAACATAAGTGAGTGCCAAAGTTTTATCACCACCACCTCTCACAGCAGCTTCTGCATAGATAAGGTAGGCATCTGCCAAACGGAATAATGGGAAGTCTGTATCTACAAACGCTTTACCAGTATCGGAACCTATAACTCCTTTACTTGTGATATTTTTAAACTTGATAAGTGGATAGCCATCTGTAAATACAGAAGGATTGTTAATCTCAAGGTTTTGTCCATCGGTATGGAATCTTCCTCTCTTATCTGCAGTTTCAAACTTCTCTACCAACGCCTTAGTAGCACGGATACCTCCCCAGCCACCACCAATGCCGTAGTCTGCTTCTGCCTGCATACTTCCTCCTACACCTGCACTGATAATGAAGGTAGTTCCACCGAATGTTCTGGTATATCTTCCATCAAAATTAACAGAGAAGATTACTTCATTGTTGTTCAAGTGGTTATCTGCCAAGAACAATTCTGCATAATTAGATTTCAAAGAGTAACCTGCATCAATAACTTTTTTAGCATAAGTAGCAGCTTCTGTATTTCTTGCGGTGCCTGTATATACTTCTGCATTAAGGTAAAGTTTTGCTAAAAGCATCCACACTGCCGCTTTATCCGCTCTACCATACTCATTGGTTCTAGCATCTTTCAAAAGAGATTCTAGGTCTTTTAATTCGCTTTCTACATAATTGAACAACGCTGCTCTTTCAATTCTCTGTGGAGCGGTTTTCCCGATTGGGAAGTTTTCATCTACAAACGCTACATTACCAAACATATCAATGGCGTGTGCGTAGCTTAATGCTCTTAGGAATCTAGCTTCGTTTCTGTACAATCTAGCTTCGTCCGCTTGAGTTCCAGAAATACCTCTTGAAGACAATTTATCATCAGAAGTTTCTCTAATGAACTCATTAGCCAAAGTAACTTGGTACATTATTCTGTAGTACATTGCCGTGATGAATTGGTTATTAGATCCCCAAGACATATTGTGCAAATCTGGAAGGTCTGCATCATTCCAAGCGATGATGGTTTCATCTGTTGGCAATTGTTGCAATTGGAAATACTGACGCAAGTAGCTAGATGTTCCACCATCTATACCACCGATATCTGCTCTACCATCTCCCCCATCTTGTCCTCCTACTGCAAGACCAGCGTAGCATTTTGCCAAAACCTTTTTGTAGTTATCAAAATTGCTGTACACCGTTTCCGAAGAGATATCACTACTATGGAATTCGCTAAGATCTCTTTCGCAAGAAACCAATGCCAAATTGAAGGCTAATACAGCAGCACCTATTTTTATGTATCTAAAATTCATTGCTTTAATTCTTTGATGTTAATGATTAAAATTGAAGATTCAATCCTAAAGAGTACACTCTTGGTCTTTGATAGAAATTGTTATCAATACCATTAAATACTTCTGGATCTAACCCGCTATACTTAGTAATAACGAACACATTGTTTACCGTAGCGTTTACTCTAAGTCTTGCGTTACCTACAAACTCTGGGAAGTTATACCCTAGGCTGATGTTATCCATTCTAAGGAAAGAAGCATCTTCCACATAGTAATCTGAATAGAACTGAGCTCTCTTGAAGCCTGTGTTATAATAATCTGTAGTGATGTTTTGCAGATAATTATTCAGTCCAATCCCTTGAAGGTTACCAAACTGAGAGTTCATATTATTGTACACATAGTTGCCAATACTTGCTCTCAAAGAGAAGCCTAAATCCCAATTTTTGTATGCCATTCTAGAAGAGAATCCGAATAGAGCGTCTGGCATTGGAGACTTGTACTGATATAAATCTTGCTCATTGATAACGCCGTCGCCATTTCTATCCACATAAGCACCTTCTATTGGTTTTCCATCTGTTCCATATACCTGTTGCCATACATAGAAAGAGCTTGGAGTATAGCCTACAGAATGTACTTGGATGGTACTACCTGTTCCTCCACTAATGCCTCCTGTAAGGATTTTTTGAGTTGGGTCATTAGTCGTAGATAGATTGGTAATTTCAGCCTTTTGCAAAGTGGCATTGGCAGTGAAATCCCAAGTAAAGTTTTCCTTATCAATAGCTTTTACGGTAACCCCTAGTTCAATACCTTTGGATCTCATATCCCCCACATTACTTAGGAGTAGGTTGGTAAAGTTAGCTCCTGCTGCTGGTGGTGTTACACTGATAAGATCTACGGTTTTTCTATCGTAAGCATCAATATTGAATAAGATTCTGTCTTTTAATAAACCGAAATCTACCCCAACATTGGTAGTCTGTGTAGTTTCCCAGCGGATGTCTTTATCATATCCATTAGGACGGAATAAGGTATAGAATGTATCTCCCATTTGATAAGTAGCTCCACCATTTGAAATAGTATATACTGCTAAGTAAGGATAATTACTAGTACCTAGGTCTTGTTGCCCTGTTTTACCCCAGCCCCCTCTAAGTTTCAATGTAGAAATGGTAGAATTTCCTTTTAAGAAAGATTCTTGATCCACTCTCCAAGCCAAAGAAACCGCAGGGAAATAGCCCCATCTATTGTCTTCATTAAATCTAGAAGAACCATCTCTACGCAAAGATGCTGTTAATAAATATCGGTTTTTGAAAGTGTAGTTCAAACGACCGTAGTAAGAAATCAAAAGATTCTGAGTAAAGAAATCTACGCCATCTGCTGGGTCCAATGCCCCTGTTCCGAATACTGTAGGTGCAAAAGGCGTGTCTTCATTCCATTTCTGATAAGAATAACCTGCCATTATATCAAAATCCGACTGAATAGAAGGTAATTTCTTAGCATAGGTAAGATAAAATTCTAACAATTGGTTTTTTCTCTCTTGCGTATATCTTCTGCTAGAACCTTCGGTAAAGTAAGCAGAAGCTAATGTTCTTGGTACTATGGTTTTTCCGTTAGAATCTGCATAATCCATACCCAAGTTCAAATTAGCTCTCAACTCTGGCAAGAAATGGAATTTATAATCAAACTGAACATTCCCAATCAATCTTCTTACATAAGATAAATCTTGTCTCTGATAAAGCATCGACAGTGGGTTTTTGGTAGCATTCACATTAGGATCACCGTTGCTTTGCAACCATTCCCAGTATCCACCAACTTGAGACATTGAGCTATCATATACTGACTGTGTAGGGTCAAACGCTACAGAAGCCCCTATGGCACCCGCAGCTGCAAAACGGTTTTCGGTGTAAGACCCTTTCAAGTTAAAGTTAATATCCAAATGATTTTTAAACAATTTTGGATTCAAGTTTAAACCTACTGTGCTTCTTTCAATATTATTGGTTCTTATAATACCATCTTGATTAAGATACCCCAAAGACAATCTGAATGGCAATTTTCCAATACCACCAGAAAGTGTCAAGTTATTATCCAAGCCAACTGCAGTCTGATAGATTTTCTCTTGCCAATTGGTATTTCCTGTACCCAACAGAGTTTTATAAATATCTGCTGCATTGGCATTCACCACATTACGAAACTCATCACCATTCAACACATCCAAAGTTCCAAACTTCTGAGAAACAGAAGTGGTAGCGTTATAACCCACTTTCAATCTTCCTCTCGTTCCTTTTTTAGTAGTGATGATGATAACCCCGTTGGTAGCTCTATTACCATAGATAGCTGCAGCAGAAGCATCTTTCAAGATATTGAAAGACTCAATATCGTTAGGGTTAATCAAAGCTAAAGGATTCGCAGCCCCATTAATGGTATTGTTATCCAATGGCATCCCATCAATTACGATAAGAGGGTCATTAGACGCATTAAGAGACGCCGCCCCACGAATACGAATGGTAGAACCACTTCCTGGTGCCCCACCATTGGTAGTAATCTGCACCCCCGCAGCTTTACCTTGAATCAATTGCTCTGGTGAAGAAACCACGCCTCCATTGAAATCTTTAGTAGAAATCGCCGTAACGGAACCTGTTAAATCAGTTTTTTTCTTTGCACCATATCCCACCAGCACTACTTCTTCTATCTTTCGCTCTTTAATAGCGGAATCTCGAACCTGTGCTTGCATCATTGTTCCAGCCAATAGAAAAGCTGGAGCAATTTTCAGTACTGTACTATAGTTTCTCACGATATAAAATTTTAAAAATTTGTTTCTATTATTAACCAATTTACTAATCGCCTTCTTCATATCCAAATTAACCATTTTCCCCCTCTCACTCTCCATTTTTCTCCCTGTTTAGTAAATCAAAATCACAAAGAAATATGTAACTCACTCATTTTCAACATCAATATCATTCCCTTGTAGAGAATCTAAATTTAGAAACAATTAAACATTTATTTACATTTTGTTAACATTATTTTCACAAAATTGATAATTATCATAGTTACGCATCTTCAAATGAAAGTGTAAGATTAACAAAAAAAAACACGCTTATCCCTCATTCTTACGCTGTTCCCATTGCTGGATAAACGCTTCTAATGGCTTAGGAAATGATTTCTGATGTGATGCTTCCGTATCTACTATAATATATGAATATTGCTTTACCAATGTCTCCAAAAGAGCCTCCGAGGGCAATGCAATGGTATCTATTGTAATTTCAAGATTTTTATGCGTCAGCTTATGTTTTAGAACAATGGATGACTGACGGAATTGCAACCAATCCTCTGGAATAGCATCGGGAAACTCATACAGCTTTTTCCAAATAAAGTCATCTGCTCTCTGCCGAATTAAAAACCGATTTTCAAAGTGTACAAAATAATACTGCAAAGCTAAATCTGTAGCCTTTACTTTTTTGGTTTTCACAGGAAATTGAGCCATTGCTCCCGTTTGCCACGCCATACAATCCGCTGCTAATGGACAAAGCTGGCACAAAGGCTGCTTGGGCTTGCAAACCTCTGCACCCAAATCCATTATAGCTTGATTAAAATCTCCACAAGCCTCGTAAGGCATCATTTGCAATGCCAATTCTGAAAAATATTGAAACGCTCCCGTCTGAGAAATATCATAATCATCTGCAAATAATCTGGATAGCACCCGATAAAAATTACCATCAATAGCAGGTTTTCTCTCGTGGTAACAAATACTAGCAATAGCCGCTGCGGTGTACTTCCCTACGCCTTTCAGTTTCAGAATTTCTTCATATTTCTGAGGAAATTCACCTTCAAAATCGGTTATGATTTGTTGGGCTGCCTTATACAAATTCAACGCTCGGGAGTAATATCCTAAACCTTTCCAATAGAGCAAAACCTCGTCTGTATCGGCATTGGCAAGGGTTTCTACATTGGGAAATCTCTGCACAAAATTGAGGTAATGTTGCAAACCTTGTTTCACTTGGGTTTGCTGTAAAATAATTTCAGAAATCCATATTTTATAGGGATTTCTGGTACTTCTCCACGGTAAATTTCTTGCATTGATTCGGTACCAATTCAAAAGTTTTTTACCAAGATAAAGAAAATCAGGGTTTTGTTTTTTTGGTTTCAAAAATATGTTTTATATTTGCAGACCAAAATTAAAAACAAAAAAGGAAATGACAAAGGCAGAATTGGTAAATACCATCTCAAGTAAATTGGGAACGGAAAAAAATGAAACACAAAGAATCATCGAAGCTTTTATGCAAGAGATAAGAACTTCTATGTATAATGGTAACAATGTTTACTTAAGAGGTTTTGGTTCTTTCATCATCAAAACAAGAGCAGCTAAAACTGGTAGAAATATTTCTAAGAATACGGCTATCGAAATCCCTGCTCACAATATCCCAGCTTTCAAACCATCGAAATCATTCGTGGAGAGAGTAAAAACTAAAGTAGCTGTAAAATAATTAACTGAATATTAACCTTAAATAACTTAAAAAAATGCCAAGCGGAAAGAAAAGAAAAAGACATAAGGTAGCGACGCACAAGAGAAAGAAAAGAAGAAGAGCTAACAGACACAAAAAGAAAAAATAATCTTTCTCGAAAGTAAAATATTCAATATAGTTGATGAAAGTTTTTTCATTAACTATATTTTGTTTATGAGAGAGCGTAGAAATTAAGATATTGAACTTAGAGGTTAGATATTAGACATTAGAATTTAGAGACTAGTATTTTCTCTTTCTTCTTTTCTCTTTTCTCCTTCCTCTCTCTATAATAAGAAAAATTTAATCATTAAAAATAAATCTGAGCAATGAAGAAAGAACTTATCATTTCTTATGAGAATGAGCGTACGAAGATTGCACTGCTCGAAGACGGTAGATTGTTTGAACTCCACGAGGAGGAGGACAACAATGAATTTACCGTTGGCGATTTATTTTTAGGACGGGTAAAAAAACTTGCCCCCAACCTCAATGCAGCCTTCGTCAATATTGGTTATGGCAAGGATGCTTTTTTGCATTATCAGGACTTAGGCCCTGATTTTTTGAGCTATCAAAAATTTATTAAAGACACTTTTGCGAAACGCCAGCAAAGTGCAGAGCTAAAAAACTTTCAAGTTCAGAAGGCTATAGATAAAAATGGCACCGTAGATAAAGTAATGGCAAAAGATGATGTGGTACTTATCCAAATTACCAAAGAACCCATCTCTACCAAAGGCCCTAGAATCTCTACACAACTCTCCCTCACGGGGCGTTTCCTAGTGCTTATCCCTTTTGATAATAAAGTTTCCATTTCAAAAAAAATTAAAAATCCTGAAGATAGAGAACGCTTAAAAACATTGATAGAAAGCATTCGCCCTGAAGGATTTGGCGTCATCATCCGCACCGTAGCGGAAGGTAAAAAGGTAGCCGAGCTCCACAATGATATGAACCAACTGATACAGAAGTGGGACGCTACTTTCAGAAATATTCAAAAACAAAAAGTACCATCTAAAGTACTTAGCGAGGAAAGCCGTGCTTCTGCCATACTGAGGGATAATTTTAACCAAGATTATACCAGCATCATCTGCGATGATGAAGCAATGGTAGAAGACATCAAAAACTACCTTGATGTAATTGCCCCTGAACGCAAAAAAATCGTTCAGTTTTATGACTCTCATATTCCCTTATTAGAGTACTATAATGTGGAGAAACAGCTCAAACAAAGCTTTGGAAAACATGTGAATATCCCAAGCTCCAAAGGTGCCTATCTGGTGATAGAACATACCGAAGCCCTACACGTGATAGATGTAAACTCTGGGCCTAATATCTCCTCCACTACTACCAATAAGGAACACGGGCTGAATGTCAATAAACTGGCTGCCACAGAAATTGCCAGACAGCTACGCCTGCGGGATATGGGAGGCATCATTGTGGTAGATTTTATCGATATGGTAAACCCTGAACATAGACGGGAGCTCTACGAGCATTTCCGCGAAGAAATGAAAAAGGATAATGCCAGACATAAAATACTTCCTCCAAGTAAATTTGGACTCATCCAAATGACCAGACAAAGGGTACGCCCCGAAAAACAAATAGAAACTAAGGAAGAAAATCCTAATGTAGATGGGGAAATATTAGCCCCTATTGTAGTGGTAGAAAGAATGGAAGAGGTAATACGGAACCTCATCCAAAAAGAGAAAGGCAAGCTCTATCTCCACGTACACCCATTTGTAGAAGCCTACCTTACCAAAGGGCTCATCAGCATACAAACCAAATGGTATCTGAAATACAAAAAATGGGTTACCATCATCCCTCGAGATAGCTACAAGTATCTGGAATACCACCTTTATAATGCAAAAAAAGAGGAACTCGCAAGTTACTCCAACTAAAAATAGCAATCTTTACACAAAACCATTCCCGCAAAAAAGGAATGGTTTTGTTTTTTTTAACACAAATAATCAATAAACTACAATACAACTGATTAAATTCACAAATTCACTTTGAATAAGAAGCCCCTACCAACTAAAACGCTCATCATACCATTAAAATAAGCATCCTACCAACTAAAATGCTCATCATACCATTAAAATAAGCATTCTACCAACTAAAACGCTCATCATACCATTAAAATAAGCATCCTACCAACTAAAATGCTCATCATACCATTAAAATAAGCATCCTACCAACTAAAATGCTCATCATACCATTAAAACAAGCATCCTACCGACTAAAACGCTCATCATACTATTAAAAAAGATAAAAATTAACGGTATTTTATTGATTTAACAGGAGAAATTTTGCTAATGAGGTAACTCGGGAAAATCAAAGCGGCAGCAGAAATGGCAAGAATTCCCAAGGAAAGTCCCAAGATGTAAAAGATATTCAGCTCCACAGGAACTTCGCTCACATAGTAGTTTTCAGGGTTCAGCCTGATAATCCCGGTATATTTCTGTACAAGGAGTAGCCCCAGTCCAATGGCATTTCCTATCAGCAAACCAGGCACCATAATAATCAAAGTATAATTAATAAAAATGGCTCTAATCTGTGCATTATTCGCCCCAAGGGTTTTCAGCATTCCAATAGAATTGGTTCTTTCAATAATCAAAATAAGAAGCACCATCACAATGTTGATAACCACCACCACCAGCATAATGGTAATAATCAATGCGATATTGGTGTCAAAAATATTAATCCAATCCACAATCTGCGGATACTTATCCGTCATTTTTTCCGCATAGTTTTTAATGCCTATCAGCTGGTCTATTTTAGGATAAACTTCATCTACTTTCGCATTATTAGCCAAAAATACATCATAGCCACCCACAGCATCTTTATCAAACCCTTGTATCTTCCTTGCGTGGGCAATCCCTCCAATAATGAAGAGGTCATCTATCATTTTAATATCCGTTTTATAAATTCCAGCGATTCTAAATTTTCTATAAATCGGTTTTTGGTCTTCTTTAGAAAAAATAGTTACCACGCTATCGCCCACCTTTTTATGCAAATCCCTTGCAATTTTCTGCGAAACCAAGACATTAGCATCATAGGAGTTTTCCTTGATCTGTGGCACCTCCCCCGAAACTATAAACTTCTGAAAACGATGGTAATCAAAATCCGCTCCCACGCCCTTGAAGATAATCCCCGCAAAATTGCTCTCTGTACGCATAATGCCACTCACCGTTACATACTTCTGCATCGCCGCCACCTCTGGCAGTTGCTTCACCGCCTCTACATTAAAACCCTCTTGGCTAATGATGGAGGAGTTGTACGAGGCATTAGACTTCTGAGACTTAATCTGAATAGCCCCGCCAAAATCTGCCAGCCTATTTTTAATGGCGTGTTTAGACCCCAGCCCCGTAGCCACTGTAATCAGAGAGACAATAATACCCAAAGCCACAGAAAGCCTCCCGATGAAGATAATCACCTTGGATAGATTATTTTTGTTATCTTTGGAAAACGCAATTTTTTTAGAAAAATAAATCGGAAAATTCAACGCAATGATTTTAAACCTCAAAATTAAAGATTTACTTTTTATTTGCCTAATTTTTTTAGGAACAATATCCTTCCATAAGGCTCAAAACATTGGAAATATAGAATATAAAGCTGCTGCCGACCGCCCAGAACTCTACCTACCACTACTAAAAGACAAAGCGGTAGCCGTGGTAACCAACCAAACTGGCTTGCTACAAGATAAAACCCACTTGGTAGATTTCCTCCTTGCCAATGGCGTGAATATCAAAAGTATCTTTGCACCAGAGCACGGCTTTCGAGGGGACGCAGATGCAGGCGAAGTAGTGAAAAATGGTAAGGATACCAAAACGGGACTGCCCATCATCTCCCTCTACGGGAATCATAAAAAACCTACTAAAGAACAGCTAAAAAATATAGAAATCATCCTTTTCGATATTCAAGATGTGGGCGTACGGTTTTACACCTACATCTCCACTTTAGCCTATGTGATGGAAGCCGCTGCGGAGAACAAAATTGCCGTTGTAGTACTGGATAGACCCAACCCTCACGATGGCTATACCGATGGACCTATACTGAAAAAGAAATGGAAAAGCTTTGTAGGAATGCACAGCGTACCCGTAATCTACGGACTAACCATAGGAGAATACGGCAAAATGATCAATGGTGAACGATGGCTAAAAAACGGTATCAAAGCCCATTATACCCTAATCCCAATGCAAGGATACTACAAGAAACAACGCTACCCCATCTCAGAAAAACCATCGCCCAACTTACCTAATGATAAAGCCATCAACCTATATCCATCGCTTTGCTTCTTTGAAGGCACCCAAGTTTCCGTAGGACGCGGCACCGATTTGCCTTTCCAAATCTACGGCAGTCCGTGGACAAAAACATTGCCGTACCAGTTCACCCCAGAGCCCAACTTCGGGGCAAAAAACCCTTTCCTCAATGGTGAGCAATGCTTTGGTGAAAACCTTTCTCAATATCCAAAAACATTAAACTCCCTTGAACTCTCTTGGTTGCTAAAAGCATATAAAGCCTACCATAATCCTGAAAAGAACTTCTTTTTAGACAATCTCTTTTTTGATAAGTTGGCAGGGTCAGATGAGCTTCGCACGCAAATTGTTGCTGGAAAATCCGAAAAAGAAATCCGCGATTCTTGGAAAAAAGATTTAGAAGCTTTTGAAAAAATCAGACGCCGATACATCATCTATGAAGATTGATTGTACTGCTACGCTTATTGTATTGTTGTAATTTGTATTACTGTATTATTGTATCATTGTACTTTGTACATTATACTTTTTACATTATACATTGTTACATCGGTACATTGATACATTGTTACATTAATCAAAATGATTAGGATGATTACCATCTTTGTTTTTGTACAAAATAAACAGACCAATGGATAGTCCCACCACGCCTGCCACAGCATTGAGTAACGCTCGGCTTAGTTTATCTGCTGCATCGCTACCGATGTAATTCATTAAGAATAAAATCACAAAAGTGATGATTGATATAATAATGTGTGTTCTTCCGAAAAGTTTCATTGTTATTTTATTTTATATGCTATCATAATACCACCTCGGTAAGGTATCCATTCGCCACTTTGGTTCCATTGTCTTTTTCCCTCAGGGTCATCATAGCGTATGAAGCCATCTGGCGGCACATCTACATAACCTCTATAATAGCCTTGGCTGGTTCCCCCACCTAAGTAAACATCTATATTCCAGCGGTCTTTCCATTGCCATTGGTAGCCTACCGTTGCTCCTAGCATATAGGTATACCCTCTTTGGAATTTCCCTGTGTCTACATAGTTCCACTTGGTCATATCATATACTCCAAAGCCAGCATTGGCACCTACATACCAATTTTTAAAAGCTTCTTTAAAATAATATCGCCCTTCCAGATGTCCCATATAAACCTGAAAATGATTGCCAAATGCCGACTTCCAAGGGGAAATAAAGCCATCTGCTTGCACTGTAAACTGCTTGCTCAGCTGATATTCTAAGCCTAAATTAATCATTGACAAAGGAACAAAAAGAGCATTTCCCTTGACATACAAAGCTTTGTCTGTCTTTTGGGCATTGATGCTAAAAGCTGTCAATAATCCCAAAGCGATGCTATATATTTTTTTCAAGTTGATTGTATTTTATTTTTTAATTTCTGAAAGTAATTGTTCAGGAATAGAAGCATCCATTCCTCTTTGCTTGGTCAGTTTCAAAGATTGCTCAGCGTACATTTTGGCAGCATCTTTATTCCCTGTTTTAAGGTAAAGCTTCGCTAAAATATAGGTATTCTCTGCGGTCTCTGCTTTCATCACGGCTTTTTCTGCCCATACCACCGCTTTTTTCAGCGATTCGGGGTTAGAAATTTTTTCTGCAAAAGTATAAGCTACCCTATTCAGTTCTTTATCCTCAAAACCATCACCATCCCCATAGTATGCCAACGCTGCTTTCTCAAAAGCATTGAAATTTCCCACCGAAGGATAAAAATAGACCTTTAATTTATCAAGCGTTGTCTTAGCTTCTGCTTTGCCCAAAATAGCTTCCGCCTCGGCTAAAAATTGCTCCTCGTCTATAGTTCCTGTCTGGTGGTTAAAGGTTTTCTCTACTACAGCATTCAGTTTAAATTGATTATCAAACTGCTGATAGCTAGCCTCTGGAAGATGTTTTACTATCTCGGCTTTATCTTGCACAAAAGTGGTATAGAGTGCATCTGATTGGCTTTTAAGAAAGTGTAGCAAAATAGAAATCTCCTCTTGAGTATAAGCCCCTTTTGCCCTTTGGCTGAAATATCTATCTGCCACTTTATGAGCAAATACGGGGTCTGTGCCTGCATTCATTTTAATGGTGTTGAGCAAAAACGCAGGGTCTTTCTCCCCTTTTTCAAAGCGTTCTTTAGCAGAACCACCCTTGCCAACAGCATCGGCTTCTTTACCCAAAGCAATGAAATTTTTCTCATCCAAAGCACCCATTCCTTTGAAAACCACTTCTCCATCACCATTCAAAAATAAAAAAGTGGGATAAGAACGAATGCCATATTTCATTGCAATATCTCGCCCCTCCCCTTTTTCCATATCAAAATGTGCATTAATGAAATGAGCATTATAAAAATCTTTCACCTCATCTTTCGGAAAAATATTTTTCTCCATCATCTTACAAGGTCCACACCAAGATGCATAAGCATCCAAAAACACCAACTTTTTTTCTTTCTTAGCCTTTGCTAAAATATCTTTGAATGGTGCGTTTTCAAAATTGATGGATTGCTGGGCATAAAACAACGCTCCAGCCATTAAAAGAGGTAAAGAGAATATTTTTTTCATCTTAAAAACCATTTGACCTCGCAAATATACAGAAAAACTATTAATGCTTTTAAGTCATTTCCCTCTGAGGAGAAAAGGTAGGTATTTTCTATTTAGAAATTGATAAGAAGCTTCCAAAGGAGGTATTTTCTGTTTAGAAATTAGGATGATAAAAATATTGGGAGTTTCTATTTAGAAAATGGAATCATTTTTAAATCTTAATGCTATGAAAAAAGTAATTACAGCAGTCCGTGTTACTGAGTTTGAAGACATTGCCAAGCAGAGGACGCATTATCCTTCGATTTCATTCAGGCTGATATCTCGAAATCTTTCTTTGAGAGTTTCAAAGCTTTCAGAAAAACATACTACAATTCACATCCTTTCCAAAATCAAGTTTTTATTAATCCTACTATTGATTATCTTTGCAAAAAATTACATAAAATATGTCAGAAAGAAAGATGATTACCGCCGCTTTGCCGTATGCCAATGGACCTGTGCATATTGGACATTTGGCGGGTGTGTATATTCCAGCCGATGTGTATGCCCGCTTCCAAAGAAGAATGGGCAAAGATGTAGCCTTTATCTGTGGCTCCGATGAACACGGAATCCCCATCACCATCCGTGCTAAAAAAGAAGGTGTTACCCCTCAAGATGTTGTAGATAAATACCACGAAATCATCAAAAAATCTTTTGAAGATTTGGGCATTTCTTTCGATGAATATTCTAGAACAACTTCTAAAAAACACTACGAAACCGCTTCGGAATTTTTCCTGAAAATGTACAACAATGGAAAATTCACAGAGGAAGTCTCAGAACAATTTTATGATGAACAAGCGGGAGAATTTCTCGCCGATAGATACATTGTAGGGACTTGCCCTAATTGTAGTAATGAAAACGCCTATGGCGATCAATGCGAAAAGTGTGGCTCTACCCTTTCGCCTACGGAGCTCATCAATCCAAAATCTATGTTGAGTGGCAATGTCCCAACCTTAAAGGCAACCAAAAACTGGTATCTTCCACTGAATGACTATGAAAACTTCCTCAATGAATGGATTATCGAAGGACATAAAGACGATTGGAAACCTAATGTTTACGGTCAGGTAAAATCTTGGCTCAACGATGGCCTGAAACCGCGTGCAATGACCCGCGACCTGAACTGGGGTGTTCCCGTGCCTCTACCCGATGCTGAGGGCAAAGTACTCTATGTATGGTTTGACGCTCCTATCGGATACATTTCTTTCACCAAAGAGTGGGCAGAGAAAAACGGTAAAGATTGGAAAGATTATTGGCAAAATGATAACTCAGAACTGATTCACTTCATTGGGAAAGACAATATTGTATTCCATTGCATTATTTTCCCAGCAATGATGAAGGCACACGGCGACTATATTATGCCGAAAAATGTTCCTGCTTTTGAGTTTCTAAACCTTGAAAATGATAAAATATCCACTTCCCGAAATTGGGCTGTTTGGGCACACGAGTATGTGGAAGATTTCCCTGGGCAACAAGATGTCCTAAGATATGCTTTACTCTCTTCTGCCCCAGAAACGAAGGACAACAACTTTACTTGGAAAGATTTTCAGACCAAAAACAATTCGGAGTTGGTAGGTATTTTTGGAAATTTCATCAATCGTGTAGCAGTACTTACCAATAAATATTATGAAGGCATTGTTCCACAGTTTGGCGATTTTGAGCCAGTGGATAAAGATTTGTATCACGAAATAAGACAGTTCCCTGAAAGAATAGGTAAAAACTTGGATGAGTTCAAATTCCGTGATGCCTTGGCAGAGCTGATGAACTTGGCCCGTTTGGGGAACAAATACCTTGCCGATGAAGAGCCTTGGAAAGTGATAAAAGACAACCCAGAAAGGGTAAAAACACAACTATTCTGTGCATTGCAAGTGGCAGCAGCATTGGGCTATCTATGCGAACCATTCTTGCCATTCACTGCAGAGAAAATTAGACAAGGATTGAACCTTGAAGATAAAAAATGGAATGAAATTTTTGATAATTTCCTTATTCCAGTGGGGCATCAGATTAATTCCATTCCGCTACTCTTCTCAAAAATTGAGGACGAAACCATTGAGGCTCAAATCCAAAAACTTGAAAATACAAAACAACAAAATAAGAAAACCAATCCTAACGCTAATCCTATGAAAGACGAGATTACCTTTGATGATTTCACGAAAATAGACCTAAGAACAGCTACTATCTTGGAAGCCGAGAAAGTGGAAAAAGCCGATAAGCTTCTAAAACTGAAAGTAGACACAGGTGTAGATGTAAGAACTGTAGTTTCTGGCATTGCAGAGAGCTTTACTCCAGAGGAAATCGTAGGCAAACAAGTGATGATTTTGCTCAACCTTGCTCCCAGAAAAATCCGCGGAATAGAAAGCCAAGGAATGCTCCTTCTCACCACCAAACCAGATGGTAAACTATCTTTCGTAACACCAGATGAAAAAGTGGACAACGGCGTGGAGATAGGATAATAACAAATCTATCACACAATTAATGAGCAAAAAAAGACCGCCTTTCACAAGTTGTGAGGCGGCTTTTTTATCTCACAGTGATATGAAAACAATTTTGTTGCTTCTCTTTGATAAAATAGATTTCGCCAGCTTTTTCCATTTGGATTAATACTTTTTCTAAGATTTTTTCTAAACGGTCATTCCTTTTTAAGCGGTCATTAAAGCGGATATATGAGACATCAAAAGCGTTGCCATAATTATGTGTACTAAACCCTAAAGAAGCGTTGTTGTTTACTTTTCGCAGTCGGCATTGGTCTTCTAAAGTTCGGGTAAGAGAGGTATAAGTAAGGGTACTACCATTGGCTTTAGCGTAGAATGTTTTTGCAATTTTTTGTAACGCAGTTTTGGCTCTAGGAGCTAATACCAGCTGACTATATCGTAATTTTTGTACGCGATAGCCTTTGCCTAAAGATTTCACAGAAGTAAGTTTGCCAGATTTTTTATGTTTCTTGATAGAAGTATCATTTTTTAGTACAGAAAGTTTCATTTTCTTGGATGCGGAAAGATGTTTTTCATACAATGCCGTAGGTTTTACTTTCATTACTTTATCCCTATCATAACAGTTGGATTTTTGAGCCGAAATAGAAGCTGATAAGTGAAAGAAAAGAATAACGAATAGAATATATCTCATCAAAAATTGTTTTTAGAATTAACGCTTTTTCTTTCATTTTCTTATCCTAACGAGGTTAAATCTGAAAAAAAAAAAGTATTTTCGCATTATGAAATATTGGTATATCTTAGTTTTAAGTTTATTGGGAGTATTAGGATTTGCCCAATCAGAAATTAAAGTTTTCAAAGCTGGTAGTAGAACGCCCATTGCAGGAGCTTCGGTTGCTTGTAATGGTAAGATTTTAGGAAGAACTAATGCCGCAGGTATCTTGAAATTTCGTACCCAATGCAGAAGCGTAGAAGTAGCCGCTAAAGGTTATTATGAAACGGAAGTGGTGGTAGATAAAGTGATGGAAGCCACTTTGGAACAACTAGAAAAAGGAACAGCAAGTATAGAAAAAGTAGTGCTAAAAGATGTGAGCGACCCCAAGGCATTAGAACTGCTGAAAAAAGTAAGAGCGCATTACAGCGATAATACGCCACAGAGTTTACCGTCTTATTCCTTTAAGGTTTACGAAAAAACAGCATTAGACCTAGACCAAGATACCATACAGCAGTATAATGATTTCGTAAAGGCAAGATTAGACTCTCTGAAACAATTACCTCAAAAAAATCAAGACCAAAAGAAGATAAAAGATTCTATAGAGAATACCCATACAATGAAACTGGTGGGGCAGAGCAAGGCTTTTCTCTGGGAGCGGGTAAAAGAGTTTGCCTATTCTAAGAAATATGGAGAAAAGATTACCGTTCTAGACAATCGTGTTTCGGGGCTTAATAATCCCATCTATGAAATGCTGACCCTCCGCTCCAACCGTACAAAAATGCCCCGTGAAATTCTTGAAGAAAATCAAAAACTTTACAGATACTTCCTTACCGATACCCTAGATGTAGAAGGAAGACCCAGCTATGTGATAAGATTCCGACAGACCAATTATAAACAACGCGAAAACCGAAGAAAATACAACGGCTATCTCTATATAGATGCCGAAACCTACGGACTGAAAAAAATAGAAAGCAGTAGCAATAAGAAAAATGAAGGTAGCCTTACTAGTATCTGGACGTTGGTAGATGGCAAATGGTTTTTACAAAAGGAAAACTTGAAACTAAAAGCTGGGCAGATAAGCTTTAAACAAAATAAAGAAGAAAAAAATAACAAAACGCAACAGTATGGCTACTATGTATATCATATTGCCGATTACTTTGATTATCAAACCAATTTTGAAGCTAAGGCTAAAGATTTCAAAGGTTATACTATGGAAATAAAAAATGCCGATGGCTCTCTGCTCTCTCAGTATCGTACAGATAGCTTGTCCCAAAGGGATTTGATGACCTATATCAAGATAGATAGCGTAGGGCAAAAGTACCAGTTGGATAGAAAAGTGAAGCTTGTTTCGGCGTTGTTGGGTGGAAAGCTGAGATTAGGGAAGGTAGATTTCAATCTTGGAAACGCCATCAAATATACTCTTTATGAAGGCTTGAGATTGGGAGCGGAGGTTAAAATGAATGAGAAATTTCACCGCTATCTCTCTCCTGATGCCTATGTAGCGTATGGTTTCAAAGACCGTGGTCTGAAATATGGATTGGGATTGGATGTAAAAACCACCCTTAGAAAAACTTCCTTTTTTAGAATAGAATATTATCACGATGTGCTTGCCGCTGGAAAATTTAACGAGAGGCTCTGGAACTTTAAGATGAAAATAATGAATGGCGGTGTCAATCTGAAAAACGACCGTTTCTACCAATACGAAGGCGTAAAACTGTCTTATGAAAACGACCTGCTCAATTCCCTTACATTGCGTACATCTGTAGCCAGAAATGTAGAACAAGCATTGTTCAATTACGATTATCGTGGTATGGGAAATCAGTTTGATAATTTTAAAACGATAGTAACTTTAAAGTACGCCCCGAAATCTAAAAATATAATGACACCATCGGGGAAATATACCTTTGAACAAGGTTTTCCAGAGTTTTATTTCAATTTTGAAAAGGCGGACAAAGCTTTTGGAGGCGATTTTGATTATACCAAGATGGATATTTTGGCAACGCATAGGTTTAAAACCAAAGCGGGGATTACAGGAGCAAGGGTTTATTCTGGTATCGTAACGGGAGAAGCTCCTATCTGGCACCTCTTCCATATGAATGGCTTGGGTGGGCGTTCTTCTAATTTAAATTATAATTATAATCTGACCTCATATCTGGGATTTGCTACAATGCAAGCGGGTAAATATTATAGCGACCGAATGCTGGGCTACTATCTCACCCATCGCCTTCCTTGGCATTTCAAAAGTTTTGGGCAACAGACCTCCAGCTTTGATTTGGTTTACCGAGGGGCAATTGGTGATATGAAGCATCCAGAGCGTCATCAGTTTGATTTTTCTACGCTCAACCGTTTGTATCAAGAAGCAGGATTTGAATGGAATAATTTCCTAAGTACAGGACTTAATTTAGGCTTCTTCTATCGTGTAGGGCATTATCAAACTCCGAAATTTGGGGATAACTTTGCCGTACAACTAAAGGTGAAACTTTTAGGGTTTTAAGCTAGATTATACAATAGGCTTTAAGCCGTAAGCAATAACTAAACAATGACATCATCTCCCACCTAGAATGTAACTCCGCAAGATTTTTTGGCTAAAGCCTCTTGGGAACACCATACTAAAAGTCGGGTTAAAACCCGACCCCTATTGAAAATTGAAAGGCTTAGAGATTAAACAATAATCTGGGTTAGTTCGAGCTACCAAGCCCCCAATAACCATTTTTTATAATTGAAAAATGGATAAAGCATTAGCGGTGGTGATGGCATCTATCGTAGCCAAATCTTTACCATAGATATCTACCAATTTCCCTGCAATGTATTCTAGGTAAGCACTCTCATTGCGTTTCCCTCGATAAGGAACGGGAGCTAAATAAGGGGAATCTGTCTCTAGGACGATGTGTTCCAAAGGAATCTCACTAAGGAATTGGTCTATTTTCCCATTTTTGAAAGTAACCACGCCACCTATCCCCAATGAAAAGCCTAAAGCTATCGCCTGATGAGCCTGCTCCAAGTTGCCTGAAAAACAATGGAAAATCCCTCTTAGTTTTGGATGCTTTTTGCGATGTAGCACCTCAAAGGTCTCATCAAAACTTTCTCTGGTATGGATTACAATGGGCAAATCTCTTTCTATAGCCCAGTCTATTTGCTGTTCAAAGGCTTTCACCTGAATATCCAAGGTGCTTTGCTCCCAGTATAGGTCTATCCCAATCTCACCAATGGCACAGAAGGGTCTTTGGGCTAAATACCCTTGCACGATTTCCAATTCTTGCTCCCAAGTATCTGGTTTCACATCACAAGGGTGCAGTCCCATCATTGCAAACATTCGCTCAGGGTATTGGGCTTCCAAGGTTAGCATTTTTTCGTGGGTAGAAGAATCTATGGCAGGAAGGAAGAAATGGGTTACACCATTATCTATCGCCCGTTGGATAGTAGCATCGCGGTCGGTATCAAATTGCTCGGAATATAAATGGGTGTGGGTGTCTATCATAGGAATTTAAAATTAGTTGTTGGTTGATGGTTGTTGGTTAAATTGTTGAAGAGTTAAGAGGTTAGAAGTTAGAGAAAAAGTCTTTCCTCTTTCTTCTTTTTTCTTTCTTCAAAACTCAGCATTCAAAACTCAAAACTTCAATTGATGTTTTACTTTAGTTTGTTGATGGGTTATTCGTTCCTTTATTTTATTTAAAAACGCTTGATGCTTGGGATGATTAGCATCATTGGTTTTATGATTCAAAGCCGTGTGAATTTTAAAATTCTCCTCCATAAAGGCTTGGGCTTCCTCAGAAATATAAGCGTTTGAAAACTTCTCAAAAATATAATTTACCGCTTGCCTGCTAGGGTGTATCATATCTTCTTTATAGAAACGGTAATCTCTCAAGTCGTCCATCATTATTTCATAAATGGGAAGATAGTGGCAGTTGGGTTGTTCGGAAATGACTTCGTGTAGGGCATTGATAAGCCTTGCTTTGCTCCATTGGTTTTCCATCATACCATCTTTGGTATGGCGTACGGGTGAAATACTGAATAGTATCTGCACCTTTTCTCCAGCCATCTGGCGGATAAACTGTATGGTGTTTTGGATAGATTGTAAAATTTCCTCGTGGGTTAGCAATCGTTTTTGGAAGAACTTATTAGGAATCTTATGGCAGTTGGCAACGAGCTTTTGCTGTGGTAAAAACTCATAGATAAATGCCGTGCCATAGGTAACAATAGCCCATTGTGCTGTTTTCAGAAACTGATGAGCTTGCTCTATATTTTGATTGATGTGTTGCAGGGTTTTTAGTCCATCTCGGGAGTTAAAACTGCTATGGTGGTCCAGAGAAATCATTTCCTCATCATATAATATGAGGTCTTCCTCGGTATAGTATTTCAGTTGGCAGATGCTCTGCAATGCCATATTGATGGAATACGGATTAAACACCGTTCCAAAGGGGTTATTAAGCGTTTGCAGTTGCCCTTTTTCCAGAAGTTCTGCCATCTCTGTAGAAAAGCAAGAGCCAATGGAAAAGATTTTATCTTGAATGCCCATTTTCATTTCCGAAGAATTGAGCAAAACCTCTGTACGAAATTTCATCTTAATTATTTAAGTTTTGAATGCTAAGTGTTGAGTTTTGAGTTTTCATCCATCAACCGACAACCAACTTAAGTTTTGAGTGCTAAGTGTTGAGTTTTAAGTTGTCATCCATCAACCGACAACCAACAACTATCAACCACTAAATTAATACCCCTCAACCATCAATTTAATACCCATACTAGTTCTAAGCTCTAAGTTCTAAGTTCTAAGTGCTGAGTTTTGAGCTTTGGGAAAAAGAAGAAAGAAGAAAAAGAAAAGACTTTTTCTCTAATATCTAATATCTAATATCTAACCTCTTAGCTTAACCGACAACCAACTTAAGACTCTCTTTTAAGTAAATAATTTGCCAGCTCTATAAATGGGCGTTTTTTCTCTTCAGAAAGTCCAATACTATTGAGGTATTCTTGTCCTATTTCGTTATGTTTCTGTATCAGACGCAGTACTTGTTCATCTACTTTGGCTCTTCGGAAAATTTTGAGAACGCCGTGTACTTTATCGATATTTTCGGTTTTTTTAGAGTACCAATATAAGAGTTCTTTTTTCTCTTCCTCGGTAGCACTTTCCATTGCGGTAAGGTAGAGGATGGTTTTTTTGTTCTCATAAATATCTCCTGCTTGGCGTTTTCCAAACTGAGACATATCACCAAAAACATCCAGATAATCATCCATAATTTGGAAGGCAATACCTATATGCTTTCCGAAGTTGTACAAGGCTTCGGCTTCTGCATCGGTAGCCCCTGCAATAAGGGCTCCAATTTTGAAAGAAGCGGCACTCAGCACCCCTGTTTTGTAGGTAATCATTTTCAGATAATCATCATAGGTTACATTGTTATCCGTTTCAAAATTCACATCCATCTGCTGTCCTTCGCAGAGTACGGCACCAGTTTCAGAGAATATAGAAATACACTTTTTGAATAATTCTGGTTCCAAATCTTCAAAAAACTGATATGCCTTAATGAGCAAAGCATCACCAGACAATATTCCTATATTGATGCCATAGATGGTGTGGATGGTAGGCTTGTTTCGTCTGAGAGGGGCTTCATCCATAATATCATCGTGAATAAGGGTGAAGTTATGAAAAAACTCAATTGCCAAGGCTGGTTTCAAGGCTTTCTCCACATTGCCACCAAAGAGGTCATTGCCCATTAGTACCATAATGGGACGCAATCTCTTGCCACCGTGGCTGATGATATAGTTCATCGGTTCATAAAGCTCGGTAGGCGTGTTGGTAAATTTATATTGTTCAATGGCTTTAGCTACAATGTCTTGATATTGGTCTAAAAAATTCATAAAAATTGGTTTTATGCAAAAGTAAGATTAATTAAGCGTTTTCTAAAATTTACCCCAATAAAAAAAGCCATTTCTGAGAAAATGACTTTTATAAAACTGATTTCTTATTGGAACAAAATAACCAAAAGATATGTTAATCCTGCTAATAAAGCACTTACAGGGATGGTAAGTATCCACGCCCAAAGTAGATTGACGGTAACGCCCCATCGTACAGCAGATACCCTCTTGGTAACTCCCACCCCGATGATGGAACCTGTGATGGTATGCGTAGTAGAAACAGGAATTCCTAAATGGTCTGTTAAGAACAAGGTAAGCGCTCCCGCAGACTCCGCACTTACACCTTCCAATGAAGTTACTTTGGTAATTTTAGTACCCATTGTTTTTACAATCTTCCAACCGCCACTCATAGTTCCTAAACCAATAGCCAAGAATGATACTAGTGGTACCCAAAGATAATGTTCTGTAAAGTAGTGGAAACGCTCAGAGTGGTCTATATTGACATAGGCAGGGTCTGCAATCATATTCACGTGGTAGTAGATTACCGCTGCACCTATAATCCCCATTACTTTCTGAGCATCGTTTAGCCCGTGTCCTAAACTGAATAATGCTGAGGAAACCAACTGCCATCTTTTGAATTGTTTTTCAGCTTTGTGAGGCTTGGTTTTCTTGGAGATATTCACGATGATAAGGGTAAGGAGAATAGACATCAGCATCCCTATCACTGGAGCTAAGAAGATGAATAAAAAGATTGGTATCACTTTATCATACTTCACCACGCCTTGGGTCATCAGCTCTTGCATTGCCAGCTTGAATTTTTCAAATACCGAAGCATCTGGGTGTAATGCTGCTACGGCTTGATAATCTATCCTTAGAGCGTGCATCAGTGCAGCCCCTAAGAATCCTCCAATCAAGGTATGAGAAGAAGAAGATGGTATCCCAAACCACCAAGTGAGCAAGTTCCAGAATATTGCCGCTACAATCCCCGCGAAAATCACTTCTAGCGTGATGTAGTTTTCGCTAACGGTTTTGGCGATGGTATTACCTATTTTAAACCCTCCGGGTAGTAGATAAGCTGCTACGAAGAATGCAGCAAAATTCCAAAATGCCGCCCAAAGTACCGCCTGAAATGGCGTAAGCACTTTGGTAGAAACAATGGTTGCAATGGCATTGGCAGCATCGTGGAAACCATTAATGTAGTCAAATATCAATGCCAATGCGATGATGACAATGAGTAAAATTGGAAATTCCATTCTAAAATAGTCGTATTAAAATTAAGAATATTTGATGATGATGCTCTCCATAATATTCGCCACATCTTCTGCTTTATCCGTTACGATTTCCAAGTACTCCAATACATCTTTAGCCTTGATGATGTGGATAGGATCATTAGACTCGAAAAGTTTTACCAAAGACTGGCTCAATACATCGTCTGCAATATTCTCGAAAGAGTTAATTTTAATACTAGACTCTCTTACGGCTGCTGGGTTTTTAAATCCTTTAAGGTTTTGAATAGCGGTTTGAATTTCCACGCAAGATTTATGAATGAGTAGTGAAAACTCAGAAAACGCTTTGATTTCATTGGTTTTGTACAGATACATATACTTTGCTGAAGCGTAGATATGGTCTGCGATATCATCTAATGCCACAGTAAGTTGGCTGATGTCTTCTCTATCGAATGGCGTGATGAAGTTTTCTCCCAATTGCACAAAGATTTCGTGCGTAAAGTCATCCATTTTATGCTCATAATCACTCATTTTTTTGAGCAGACTATCATCATTCAGGTCATAATCTTCTAGACCTTTGTGAAAATCGCTAGACATCTCTACTAATGTTTGTGCCACTTGCTCAAACAATACAAAAAATACTTTGTCTTTTGGCTGAAAAGCCCTGAAAATATTACCTATTCCCATTGTAATGTTATTTTAATTTTCGGACTGCAAATATCTACAATAAGCCGACAATCTTTTCTATATTGAACATTAATTTTTGTTAACATTGGTATAAAATCATAAAAACGAGCCTCTTTCTGAAGCTCGCTTTTATTCTATATAAGGTAAAACCACCTCCAAAGGTCTTGCAACAATGGCTTGATGCCCTTTGATAACAATGGGTCTTTGTATCAATGATGGATTTTCAGATAGCAGGTAAAGCCAGTCTTCATCTGAAAAAGTCTGGTGCGAAAACCGTTCTTTAAAAAGGGTTTCGTTCTTTCTGATAAGCTCCTGAACGCTTAGATTCAACTTTTTTAGTAGCGTTTTGAGCTCTAATACCGTGAGTGGCTCGTGGACGATGTTAATCAATTCATAATCAACTTTTTTTTCGTCTAAAAATTCTAAAAGCCCACGAGATTTGGAGCAATGGTGATTGTGTAAAACTTTTAACATAAGGGAGGATGATAGGGTTTGTTTTGCGTTTTAGTGCCTTGTTTCAAAATCATCAAAAAAGCCCGTGCAATTCTGCTTCTATTCTTTCTAAAATATAGCCAAAATCTTCTGGTCTTTCCACGAAATCCAAATCATCTACTTCTATTACCAAAAGTTTTCCATCTTTGTAGCTTTCAATCCATTTTTCATATTTCTGATTGAGCTTGGAAAGGTATTCAATGCTGATGCTGGCTTCATAATCACGCCCTCTTTTGTAGATTTTTTTCACCAAATTAGGAACATCAGACTTTAAATAAATCAATAAATCTGGAGCCGAAACAAAGGATTTCATCAGATTGAACACCGAAGAATAATTGTTAAAATCTCGCTCAGATAGCAGCCCCATATCATTCAGGTTTTCTGCGAAGATATGAGCATCTTCATAAATGGTACGGTCTTGAATGATGTTTTTTCCACTTTCACGGATTTCCTTGACCTGACGAAAACGGCTTCCCAAAAAGTAAATTTGTAATGCAAAACTCCATTTGCTCATATCGGCATAGAAATCCTCCAAATACGGATTGTGCTCCACATCTTCAAACTGGGCTTCCCAGCCGTAGTGTTTTGCTAGCATTGTGGTGAGGGTGGTTTTTCCTGCTCCGATATTTCCTGTAATTGCAATATGCATAGTGTAAAATTATGTTGATTATGAGTTGATTAATAATTATTCTTCTGCGGATAAATCTCGGGTGTAAAGATAAACTTTGTTATCCTTCATTTCAAAATACGCATTGGAGTTTTTATCCACAATTCGGGCATTTTCTTTTTCAAAGATGATTTTTAGCGAGGCATTTTGCCATTGCAGAATTTGATTTTTTGTCAAAATAAAAAGGTTGTTGCCCTCTCGCCTCAGCCTTCTGGGATGGTCTATATTGTATGAGGTAAGTTTTCCAGTTTTAGTATGGTACACCATCAGCTTATCTCGTGTAATCATATAAGCTTGATTATCAAAGACCAACATATCTACAATATCTTCTGTGGAAAAGACAATGGGAAAAGAATTGATAATATTCCCTTCCCGATAGTTGTACTGCAAAAGTCGCTGGGAGCTTTCATCCAAAAGCCAAATTTGCTGTAAATCTTCCACATACGCCATTTTTATAAAGCCTATGGGTCTCAAATCTATTTTTTGGATTTCATTGAGGTTTTGGTCTATGAGTTTAATCTCTTGTGCATTTTCAGAAAATAGAACAATATTCAGAGGGTTTTGTACATTTTGAATTTTAAAAGGAAGTGTAAGCATCATTCTGCCACGCTGCATTCCCATTGCATCATATTTGGTAAGGCTAAAATCTTCATTTTTATAGAGATAAACATTGTCATAATCGTCTATGAAAATATTTTCTGCCCCTTGAATTGCGGAGGTTTCCAAAGGTAAAATTCTCTGAGCCGAAAGACCACTCAAAGCCAAAGACATCAATAAAAATAAAAACTTCACACGCATTTACAGAGTTCAAAGATAATAAAAAAAATAGCGTTCCTCCCAAAAAGAAGAACGCCAAGATATACATTCAGCTAATGTGGATTATTGCACGGCTACCTCGTAGATGGTATTCCAGTTTTTACCTGTGATGAGCATATTATCGCCTTTAAAGGCAATACCATTCAGTACATCATCATTTCCTTTGGTATGTTTCTGGGCGATGGTAGAAAAATCAAAACGGGCAACCACTTCGCCATTATTAGGATTTATTTTCAGTACCATAGGGCTTTGCCACACCGCAGCATAGATAAAACCATTGTGAAACTCCAGTTCATTCAGTCGGTCGTAGGCTTGGGTATTTCCCGCTACCGCAATGTATCTCACCATCTGCGAAGGATTATCAGGATTTAGAAAATATAAATTTTTGGTTCCATCAGAGGCGATGAGGTGCTTGCCATCATAGGTAAGTCCCCAGCCTTCGCCCATAATGTTAGGATAAGGAAACTCTTTTATTAATGCTAAATCTGCTTTGTTGTAAATGAATCCTTTCTTGTGTTGCCAAGTAAGCTGATAAACCTTGTCGCCTACAATGGTAGAGCCTTCGGAGAAGATTTCATCTGGCTGTTTGGTGGCCGCAGAGGGAGTGGTAGTCCCCAGTGTATATTTCATCACCTGAGACATTCCCAGCTGCCCCACACTTTCATAGATGGTGTTGCCCTCCAGCTGAAATCCTTGCACAAAATTATTAGCATCGTGAGGATATTCTTTTACAATGGTATATTTCACCTCTTGCTCTGGTTGCTTTGCAAAAACATTAATGGTAGCGTCTTGATGTAACACTTCTCCATTTTTCTTGGTGATATTAAAGGTAACGGCATTGTCTCCCAAAGTGAAAAACTGAGGGTCTATTACCAGTTTGGAAGTTTCTTTATCTCCAAAACTAATGGAAATACTTTGGGCTTCCTTCATAACCTCCTTAGGCAACTGGATGGCATCTCCAAAGTGGTAGCCTTGGCTTTCCATCTCGATATTATAATTGTTCAACTGATTGAGGAGGTCTTTATCACCATTACAAGAGAGTAGCAGTGTGAATGCCAATGTGGCTACAATGATATGATTTTTCATTTTTAAAAGGCTATAAATTAAAAGCTGCTGGTTTGGTATCAATTTTTAAACCATTCTATACCGTTGCAAAAATATTAAATTTTTACCAGCAAAAAAGGATGCACTCCCAAAAAATACAGAAGCACACCCTTACGCAACATGAGGTTAAAAAATGTTACTTTTCTAAATAATTTTTCAACATCTTTGTGACAATATCTGTCCAACCCTTCTCAAAACTTTCGTGTCCAAAATCTTGCCCTAAGTGAGCAAAGTTCTCAAGTCCTTTGTGGGTAAGCGTTACTAAAGTTCCTCCATCTTTAGCTTCTAATTCCCATTTTACAATGGTTTTATCTTTAGACAACTCTGGATAAGACCAAGAATGTTTCAGTTTAGCTTGTGGCACCACTTCCAAAATTTCCCCGTGATGGTGGTATCTATCCTCAGTCCTCTCAGCATAGAAACTAAACTCTGTATGAAGGTCCAATCCAAAATCTGGAATATCAAAATACCATTCTTTCATCTGAGCTTTATCGGTAATAGCAGCCCATACTTTCTCCACTGGAGCATTAATCTGTTGCGAAACAATTACATTATCGTGCATAGCTTTATAGTTTTTAATTAAACATTCATTTTTTCACCAATAAAGGTACAACATATTTCCGATATACACAAGAAAACTGATAATTGTTTGGAATTTGAAAGAGAGCAAGAGGTGATAAAAATATCGTAAACAATCATTATGTTAAGGATTTCCTATTTTGTTTCTAAGCTGTATTTTGCCATATCAAGAAAATAATTATATTTGTTGTAGCGATAGAATAAAGTTATCTATCATTACCTAATTAAAACTAAAAACTATTTTCTTATGACAGATTTTACCAGAAGAAATTTTCTGAAAACCGCTGCAATGGCGAGCTTTGGTGCTTTGATTTTACCCAACTCCCTTTTTGCAAATTCTATGAACTTTACCAAAGGTAAAAAAATTAAAGTAGGCTTCATCGGTACGGGGCTTCGCGGGCACGAGCATATCAGGCTTGTAGCACAGCGTGAAGATGCCGAAGTGGTAGCTTTTGCAGACCCAGACAAGAGAATGCTGAAAATGGCTCAGGATATCTTGGTGAAAAATGGCAAAAAACCAGTAAAGGAATACAGCAATGGCGACTATGATTATAGAAATCTTCTAAAAGATAAAAATATAGATGCGGTAGTAATCTCCACCCCTTGGGAATGGCATAAGATACAGGGTATAGAAGCAATGAAAGCTGGTAAAATAGTGGGAATGGAAGTATGTGGTGCAATGGAATTGCAAGATTGCTGGGACTATATCCAAGCCTATGAGGAAACCAAAGTGCCTATCTTTATGATGGAAAATGTATGCTACCGTAGAGATGTGATGGCAATTCTCAATATGGTACGCAAAGGAATGTTCGGGGAACTTATCCACGGTCAAGGAGGTTACCTTCACGATTTAAGACCTGTTCTTTTTAACGATGGCAATAAAGCCATAGGCAATGGTGTAGAGTTTGGTGAGAAAGCATTCAGCGAAGCTAGATGGCGTACCAACCACTATCTGAAACGAAATGGGGAGCTGTATCCTACCCACGGCTTAGGACCTGTGGCCGTGATGATGGACATTAATAGAGGTAACCGCTTGGTGCGTCTCTCATCTTTCGCTTCTAAAGCAAGGGGGCTCAATCACTATGTAGCGAAACATCCGAAAGGAGGCAAAGACCATCCTAATGCAAAGTTGGAATTTAAACAAGGCGATATTGTTACCACACAGATACAATGTGCCAATGGCGAAACCATCTTGCTAACGCACGATACCAGTTTGCAAAGACCATACAATCTTGGGTTCCGTGTTCAGGGGACAGAGGGCTTATGGCAAGATTTCGGTTCGGGAAGACCAGAGCAAGGATTTATTTACTTTGAAGAGAAAATGAACCACAGCCACCGATGGGATTCTACAGAAAAATGGCTCGCAGAATACGACCATCCGCTATGGAAAAAATACGAAAGTAAAGCCGCAGGAGCAGGACACGGCGGTATGGATTTCTTCACAATGAATACCTTTATAGAATGTATCAAGCAGAATATTGAATTCCCAATGGATGTCTATGATTTGGCAACTTGGTATGCCATCACGCCACTCAGTGAGCAGTCTATTGCACAAAATGGTCAGGTAGTAGAAATCCCAGATTTCACCAAAGGAGCTTGGAAAACCAGAAAACCAGTATTTGGATTTGGCGATGAGTTCTAAGAAAACATTAGTAGTCTTGGCAGGAGGCTTGGGCAGTCGCTACAACGGACTAAAACAAATAGATGGCATCTACAACGGGTACACCATTTTGGAGTATTCGTTGTACGATGCACTTCAAGCAGGATTCACGCACTTTGTTCTCATCATCAATGATAAAATCACAGACGCTTTTCAACACGATTTAAAGCAAAAAGTAGAATCTAAAGGAGGCGAAGTTCAGTTTGTGGTACAACACAGAGAGAGCTTCCTTCCAAAGGGGTACGATGCCACTTCTCGTGCCAAACCTTGGGGTACCGCCCACGCACTACTCTGTGCTTCTGAGTTGGTAAGCAATCCGTTTTTTGTCATCAACGCCGATGATTATTATGGCAAGGAAATCTATCAGTTGGCAAGCCAATATTTAGATAATGAATTGAAACAGAATAATATTGCCGTGCAGATAGCATTCCCGTTGGGAAAAACCCTTTCGGAAAGTGGAAGCGTTTCCCGAGGAATTTGTAAACTGAATGAGCAAAATGAATTGATTTCTGTAACGGAGCAAACCGCCATCAGCAAGGAAGGAACGGATATTGTGGCTTGGGAAAATGACCAGAAAACAATACTGAACGAGTTGCAATTGGTTTCTATGAATTTTTGGGGCTTCAGTGCAGATATTTTTTCGTATTTTGAAACGGAATTTCAAGAATTTATAGCTGGTAATCCCTCCTCTAAGGCAGAATATATGCTGCCTGTGGTAGTGCAAACGCTGATGGATAGAGGTGTATTGAAAGTTTTAGTAAACGAATCACCTTCGCAATGGATGGGTGTTACCTATGCCACCGACCGCGAGCTGATGTACCAGTTTTTGTCTGAACAGACCCAACAAGGAAATTATCCCGAAAGCCTATGGACCTAACACCAATCTTAAACTGCTTTTTTGATGATGTTTCAGAGATAAAGGTATCTCCTATTATTTCTGGGCATATCAATACCACTTTTCTAGTTCGGAATGGTAGTGAACAATTTGTTTTGCAGAAGGTTAATGCAGATGTATTTCCTCATCTGGAAGTTTTGGAAGAGAATCATCGTACTATTAATAGCATCTTGGAAGACAGCGATTATCCATTTAAAATTGTGAATTTTCAACCGACTTTAAAAGGAAATTATTTTGATGAATACGAAAAGGTTTGGCGTTTGCTCGGTTTTGTAAGCCAAGCTAAAACTTACCTAAAAGCCCCTAATGCTACTTTGATAAGAAAGGCAACACAAGCTTTTGGAACATTTTACAAGACCATCAATGCCCATTCGGATAGATATAAAATTCAAAATTCCTTGCCCGGATTTATAGATTTTGAACACAGAGCACATCAGTTTCGCGAAGCCTTGCAGAGAGCAAGCACCGCCCGACTAAAACAGGCAAGCCCACAGATAGCGTACGCTAAAAATTGCCTACCGCTGTTGGAGCATTGGAACACAATGATGAAGACAGAGCATCTGCCGAGTCGCATTATCCACGCAGACCCCAAAATAAGCAATGTCTTATTTGATGAAAAAGATGAAGTTTTAGCAATTATCGACCTAGATACGCTGATGCCATCTACCATTTTGTATGATTTTGGCGATATGGTACGCTCTTATACCAACCTTGCCAATGAAGATGATACCGAAGCAGAGCAATGTTTTAGTCCAGAGTTTTATCACGCCGTGAAAGAAGGATTTTTGGAAGGCATTGGCGAGGAGTTGAAGCCTATTGAAAAGGAGTCTTTAGACTATGCAGGGCGATGCGTTATTTTCGTGCAAGGGCTAAGGTTTCTCACCGATTTTCTGAATGGCGACTGCTATTATCACACGGATTATGAAACCCACAATCTGGATAGAACCCAAAATCAATTTCAGTTGCTACAAGAGCTGGAAGAGTTTCTTATGACTTAAATAAAATCGGAGAAGTTTCTTCAACTTCTCCGATTTCTCAATTTATTTTTGAGGCATAATACTAAAAAATAGTTGTAGAAATCTTTGAAACATAGGCTAGCAAAGGCTTAGACAAAAGTTTTAGGAAACAAATCCCTCCAATATTCGCAAACGAAATTTTTATAATAATGCTTAAAAGTTTTGTGATGCCTAAGATGGAAGCCTATCATAATGGTAAGAACCTCCGCATCGGACATCGTACATTGGCGATTGCGAGTCTTTTTGATATCGCTACCAATACCGATTTTCTTTAATTTTCTGATTTCGGCATCAAGTTACCTCAATTTATTCATTTGTTTTTCAGTAGTTTCGGTGATTACTTCGCAGTTCTTTACAAAAATCATCTACTTTTACAAAAATATCCGTAACCTGCTCTCTCAAATTCATAGGTAATAATTCGGTTTATATATTTAATTTTCAAAATTTTAAACATACAAATCATTACCTTTTTTTGCAAATATTTTTTTATTTTTCTTATCCCGAACTCAGGTTATTTATTTAAAGGTTACTTTTTTAGTATCATTCACTCCAGTGAAAAGCCCGTCCGACACTTCAGTGAGAGAAAACACTCCAGTGAAAAGCCCGCCCGACACTTCGGTGAGGGAAAACACTCCAGTGAAAAGCCTATCCGATGCTTCGGTGAGGGAAAACACTCCAGTGAAAAGCCTGTCCAATGCTTCGGTGAGCAAAAACACTCCAGTGAAAAGCCTGTTTTTACTTTCGTTTTATCTATTAATAGGAATGAACGCTCTACAAATATAAAAAATATCTAAAAAAAACTAAAATGCTGGAAACGAAATAAAAAAAGGCAACTTTTTAGGTTGCCTTTTTGTGTATGAAATATTCTAATTAAATCGCTTTTGCTTTTTGTAGAGCGTTGTCTAATCCTGCGAGGTTTTTACCACCTGCGGTTGCAAAGCCTGGGTTTCCACCGCCGCCGCCTTGTATTTCTTTGGCTAGGTCTTTTACGATGTTGCCCGCGTGGTATTGTGCTTCTAAATCTTCTGAAACTCCTACCGAAATCATTGGTTTTTCGCCTGCGTCAGACAAAATGATGATTACCGAGGTTGGCAGGTCTTTTTTCAGTTGGAAAACGATGTCTTTTACCGAGGCTGCATCAAGCGAGGTGCGTTTTACCAAAAGTTGTTTATCTCCTGCCTGAACAAACTCGTTTTTCCAGTTTTGGATTTCGCCTTTGGCTTTTTCTTTCTTCATCGCTTCGAGTTCGGCTTTTAAAGCAGCGTTTTCGTCCAAAATTTTCTCTACAGATTTTACCAAATCTTTTGATTTTAATACTTCTGTAAGTTTTTCGGTTTGGTGTTCTATATTGTAGAAATACTCTCGTACTTTATCTCTCGTGATGGCTTCTACACGGCGGATACCTGCGGCTACGGCTCCTTCAGAAACGATTTTGAAATACCAGATATCGCCTGTGTTTTTCACGTGCGTACCTCCACAAAGTTCTTTGCTGTCGCCAAACTGTATCATACGCACCTCATTGCCATATTTTTCGCCAAAAAGTGCCATTGCACCAGCGTCTAATGCTTGTTGCATCGAGATTTTGCGGTATTCTTGCAAGTCTATTTTTTGCTGAATGCGTTTGTTTACTTTGGCTTCTACTTCGCAAAGTTCTTCATTGGTCATTTTTTGGAAATGTGAGAAGTCAAAACGCAACGAGTCCGTATCTACCTTAGACCCTCTTTGCTCTACGTGTGTTCCTAAAACCTCTCTCAACGCTTGGTGTAGGAGGTGGGTAGCGGTGTGGTTTGCCGCCGTAAGTTCGCGTGCTTTTACCTCTGCCTTAAATGGGTCGGTGAGGTTTTCTGGTAATGTATCGGTGATGTGGATGATGAGGTTGTTTTCCTTTTTGGTATCGCGGATGTATATCACACCTCCGTTGGCACTTTCCAAAACACCTTTGTCACCTACCTGACCACCGCCTTCTGGATAAAACGGGGTGGTGTTAAATACCAATTGGTAGAGAGTGCCATCTTTTTGGCTTTCTACTTTTCGGTATTTGGTGATGCGTACGATGCTTTCTAAAATATCGTATCCGATAAACTCGGTTTCTTCGTCGTCGCGTAAAACTACCCAATCGTCTGTTTTCATTTGAGCAGCAGCACGCGAGCGTTCTTTTTGTTTTTGTAGGTTTTCTTCAAAGCCTTTTTCGTCGAGTGTAAAGCCTTTTTCTGCTAAAATCAAAGCGGTAAGGTCTATCGGGAAACCGTAAGTATCGTAGAGTTCGAACGCTTTAGCACCCGAAATTTCTTTTTCGGTAGCGTTGTTCATCATTGCATCGAGCATTAAAAGACCCTGTTCTAAAGTTCGGAGGAATGATGCTTCTTCTTCTTTGATAACATTTTCTACTAAATGCTGTTGTTTTTGAAGTTCTGGGAAAGCGTCTCCCATTTGGAACACGAGCGTACGCACCAATTGGTAGATAAACGGTTCTTTTTGGTCTAAGAAGGTAAAACCATAGCGAATAGCTCTTCTCAAAATACGACGGATTACATAGCCGGCTCCGTTGTTTGAAGGCAACTGTCCGTCTGCAATGGCAAACGATACGGCACGGATATGGTCAACAATTACACGAATTGCAATGTCTTTTTCGTCTTCTAATTTTCCAGTATATTTCTTTCCTGAAATTTCCTCTACTTTTTTGATCAGCGGGGTGAAAACATCGGTGTCGTAGTTAGAAGATTTGCCTTGTAATGCCATACACAGACGCTCGAATCCCATTCCGGTATCGATGTGTTTTGCAGGGAGAGCTTCTAGTGAGCCGTCTGCCTTGCGGTTGTATTGCATAAACACCAAGTTCCAAATTTCTACCACTTGCGGGTGGTCTTGGTTTACCAATTCTCTTCCAGAAACTTTGGCTTTTTCTTCAGGGCTTCTCAAATCTACGTGGATTTCAGAACAAGGCCCACACGGCCCTTGGTCGCCCATTTCCCAAAAGTTGTCTTTTTTGTTTCCGTTGATGATGCGGTCTTCGGCAATGTGTGCTTTCCAGAAGTCGTATGCCTCTTGGTCGCGTTCGAGGTTTTCCGAAGCATCGCCCTCAAAGATGGTTACATAGATATTCTCTTTCGGGATTTGATATACTTCGGTAAGCAATTCCCACGCCCACGCAATAGCGTCTTTTTTGAAATAATCACCAAAAGACCAGTTGCCAAGCATCTCAAACATCGTGTGGTGGTAGGTATCGCGGCCTACATCGTCTAGGTCGTTGTGTTTTCCGGATACTCTAAGGCATTTTTGGGTATCGGCAATACGCGTAGCAGATGGTTCTTTGTATCCGAGGAAAAAATCTTTAAACTGTGTCATTCCCGAGTTGGAAAACATCAGTGTAGGGTCGTCTTTCAAAACGATAGGAGCCGAAGGTACAATCTGGTGTCCTTTGCTCTTGAAAAAGTCTAAATACTTTTGTCTTATTTCTTGTGAGGTCATATTTTAGTTGATAGTTATTGGCTGATAGTTGATGGTTTTTTGTTGTTTTAATTTTACCTTTTTACTATAAATATCATTCTGCAAAAATAGGGAATTAATATGGTATTCCTATACAGATGGACTAATCCTATGGGGAATTTCCTTCATTAAAAATCTTTATAGTTTAAACTCTAATTTCACATTGAAAAACCTTCCGGTAAGCCTTACTGGAACGGGATATATAAAATTGGTACTTACATCTGACACCCATTGGCTTGCCACTGTATTCTGAATATTAAACGCATTAAAAATCTGTACGCCTAAGGTGAGCTCTCGGAAGTTTTTCCAAAACGGACTAGTAGCCTTAAAGTCTTTTCCATCGATAAAGACTTTGGACAATCCTATATCCACTCTTTTATAAGATGGCAATGTTCTTTGGAAGGTATATGGAGCACTAAAATCTGGAAGATTGGTTGCTGGGTCTATACTGATGGGCGTTCCTGTAGGAAGCCCGTTGGCATACACCAAAGTCAGGTTCACCCGCATACTTGGGAACTTCGGCATATAATCTTGATAGAACATCGATAGCCTTAGCCTTTGGTCTGTAGGGCGAGGAATGTAGCCTTGTTGCTCTATATTCTCAAAAACGCGTGCATAGCTGGCAGAAATCCAAGAATCTACCCCTGGTACAAACTCACCAAAGAGCCTTGCATCTACACCATAGGCATATCCCGTAGCATTGTTCTTCCCAGAATATCGGGTACGCACATTATCTATATAATAGGGTATCAATCTATCCATTTTCTTATAATATGCCTCTGTAGTAAGCTTGAATGGGCGATTCATCATCTTAAATTCATAATCATTTGCTAAGATGATTTGATAAGAACGCTGGGCTTTAATATCGGCATTAAAACTTCCTGATAAGTCTTTAATCTCCTTATAAAAGGGAGCTTGATAATACACTCCACCAGATAGCTTAAAGAGCATATCTGCTTCCCAATCTGGTTTTATAGCCAGCTGAACGCGTGGGCTAAATAATGTTTCTTTGTTAAAAGACCAATTCTGTGCTCTTACACCTCCATTAAGGAACATTTTATTTGCCCCCCAATAAAATTTCTTTGAAAACTGTGCATAGGCAGATACCCTTTGAGGTGAGATACTATTCTCTCCACGGATATTGTATTTCATTGTCAAATCTGAAATATCTAAGCTCCCCGGATTGGTCCAATCCCTTGGCTTTGAGTAGCCCAGATAATCTACAAACTGCCACTCATTAGTAAGGTCTTGTATTTTTTCCTTTTCATACTTTACGCCCAGTTCAAAATCGGTATTAGGGTCTGGGGAAAATATTGCTCTTAGCTGACTTCCAAAAGTGCGTACCAATAAATCATTCCTTGCGTGGTCTATCTGTCCCCCAATATCATAGGTAGTAATAGGATTATCATTTTCATCATAAGCCTGAAGCATATAGCCTGAATTAATGGTATAGTATTCTCGTTCTCGGTTTTGGTAAGCAAAATTATCTAGTGAGAAACTCCATTTTTTATTGGGTTTAAAATGAATAGATGCCGTACCCATCATATTGCGATATTGGTCATCTTCCCTACCAGCATAGTAAACTGAAAGACACATAGGTCTTTGTAGTGAACCAAAATCTACATCTTTCTTCTTTGGCATCATTTCATAATCATTCTTAGAGTAATATCCTATGAAAGACAATTGCCATTGCGGATTGATTTTATAGTTAATATAAGACTGCACATCCATATACTGAGGATTAAAATCTGTATCCTCATTCAGGGTATTAAGTACCAGATTGGTATTTCTGTATCGGGCAGAGACTAGGGCAGATAGTTTTTTATCCTTAGAAGCAAATCCCGTAGTGAGCCTACCTCCTATAAGACTTGCTTCACCACTTAGTTCAAATTTTTCTGGTTGCCGATAATAGATATTTAATGCCGAAGCCATTTTATCACCATACTTTGCTTCAAATCCACCTGCCGAGAAGTTAATAGCAGCCACCATATCGGGATTAATGATACTCATCCCCTCTTGCTGTGAATTTCTTATTAGAAATGGGCGATAGATTTCAATATCATTAATATAAATCAGATTTTCATCATAGTTTCCTCCCCGCACCATATACTGCGAAGATAGTTCAGTATTAGAATTAACAGAAGGTAGGGTTTTGATGAGCCCTTCTATCCCCCCAGATATAGAACTCACCTGCCTTGCTTCCTTAGCCGATAGCTCTACGGCGGTAAGGTCGGTTACTTTAGGTTTAGCTTTCTTTTGGAAAATAATTTCTTCAATTTCTTTCTCCTTTTCCTGTGCAAAAACCATTGCAGGAAGCAGGGCAATGAGGGTATATATCTTTTTCATTGAAAGTAAATAGAGGTTGAGAGTTAAGGATTAGGCTTCGAAACTTTAACTATATGATTGCTTCTCTTATCCTTGTTAGTTTTTCTAACAAAGCATCTAATTGTGCCAATGGCAACATATTAGCACCATCAGACTTAGCTTCTGATGGATTAGGGTGCGTTTCTATAAACAATCCATCTGCTCCTACTGCAATACCTGCTTTGGCAATTGTCTCAATCAACTGAGGTTTACCTCCTGTAACGCCACTTTCTTGGTTAGGCTGCTGTAGAGAGTGGGTAACATCTAGGATTACAGGGGCATACTGCTGCATTGTAGGAATACCACGGAAATCCACCACCAAATCTGTGTACCCAAAGGAGTTCCCCCTCTCGATGATGGCAACTTTATCATTCCCTGAATCTAAAACCTTTTGTACGGCAAACTTCATTGCTTCAGGGGAGAGAAATTGTCCTTTCTTCAAAGTTACACATTTATTAGTTTTGGCAGCGGCAACCAGCAAATCGGTCTGGCGAACCAGAAACGCAGGGATTTGCAATACATCTACAAACTGAGCCGCCAAGGCAGCGTGTTCGTTTTCGTGGATATCGGTAGTAGTAGGAATACCGAAGGTCTCCCCTACTTTCCTTAAGATTTCTAAAGCTTTTTCATCCCCAATCCCTGTAAAAGAATCCACTCGGGAACGATTGGCTTTCTTAAAACTTCCCTTGAAAATGTAAGGGATTTTATATTTATCCGAAAGCTTCACAATAGTTTCTGCAATCTGCATTGCCATTGCTTCATCTTCAATGGCACAAGGCCCTGCCACTAGAAAAAAGTTTTGGGAGTCTTTATATTGAATATTATCTAAATGCTGTATCATTTTGGGTTTGTATTTTATCGTTAAACATTGCTATCTCACCCTTTCATAAAGGTTATAATCTGTTCCAGATGGTTTTATTTTGTATATTTTTTCTAAAATTTTGTTATCACTTTCCAGATGCTGGTCTATTCTATATTCTTTTAAGAGTTTATAATGTGTTTTATAGTACTGGGCATTTTCCCCTTGATATAAATCTCTATAAGAGAGCAGATATTTAGGCTTCCTAGTCTTCACTGTGTTAATCCAGTAGTTGGGTTTATCTTTCTTTATTTCTGCTTGTATTGCCTTATCTACCAATCCTACTTCATCTATGGTTTTCAGCTGAGAATAATACGGAACATAGCCTGCTGGCTCTAATAAAATCCATTGGTTTTTATCTTTTTCATATTGATTAAGAAACAATCCTATACTCCTACGGTAGTTCCACTCACCATTACCTGTGGCTATGGAGTGTACCGTCTGGAAAGCTAGCATTGGCAAGATATAGAATACCATTAGCAAAGATAGCCAAAGGTTCCTTTTCTCTTTTTGCTCTAAGATGAATACCAAAACTGGCACGAATAATAGAATCTGAGGCACCCAATAGTACCAATCAAAGTAGCTTCTCTGGGAAAGGAAAATGAATTGCTTCACCCAAGCGAAGATGAAAATCATATAAAGGTAGATATTGCGTTCTTCCTTTTGCCTCACTAGAAAAACGAAGCATACCAACTCAAAAGTAAGGACTAAAATAGTGTAAGGATTGAAGCTCCCTGGCAGCTTGAGCATTCCCCAATAGTTTCCTAAATTGGATAAGAAAGCATCTACATTCTGCTGAAAGGTATAAGTAGCATCGTAAGTAGTTTTCTTCGCCACAATGGTATTATTCACCACCTCGTGAAAGTAAAACCAATTAAAACTCAATACAACGACAACGCCTAAGACCCCACCAAGAATATAGCTCCAATTGAGTTTCTTATTCCAAACCAAATCTACCAAGAATACAATGCCAAGGAATATCGCCGTATCTATTCTCGTAAAGAGAATGAGAATGGGTAAGATGATTAAAGCCCATTGTTTCCTTTGTGCAAAGCCAAAGTATAATAAACTCATTTCAAGGAAGAATAAAATACCATATTCCATTCCTAAAATAGAAATCTTAATGGCAGGTGGTAAAATTCCGAATAAGAAAATCAATAAAGCCTGATGCACAGGGGTCTTTAAAACCAATTTGGATAGAAAATAACTCCCCAAAGTAAACAATAGGGAATTGAATATCAGAATAGGATAGATGAAATATTCTTTCCCAAAAATCAAATTGAATAAATACGAAACAAAAACATATAAATGTGTGGTGGACGCTGATATTTTGGTATCACCATTGAAGCCTATCACACCATAGTCTAAAAGATTCTGTGCTACACGCCAAGTGATAAAGGCATCTTCCTGAATGTGGTGCGTGAGTAAAAACACCAGCTTAAATACCACTGTGAATATCACCGCATAGATGGGTAACTTCATCAAACTATTTTCTTTTTTCATCTATCTAATGTTCTATTCTATATTATACTTATGCTCAGTAAAATGGCTACTATCTTACTGCGTTATTCTCATTATTTGGGTTTCTATTTGTTTCAGTTTTTCTGCTCCATAGGTGGAATCGTAAGGTGCCATTACATCAAAAATATAGTGGTAAAATGGTACAATGTTCTGTATTTTATCTGCTTCTTTATAAGCTTTCTCCTTGCCCATCGCTTCCAAATTTTTGATAAAGGCATTGTAACGCTTATCTAATGGCGTAATGGCACTCACCACATAATCATACCCCTGCTCTTTCTTACCCAGCTTCTCATAAGCATTGCTCACCGCTCCTACTACCATAGAATATTCCAATGGTTTTATACGCATTTCTTTACGCACAAAAACCTGCTCCTTCTGCGGCAATTTTGCATAATAATCGTACTCTGTAAAGATGCCTTTTTTCAGTTCTTCTGCCAGTTGTAATCCTTTCTGCTCCTGCCCTGCAAGGATATAAGCGTACACCATAGCACTTAGAGAGCGAGGGTCATTGTACTTAGCTACAGGAATTTCCCTTGATGCTAAATCCAAAATCTCAATGGCTTTTGCTCTTTCCCCTTTCTGGATTAAAGCCTCAGCTGCACGGCTTGCCGCTCCTCTATAGCTGATGATGTTGGAGGTACAGGTTTCATCAAAGTGGACATTCAGGTCTTTAAAATTGCCCCACTTATAGTTTTTCACCGTATGATAAAGGCTCATAGCATCTACCCTTCCCATATCGCTATTCTCATCTTCCATCGTTTTTATCGGAACCAGTTTATAGCTAAATCCATCATACTGAAGATAATCATTCAGATAGAAAATATTTTCAGGGTCATAGATACCTCCCGAAGAGAAGTTGATGGCTCTTTCCCAATTAAAATTCGCCAAAATATCCATCAGCATCATATTACTTTTAAACATAGACTGACGCTTGTAATCTACCACGATTTGATTTTCTGCCTTTGCCACATCTTCAGCCTTTAGAATCCCTGCTTTTACAGCATTGGCTTTATTCACAGGAATGATGAATTTGGAAACCGGCAAGAAATTGAATCTCTCATACTTAGATTCTCCAAAAAGTGTTTTCAATACGGCATCTTTCGCCTCGGATTTCTTCTTCAAGAAATTAACCGCCTGCTGCACCGTCATAGAATCCTGAGTAAGATAAGGCTTAAACTCTGCCAACGCCGCTGAAGAAATCCCTTGTGCTTCCAAAGAACCGAATAGCTGTTGCCATTGCTCTGGTGACATCAGATACACTTGGTCGTTCACGCCATTGCCATAATCCTCGTGATTCAAAGCTGAAGGAATAGGCATTGCATTATAAGTTCTTCGTTTCACTTGGTCTATGTTCCAAGCGGTAGAAAACAAGGTAAAATTAATCACCTTTACATCATCTCTAAAACGCTCTGTCTCTTGGATAGCCCAAGTAGGATAGGTATCATTATCCCCATATACAAAAAGTAAGGCGTTTTTAGGCAAAGTGTTTAGCACAGAATAAGCGTAGTCATAAGCCGCAGTTCTGCCACTTCTATCGTGCGGATTGTAGTTTTGAAAGCCCATCATCAAAGGAATGCCTAATAAAACAACTCCGAAAGCGATATTGGCAGCATTAGACTTCACTTTAGACTGAAGCCACCAGAGAATAGCTGCGGCTCCCAAGCCTATCCATATTGCAAAAGCATAAAACGAGCCTACCATTGCATAATCTCTTTCTCTTGGCTCAAAAGGTTTCACCCCTGTGTAGAAAATAATCCCCACACTGGTTAAAACAAACAGGGATAAAATGGCATAAAATCTTCCAAAATCTCTATTCATCTGGAAGTACAGTCCCAATAGTCCTAATAGTAATGGTAAGAAGAAGAATTTTACCGTGCTGGTATTGTTATACTTTGCGGGCAATTCATCTTGGTTGCCCCAAAGTGCATTATCCACAAAAGGAATCCCCGAAATCCAATTGCCTCGTGTGTTTTCCATATGCCCTTCCAAGTCGTTTTGTCTTCCCACAAAATTCCACATCAGATAACGCACAAAGTAATAGCCATTTTGAAAAGAGATAAAGTAATCCAAATTCTGCATTAAGGAAGGACGCTGCACTTTGATTAAATCATAGTTTTTCACTTGCAGATAATCATCTACCTTGATGCTTCCATCTTCGTATTTTGCCTTTAGTTCATCAAAGACTTTCATTGCTTCTGGGTTGTCTGCCACATCGGGATTATCAAAATTGAATGTAAAATCTGGTGCTCCATACATTGAGATGTAGTTTGCCATTACATCTTTATCATCATTGAACATTCTTGGCAAGAAGCTGATATGCTCTTTATTATAAACATATCGAAAACGATCTCCTACTTTTTTGTAAGTCCCTGTTTTTTCATCTTTTTCATATTCATCTCCTTTCTTCTCTTGCTTATATGAGCCGTCTTCATTTTTTTCCATTCCATTAAAATCCAAAGATGCGGTATAGTTTTGTCCATAGATGGTAGGCCAATCGCCATACTGCTCTCGGTTGTAATAATCTAACATTCCAATGGCGGTATCGGGATTATTCAAATTCATTGGAGGATTGGCATTGGCACGGATAGGAATCACCAACCAACAGCCAAAACCGATGATCATAAACACGATAGAAAGTGCAGCCGTCTGATAAACTTTCTTAGCCTGCTGCCTTGCCCATCTTATCATAAAATAGCAACCTGCCACCAAAAGGATAAAGGCGATGACCGTTCCAGAGTGAAATGGTAAGCCTATGCCATTGACAGCAAAAATTTCTATCTTGCCAAACATTGTCATAATCAACGGGAAAATCATTTTGAACACAAAAATCAAAACGCCCAAAGTTGCCAAGTTGGCTATCGCAAAGTTTTTCCAAGTAAACTGATAATTTCTTGCATAATAAATAAGACATACCGCAGGAATTACCAGCATACACATCATATGCACCCCTACGCCTAAACCTGTGGCAAAGAAAATTAGAATTAGCCAGCGTTCGTTGCCTTTTTCTTGGTATTCATTTTCCCATTTGGTAATGAACCAAAGCACCATCGCTATAAACATAGATGCCATAGAATATACCTCGCCTTCTACCGCTGAAAACCAAAAAGTATCAGAAAAAGCAAAAGCCAAAGCCCCTATAGCTCCAGAAAAAAGTATGGCAATTTCTTGATGTGCCGTTATCTCCTCAAAATCTTTATTGAGCAATCTGCGTATCAGATGGGTGATGGTCCAGAATAAAAACAAAATGGTGAAGGCGGAAAATAAAGCCGACATCGCATTAATCACCAAACCATAATTGCCTTCATTGCCAAAAGCAAACATTGCTGCCACAGCTCCTACGAGCTGAAACAACGCTGCCCCCGGTGCGTGGGTAACTTCCAGTTTCACAGCCGAAGAAATGTACTCTCCCGTATCCCAAAAACTAAATTTTCGCTCTATGGTAGAGAGATATATTACAAATGAGATGGCAAACAATACCCAACCTAAAATGGTATTCCAAGTCTTAAATGTCCAATTTTTCATACAATTATTTAATATTGCGAAAATAAGACTTTTAATTCAATTCTAAAACTGATTTAAAACTACACCCTTACCGATGCCTTTTTCCCAACAAAAAACAATGACATTAATCATTATCTACCATCCATTTTCTATAAAAGATGATGGAGCCAAAAAAAGTTGTACCTTTGCGGATATTTTTTTTGAAAATTTTAAGTAAAAAATGGCAAATGTTTACAACAATATTCTGGAACTGATTGGTAATACGCCCTTGGTAAAGCTTAATCAAGTTACTGCCAATATCCCAGCGACGGTGTATGCTAAGTTGGAATCTTGCAATCCAGGACATTCTGCAAAAGATAGAATCGCTAAATATATCATAGAAAACGCCGAGAAAAAAGGCATCCTTACCCCTGAATCTGTAATTGTAGAGACCACCTCTGGTAACACGGGGTTTTCTGTGGCAATGGTCGCCATAGTGAAAGGCTACCAGTGCATCCTTGCTGTGAGCGATAAGACTAAACCCGAAAAAATAGCTTACCTGAAAGCTCTAGGAGCAAAAGTCTATGTATGCCCTGCTAATGTGGCAGCAGATGACCCAAGGTCTTACTATGAAGTTGCCAAAAGAATTGCAGCCGAAACGCCTAATTCTGTCTATATCAACCAATATTTTAATGAACTCAACACCGAGGCTCATTATCAAACTACAGGTAAAGAAATTTGGGAACAAACCGAAGGAAAAGTTACCCACCTTTTGGCTTGTACAGGGACAGGAGGTACGCTATCTGGCTCTGCAAAATATCTGAAAGAAAAAAATCCTAACATCAAAGTGATTGGCGTGGACGCAGATGGCTCTATATTGAAAGGATACTTTGATACAGGGAAAATCAATAAAGAAGATATTCACCCTTATCAGATTGAGGGAATGGGCAAAAACTTAATCCCTTCCGCTCTCCTTTTTGACCAAATGGATGAGTTTGTAAGAGTGAATGATGAACAAGCAGCCTACCGAACTAGAGAAATCGCCCTAAAAGAGGCTATAATGGGAGGCTATACCACAGGTGCTGTTACACAAGGATTATTGCAATATGCAGAGGCTAACCCACTATCAGAAAATGATGTGGTGGTGCTCATCTTCCCAGACCACGGCTCCCGATACATCAGCAAAGTGTATAGTGATGATTGGATGGCAGAACAAGGCTTTACCAATGATGATATCCACAGCTATGACTTACTCTCCAAAACAGAATATGTAAAATAGCTTCTTAAAAACATAAAAAAACAAAAGAGATTATCGCTTGATTTTTCAACGATAATCTTTTTTTTAACAAATTTTTAATAATTCCATTCCTATTTTGGCACGCATTTTACATATACTAAAACAACAAAATTTAATATTATGAGCACAAAAAGAAATGGATTATTAGCTCTTTTAGGATTAGGAGCTTTAGCATATTGGAAGTATAGAAACTCCACTCCAGAAGAAAAACAAAAAGTAAAAGACCAGATTAACGCGGCTAAGGATAATGTTACCAAACTAGGTAACGACTTAAAAAGAAAAGCCAATGAAGTGGCATCACAGGTAGAAAGCAAAGCCAAAGAATTTACTCAAAAGGCGGAAAACAAAGCACAAGATGTTGCTACCAAAGTAGAGAATGAAGCTAAAAACTTGAAAGAAGAAATTCAACAAGCGTAGATTTAGCCCCATTTCATATAAATAAAGTTTAAAATTTCACATTCAATAAAAAAGGTAAACCATTGGGCTTACCTTTTTTATTTTATTCACTTGCTAAAACCGATTCAGAAAATCCTCAATAGCAATAGTTTCTTGCTCTCCTTTTTCTAAATTCTTAACGGTGATATTCTTCTCTGCAATCTCTTGTTCACCATAAAAAATAAGATAAGGAATTCCTTTTTTCTCAGCGTAGGTAAATTGCTTTTTCAGTTTAGCATTTTCTGGATAAAGCTCACTAGCGATGCCTTTTTCTCTTAATTTTGAAATCAACTTGGTTGCTTCTAACGCTTCGTTTTCTCCATAATTAGCAAATAAATATTGCACTCCAGAATGTGTATTTTTCGGGAACAAATCCAGCTCTTCCATCACCAAGTAGATTCTATCCAACCCAAATGAAATCCCGATACCTGGGATATTTTTTACCCCAAAGACTTCCGTTAGATTATCATATCTTCCACCACCACCTATAGACCCCATCTCTACATTCTTGGCTTTCACTTCAAAGATGGCTCCCGTATAGTAGTCTAGCCCTCTTGCCAAAGTAATATCAAACACCAAATTTTGAACGCCCAAGGATTGGCAGGTTTTAACTACAAATTCCAGCTCTTCCACACCTTTTTTCCCTATTTCAATCTCGGAAAATCGTTCTTTTAATATGGCTAAAACCGTTTCTATATTTTGATTAGCATCAAAGAGGAAATCCACTTTTTGTATAGCTTTATCGGAAATGCCTTTTTCCTTCATCTCCTTTATCACGCCATCTTTTCCTATTTTATCCAATTTATCCAACGCCACGGTAAAATCTATTAACTGCTCCGAAATCCCCGCATATTCTGCCAAGCCTGAAAGAATTTTCCTATTGTTGATATGGACATTCACTTCAATTCCCAATTCTGAAAAAGATTGGGTATAAAGCTGCACCAACTCTACCTCTTGCCAAAGGCTTTCGCTCCCCACCACATCTGCATCACACTGATAAAACTCTCTGAAACGCCCTTTCTGCGGACGGTCTGCACGCCAAACAGGCTGAATCTGATAACGCTTGAATGGAAAGCTCAGCTGTCCGTGGTTCATTGCAACAAATCTGGCAAAAGGCACCGTAAGGTCATATCTCAATGCCTTTTCTGAAATCTGAGGCGTAAGCTTCTGCACCTCTTTGGCTTGCCAATTGTCATCATTCACCTTGGCTGTAAAATCACCAGAATTTAAGATTTTAAAAATCAATCGGTCGCCCTCCTCGCCGTACTTTCCCGTAAGGGTAGAAAGATTCTCAAAACTTGGCGTCTCTAATGGCTGAAAACCGAACAACTCAAAATGGCGTTGCAAAACTTGAATAATATAGCGTCTTTTCACCACCTCCTCTGCGGTAAAATCTCTGGTTCCTTTGGCTAAACTTGGTTTCATCGAACTTTAAAATTTATGAAACACAAAAGTAAGGATTTTATCATTAAGTTAAAAAACACCTCACCTTCAAAGGAGAGCAAATCTATCCAAAAAAAATTGCACTTACTAATGGAATTTAGGAAGACACAATATCAATATTGTAAGTGTTGAAAGGATTTATCAATACATCCGAAAAGACAAGAAAGAAGGGGGAAATTTGTACCAAAATCTTCGCCATCAACTCAAGCATAGAAAACGCCCTGTATCAGGCAAACGCGAGGTGATTAAAAATAAAAAAAGCATTGATTTGCGTCCAGAAATTGTTTTAAGCAATGAAGAATTTGGTCATTTTGAAGTAGATTTAATCGTCGGGGCAGAACATAAAGAAGCGATTTTGACCATCGTAGAAAGAAAGACAAAATTTTTAATAATGAGGAAGTTAAGTAGTAAAAACGCCAAAAATTTAGCCCAAGCGATGGTAGAGGCTTTGCTTCCTTATAAAGATTTTGTAAAAACCATTACAAGCGATAATGGATTGGAGTTTTATGAACATCAGTATATTAGTAAAAAATTAGAGTGTGATTTTTATTTTGCCAATCCGTATTGTTCTTGGGAGCGAGGATTGAATGAAAATACCAATGGACTTATTCGGCAATATATTCCGAAAGACACTTATTTTGAGAAAGTTAATAAAGAAACAATAAAAGAAATACAACATAAAATTAACCGTAGACCTAGATTAACATTGAATTTTGAGGAACCTAAAAGTTTATTCTATAAATTTGTAATCTAAAAATTGCACTTGGGGGTTGAATCTGCCGAAGAATCTATTTTTCTTTCCCTTAGACTATCAAAATTCTTTTTACTTCTGGATTTGGGAGCATTACTTGAAGGGAAAATAATAGTAGAGTATAGGGATAAATCTATTTCAGCCTTTATGCAGACTTCTGCTAATACAGTAGCATCATACAAAGCGTTGTGGCTCTCTTTGCTACAATAGTTTACCTCATATTTTTCACAAATTTCTTTAAGTTTTTTAGTCTTTAGATTTGGTATTCTATAGCTAAAAATGGAAAGTGTATCCACGAAATAGTAGTCGGAAACGGAGAAAGGTAAATTATAATGTTCAAGAGTTTTTGTAAGTACGGAAAAATCAAAGTTTATTCCGTTATGAGCAATAATATAATTACCTTTTAGGATGTTATTAATTTCATCCCAGATTTCTGGAAAAGTAGGAGAATTTATTGTTTTATCAGCTGTAATGCCGTGAATTCTGGAATTTATAACATTATACTCGTTGTTAGGTGGCTGTATAAGCCACTCTTTTCGTTCCACAATTTTATTATCTCTCACTATGCAAATGCCTAATGCACAAGGAGAACTACGCTTGGCAGTAGCGGTCTCAAAATCAATGAATATAAAGTCCACTTTTATGGTTTTCTGTTCGCTACGAATTTACAGAAAATAAAGGAAATAGAAAAGCCCCACCTAATGGCGGGGCGGGGGTGTAATAAAAATCAGCAATATGGATTACTGAATATTGTAGGCTGCTTTTTTAATCCTTTCGGATAAATCTACTAAAGCTCCCTTTAAAATTTCTTTTTCTTCTGGGGTAAAATCTGCATTAGGCTCACCATTAAAGCCTTTGCCACTCATTTTTTTTGAGAGCCACGAACGGCTTTTTTTAAAATACTGCTCGGATATTTGCCCCCAAGACACTTCCACAATGATGTCCCAAAGTTGTTGTTTCATCGTGAGTTTTTCTTCTTGTTTTTTCGTTGTTATTTCCATAATACTTTGTTTTAACCCCTCCGTAGAGGGGATTTGTTAATTTTCTTTGCTTTCCTCGTTTACTTGTTCTCTGTAATCTAAGTCCATCAATTCATCTAATAAATCTTGAATTTCACTTTCTAACATTCTAGCTCCGTTAGGGTAAGCTTTTCTGTAATTTCGAATGGTCTGTATCAACTGCCATTCTTCTGCTGTAATTTCTTGTGCTTGCATATTGTTTGATTTTTATTACGGTACAAAAATAATCAACATTTTTTGATTACACAAGTTTTTAATCAATTATTTTTGATTTTTTTTCAAATAAAAAAAGAATAGCATTAGGCTATTCTTTCGTTCATTATTTTTTTTACCTCTCGCAGGGCTTTAATTATTTTATCATAGTTTTTTTTGAGAGTTTTTTTGTACCTTTTATATAGGCACTCATATTAGATTTATCTAGTCCGCTAAAAGGTTCTAGGCCAGAAACATTGATAAAATCTAAATCTTTGAAAACTTCCTTAATTAATTCATCATAATCTTTTGCCATTTTTTCCATTTCTGCAAGATAGTATTTTCTGTTTTTTCGAAGTGAATCATCTATAAACCACATTATCGGAATGATTTGTTTATCGGGATATAATTGTGTGAGTTCAAAATATTTATTCTCAAAATTATTGAATTGCCCTATATTTTAGAGGCTTTCTTCGGGAGTTCTTCGGGAATCCTTCCCAAGTCTTCCCAAAAAATGCGATTTTTGGGAAGGATTCCGCAAGGAAACTGCAAGGAAACCCGAAGAAAAATAAAGTGAAAATTATCTTCCAACACATCATTAGGGTTTAAAATTATCTCACTTTTATTGAAAGTTTAATCAAAATAAAAATCAAGATAAAATCAAAAAGTATATTCATATCACTTTCATATCCAAAAACAGCTTACCTTTGCCCTTGAAAATAAAGAAATTCCATTTTGAAAAAAGTAAGAAAAACAATGTATCTATTTTTAGCAATCGTTGCCCTGATTTTAGTAGTGGGTATATGGTTTATCAACCAACCTCAATTCGGAAAAAATCCTTCTGGTAAGCGATTAGAACGCATCAAAAAATCTCCCAACTATCAAGACGGAGGATTTAAAAACCTTTCCGAAACCCCTCAACTGACTTCGGATAAACCTATGGTGGTGCAGTTGTACAAATTCTTCACCGACAAGATAGACCATTTGCGACCTGCAACCCCAATCCCTACCGTGAAAACCGATTTAAAAAACCTTCCAAAAAACGAAAATATATTGGTTTGGCTGGGGCATTCGGGCTATTTTATGCAGATAGACGGCAAAACTTTTTTGATAGACCCTACACTGCTTTCGGGGTCGCCCGTGTCGTTTTTCAACAAGATGTTTGACGGTTCAAACGCCTATCTTCCACAAGATATCCCTGCGGTGGATTACCTCATCATCACGCACGACCATTGGGACCATTTGGATTACGAAACCATCAAACAACTGAAACCTCGCATCGGGAAAGTGGTTACGGGCTTAGGCGTTGGCTCGCACTTTGAATATTGGGGATTTGCAGAAAACAACATCGTAGAACTTGATTGGAACCAGCAAACCTCATTCGGTAATATCAAACTCACAGCCCTACCTGCACGGCATTTTTCCGGAAGAGGACTCCAACCAAAGAAAACACTTTGGGCATCGTTTATGCTCGAAACACCTTCTAAAACCATCTACATCGGTGGCGATAGCGGTTATGACACTTTTTATAAAGAAATCGGAAAACAATTTCCAAACATCGATTTGGCAATCCTCGAAAACGGACAATACGACAAAGATTGGGCATACATTCACATCTTGCCAGAGCAAATTCCACAAGCTATAAAAGACCTGAACCCAAAACGCGTATTGGGCGTTCACAATTCTAAATTTGCCCTCGCCAAACACGATTGGAGAGAGCCTTTGGAGCTTCTTTATCAAAATGCTCAAAAGGAAAACTTCCGCTTGCTTACGCCCAAAATCGGCGATGTGGTTGATTTAAATAACGAAAACCAAACATTTGAAAAGTGGTGGAAATAATTTTGATTTTTAAACAAGGGCAGAAACGCTATGTATAATCATTGTAATAAATTAAGCAAGTAAAGAGTTTTAAAATGCCTAAAATGTATGAAAAAACGATAGAATACATTATTAGAGAATTGATAGAAAAAGAAAAAAAATTAAATTTAAGGAGAGATTATGAATTTTGAAGACATTATTTCTATATTAGCAGTAATTACAACAACAATAGTAGCAGTGGTTTCTATATTTTTGAATCATCGTTCAAATTTGAGACATCAACTATTTTTAGAAAAACTTAGAATATATAAAGAACTTATGGTAATCGTTTCTCAGTCCACAAGTAAGCGTGCAAATAGGGAAAAACTGCGTTTGCGGTTAATAGCTGTCAAACAAGAAATTATATTATTTTCTACTGAGCCAATCATTAGAGAGCTAGCAGATATTGGAGATATTAATTTCACGAATAATGGACAAACAGAAGGTCAAGCAAAAGAGAAATTTGATAGATATTTATCTTTACTAAACTTAATGAGACGAGACTTGCTGAAACAAAATGATAAAATTTCGGATACAACTCTAAAAAGGTTAATTTAACCACTAAAATAATCGGTATAACATGTATTCGGCGTAAAAGTCATATTTGAATTTGGGAAGTAATTTTAGGGATATTAGGCGATGAGAAATGATTATGGGATGGTGAAAAGATGATAACAGGAACTACTGCACAAATATTTTTTCTGAGCATGCGAAAGAACTGATTCAGTTTTATAGGAAAATATTAGAGATACCTTTATTAAAACTAATGTTAATGATTCAAATGGGATTTATCTTGGCTTTAATGATATAGTAGTATAGTAGTGATAGCTGAATTTGTTTGATAAATGGCTTTTGTTTAGTATTAGCTCGTCAAATCCCAGTCTGCCGAGTTGAATAAAACTAAATACAAGCCATAAGAACAAGGGAAATGAAACACATAGAATTTTAATTTTTGACAAAAGAAGAAATTATGAACGCAATTATAATAGGAGCCACAGGCGCTACCGGAAAAGACCTACTCCAACAAATCCTAAAAGACGATACCTTTACGCAAGTGACTATTTTCGTGCGAAAGCCCATCAGCATACAGCACCCAAAACTCACCACACACATCATTGATTTTGATGAGCCCGAAGCCTGGAAACACCTAGTAACAGGCGATGTACTATTCTCCTGCCTAGGCACCACCCTAAAAGCAGCAGGAAGCCAACAAGCCCAATGGAAAATAGACTACGACTACCAATACCAATTTGCCAAAGCAGCTAAAGACAACGCCATAAAGCATTATGTTTTGGTATCTTCTACCGGTGCCGATTCCCAATCGCGGTTTTTCTATATGAAAATGAAAGGAGCACTAGAAGACGCCGTAAAAACACTCCACTTTGAACACTTGACCATCTTCAACCCTCCAACCCTCATTCGCAAAAACAGCGACCTAGCAGGGGAAAACATCGGAGTAAAAGTACTTCAATTCCTCAACAAATTCGGACTTTTCGCCTCACAAAAACCACTACCCACCGAGCAACTCGCCCAAGCAATGCTACTAGTAGCCAAACAGCCTAACAACACCCTTCACTTCACCCGAAAAGAGATAGACGAGATTTTGAAAAAGTGATTTTTGAGGATTGGAGTTTTAATTGTTTTTCATTCAAGCAATAAACCTAAAAATCCGAAAATATAACTAACCGATATGTATATTTTTGCAAAATCAGATGCTAAATGATATATGATTGTTGTATATTTGAGAGCGTGAATGATACATAAGTAGTTAGGCTAAAACGACACAGTTCAACGAAAAATCACGATATGAAAAATGAAACATTACGACCGTTCAATAAAAATTGCATTTGACAAAACATCAGGAGAAATTCTTGATGCTGACGAAATATTTGACATCACCAAAAGTGCTTTTGAAGTAAGAAAGAAATATCACGAAAGAGATCTTGTCCTTTCTTGCTGTGAGTGTGGACAAGACTTAATCGTTTCGAGTAGCAAGTATGACAGACTGCATTTTAAACACAAACCAGGACACGGTTATTGTATTTTAGCAGATGGAAAACTTACACCACGAGAACACGAAAAACTTACAGAGATTTTAAAAGCCAAAGAAAGCAATAGACACAAAGAACTAAAAAATAAAATTGGAGAACTTTTAAAAAATGTTTCTGGCGTTGATGTAAACACCATTCTAATTGATAACAAGTTTATAATCAAAGATAATGAGAAACGAAGACCCGATGTTTATTGCAAATTTCAAGACAAAGAACTTGTATTTGAAATTCAACTTTCAGACTTGTCGCTTAGCTACATTCTAAGTCGCTACAACTTTTACAAAAAACACGGAATATATCTAATTTGGATACTTGACAATTTTGACATTCATAATCAAGGAACATTAGAACGAGATATTAAATATCTAACTAAATATGAAAATTTCTTCAAACTTGACGAGAAATCAGAAACGTTAAAACTTGAATGTGAGTACAAGTTTCCATTTTTGACAGATGACAATAAACTTCTTACAAAATGGCTCAAAAAGTCTGTTACATTAAACGAGTTAAAATTTGACAGCGAAGTTTTTCAAGCGTTTTACTACAATTTTGGTGATAATAAATCAAAAATCGAAACTCTTCAAAAACAAAAAGAGCAGGAAATTAAAGAAGAGGAAAGAAAAAAACGCGAACAAGAAAAACTTGAAAGTGCAAAAAAAACAGCGAAGAACTTAATTGCTAAAATTGCAGACTTCCGAAAACGAAAAATTCAAAATTTTGACAGTATTTCAAATGAAATTGAGGAATTGAACGATTTTGAACTCAGTGTGCTGAATGAAATTTTGAACTTAAAAGGAAAAAATAAATCACCTTTAATCAAATGGATTGATGAAGCTACCGAAGCCGATGTTACTTTTCTTACTTTTATTTTAAAAACCAGTAAAATTGAACTTTATATAAATGTAACAGATAATGGAAGAACACCTTTTCAGGCAATATTTGAGAACGAAAAAATTCGCAAAACTACGCCAATATTATCCTTATTTCAAGCAGGTTACAAGCTAAAAGAAAGAGACAATGAAACTCTTTTTGAGCTTCAAAAAAAACAAAAAATATTTGATGCAGACTTTCATATTTTTAAAATTTGTAACAACTTAACCAACAGAACTCTTGTTCATTGTGCGTATCATTTTTCAAAATTACTTTTCATTATTGAATCAGCCCGCAAGGACGAATTAATAACATTCAAGTTTACGGGAAACCAATGGATCTCTTTTGCTAACAACGCTATCCAACATTACGGCGAGTATTGGGAATATATTGAATTAGCATTTAAAGAATTTGGTCTTTGGGACAAACTAATTAAACTTGATAGGAAAAACACTTTTCAAAACAAAGTTAAACAATTATACTCAAAAATGCCAAATCAAAAATATGACTTTGATGAAGTGTTTAATGACCTTTATCCAGAAATGGTAACAAATATATTCAATCAATGAAAAAAGATATTTAAAATGGGAAAACAAATGCGAAAACGCCAAACGGATTTGCAGGAGACTTTCTAATGGTTAGAAAACTCCAAACAGATTTGCAGGAAACTTTCGCACCTTACGAAAAACGAATAGAGTAAATAATGATTTTTTTTTGGAATAAAATTTGAATCAAAAGAGAATGAATTTTTATAATAATTTATAAATAAAATGAAGAAAATAATTTTGTCCTTCGTTACCATTACCACTATTTTATCTTGCATCAGTCAGTCCCCAAAAACAAAGCAAGTAAGTGGAAAATCTTCCCTTATTGGCAATTATGTTTCTGATAGCTATGCCAATCGTAAGCAAGGCTATGACTGGGTTTCAGTTTCTATTTTTGATGCGGGGAATGATTATCTAAAAATTTCGGTGCGTTCCAGAGCCGATTTAAAAAAGCCTACTTGCACCTTCGATGGCGTAGCAAAAAAGATAAATGATAACACCTATGAATATCAAAAAGATAATCAAAGTATGTTATTTACTTTTTCCAAAGAGAATTTAGCCATAAGCCCTAAAAATGAAACGGATAAAAATTTCCTTCGTTTTTATTGTTCAGGAGGCGGAAGTTTAGAAAATACTTATAAAAAGATAAAAGAAGAATTGGATAATTCGCAAATTGGCAAGACAAACTAAATAGGTAGCTGATAAAGAATTAAAGTTTATAAATTGAATATTCTCCCCTACTCCTCCTCCCCTTTTCAAAAACAAAATAGAAATGATCCTGATGCTGGATAGTTTTGGACTTTGCGGCATTCCAGAAAACTGTATTAATGCCCTATTCGAAAGCTCACTGTCTGATTTCACTTGCGTTTCTAATAATACTGATGTAGATAATGATACCTTTGCAAGAATCATTTAACTCCTATTTTTTTTAGTATTTGGATGTTTTTTTTTTTTAGAAAATGTGTTTTTTAAAATTCAAAATGGTGTTTTTTTTCATGATTTTTCTCGATTTTTCCGAGTGATTCTAACCAAAATCACCCTTTTTTGAGCTTTTTTCATTAAAAAGCAGGAGGATCTATCTCCATCTTTGGACTTCGCTTCAGATTGTAGGCAATAGCTTCCAAAATATGTTGTGTGTGCACTTTTGCCAAGCCTTTCAGTCGCGTGCAACCCACGCCAAACCATCGCTTTTGGCTCCCAAAAGTTCGCTCCACTACCCAACATGTCTTTGATATTAATCGGTGAACGTCTTCTCCCATTTGCTCAATGGTTTGTTTTTCTTTATCTTACACTGTATGAGCAACATTTTGAAAAGCAGTAGCCCATCGTAAGGTTTTATAAGGCGAATATATAAATTAATTACTTAATATTTAAATAGCTATTTCTTGTTTCTTGACCTGCAAAGGTCTCATATTATAAATTGCTGATATTTGCAACTCAGTCCGAGGGTTTCTATTGATAGAAGCATTTGTTATGGCAAAGTTTTTGCAAAACCAGAATTATGAATCGAATTTTAATATTATTAGTTATTTCATTTTCAACTTTAGGATTTGCTCAGATTGACAATATCCGCTCAGGGGAACACCTGCATTACCGCATCCATTATGGGGTATTGAATGCTGGGACAGCCACACTCACTGCCAAGCAAATTAATTACAAGGGCACTCCACACCTCTATGTAAAAGGGATAGGGCGTTCTACAGGAGCTGTAAGAGCTTTCTTTAAAGTAGATGACTTGTACGAAAGCTATATCAATACACAAACAGGGCTACCCAGCTACTATGTAAGAAATGTAAAAGAGGGAAGCTACAGCCAGCATCTGCACGCCAATTTCAACCACGCCAATCACACTTTGGTTTTAACGGATAAAAAAAATCCTGCCAATGGCTCTAAAACCATCAACACCGTAAAGGGCATCCAAGATATGCTATCGGCATTTTACTACCTGAGAAACCTTGGGGACAACGATTTGAAAACAGGCAAAACCGTAAGATTAAATGTCTGGGTGGATGATGAGATGTTTCCCTTTATGCTCAGAGTAGATGGAACAGAAAATGTGAAAACCAAATTTGGCACCATCAATTGCTTGAAAATAACACCAATGGTAATGAGCGGAAGAGTCTTTAAAGCAAAGGAAAGCGTAACAATGTGGGTAACCAACGACCAAAACCGCATCCCCGTAGCCATAAAAGCTGAATTAGCAGTTGGCTCTCTGAAAGCCAGTATAGAGGAATATAAAAATGTGATGTATCCTCTTAATTTCAAAAAGTAATTGGAAATCAGATTCTAAAGCCATAACTCTTAAAAGTTCAAAAAAGTAATTTTTTGGGCTTTTATTTTTACCAAAACTCTATGATTTCAGTTTCCTTATAGGTTTTTGTTTTGAGATTTTGTATTTTTGGCATCAATCTAATTTTATATTAAAAATGACATTCAAAGAACAAATTTTACAAGGAATACCAGAGGTTTTACCTCCTGTGCAAGAATACGATACTACGATAAATCACGCACCTAAACGCAAAGAAATACTTACAGACGAAGAGAAAAAACTAGCACTTCGCAATGCTCTTCGTTATTTCGAACCCAAACACCACGCAACGCTCATCCCAGAGTTTAAAGAAGAATTGGAGAAATACGGGCGTATCTATATGTATCGTTTCCGTCCGACTTACAAAATGTATGCTCGCGATATCGCTGATTATCCCGGAAAGTCTACTCAGGCAAAGGCAATCCAAATGATGATTCAAAACAACTTGGACTATGCCGTGGCACAGCACCCACACGAACTCATTACCTATGGTGGAAACGGAGCTGTGTTTAGCAACTGGGCTCAATACCTGCTTACGATGAAATATCTGGCAGAAATGACCGATGAGCAAACTTTGGTAATGTATTCAGGACACCCAATGGGATTATTTCCATCGCATAAAGACGCTCCATGCGTGGTAGTTACCAATGGAATGATGATTCCTAACTATTCTAAACCAGATGATTGGGAAAGATTCAATGCTCTTGGGGTAACGCAATACGGACAAATGACTGCAGGAAGTTATATGTACATCGGCCCACAAGGTATCGTACACGGAACGACCATTACGGTATTGAACGGATTTAGAAAAATAGGTAAAAACCCTTCAGGAAGTTTGTTTGTAACCTCAGGATTGGGAGGTATGAGTGGTGCACAACCAAAAGCAGGAACCATTGCAGGATGTGTTACGGTATGTGCAGAGGTAAATCCAAAAATCACTAAAATCCGTCACGAGCAAGGATGGATACACGAGATTATTACCGACCTTGATGCCCTAGTAGCACGCGTACGCAAAGCACAAGAGGCAAAAGAGGTGGTGTCAATCGCTTACCTTGGAAATGTGGTAGATGTTTGGGAAAAATTCGACGAAGAAAACCTGTATATCGATTTAGGTTCAGACCAAACCTCACTTCACAACCCTTGGGCAGGAGGGTATTATCCAGTAGGACAATCTTTTGAGGAATCCAACGAAATGATGGCAAACCAACCAGAATTGTTCAAAGAAAAAGTGCAAGAAACTTTGAGAAGACACGCTGCTGCTATCAACCGCCATACAGCCAAAGGCACCTATTTCTTCGACTACGGAAATGCCTTTTTATTAGAAGCAAGCCGTGCCGGAGCTGATGTGATGAATCCAAACCCTACCTTGGGAAGAGAGTTTAAATATCCATCGTATGTACAAGACATTATGGGGCCAATGTGTTTCGATTACGGGTTTGGGCCATTCCGTTGGGTATGTGCATCCAACAATCCAGAAGATTTGAAAAAAACCGACGATATCGCCTGCGAAGTATTGGAAGAAATGATTAAAAATTCTCCAGAAGAAATACAACAGCAGATGAAAGATAACATTCAATGGATTCGTGGGGCTCAAGAGAATAAATTAGTAGTAGGTTCTCAAGCGCGTATCCTTTATGCAGATGCCGAAGGACGAATGAAAATTGCCGAAGCGTTTAACAAAGCCATTGCAGCAGGAAAAATAGGGCCAGTAGTATTAGGACGCGACCACCACGATGTTTCAGGAACCGATTCTCCATACCGCGAGACCTCTAATATCTATGACGGTTCTCGTTTCACGGCAGATATGGCAATCCACAATGTGATAGGCGACAGTTTCCGCGGAGCTACTTGGGTTTCTATCCACAATGGCGGAGGTGTAGGCTGGGGCGAAGTAATCAACGGTGGATTTGGTATGCTACTAGACGGTACAGAAGATGCCGACAGACGCTTGAAATCGATGCTGTTTTGGGATGTAAACAACGGAATTTCTAGAAGAAGCTGGGCAAGAAACGAAGGTGCAATCTTTGCAATTAAGAGAGCGATGGAAGTAGAACCTCTCCTAAAAGTGACTTTGCCTAATATGGTAGATGATACACTTTTATAGGGGAAAGATATGAATCAAAGAAAAAGGCTGTTTCATTTTTGAAACAGCCTCTTTTTTATTTTAGTTGATTACTGTAGGTGGTACAGAAGTATCTATCTGTGCAGCATCCAAGCGTTGTTTTATATTAAAAATAGCTTGGCTTTTGGCATCTGTAACATTGGTATCGGAAGACATTACAAAATGAACTTGAAAATCGTAAGCTCCCATTTTCTGATTGGTAAAAACCACTTTAGCCACTTCTGGTCTAGAAACATACGCCGCTGTTTTCAGCTCATCTAAAATAATATCTTGAAGTTGATTGAGGTTTACGGTATTAGGCACCTCAAAATCTATAATCACTTTTCTATCTTGAGATTCACTAAAATTAATAAACGGGGAATTGAATATCTGTTGATTGGGAATATAATACTTTCTACCATCATCGGTAAAGAGCTTCGTAGTAAGAAATCCTATCTCTACCACCTTCCCTGTAATGTTCCCTATCTGTACCGTATCTCCCACCTTGAAAGCATTATCGATATTCACCAGCATTCCAGAGAACATAGAGGAAACAATATCCTTCAATGCAACCCCTGCAATGATACCCGCTACCCCCAAACTTCCTAATAGCTTCACAAAAAAACCACTCATTCCCATTATTTCAAGAGAGATAAATGTCCCTACAAGGAGAATAAGAAATCTAAAAAATCCTATGAGATTGATTACCGTTTCGTGATTTCTGGCTTTGGGAAATAGTTTTTGAAATAGCCTAACGCTCATCTTACTCAGAAACTTACTGAAAAAGATGAAAAATAAAAATACTGATAAACCAACCACCAAACTTGGGGTAAGCTCTGCAAACTTCACCCACCAATTGTTAAGCACTTTCCAAACTAAATCTACATATTTTTTACTTTCTTCCATAAATCAATAACTTTAATATTTTTTTAATCAGTTATACCGCCGCGTTTTTCCATCAGACTGTACCAGCCATATTTTATACTCTGGGTACTGCTTAGCAAGAGCCTTGGCTTGTTTTTTATCCAGAAGCATCAGCGTGGTACTTAGAAAATTTGCCAATTCTGCATTTTTCCCTTTCACGGTAACACTCACATTTTGTGTAGATGGCATTCCCGTTTTAGGATTGATGATATGCCCATAGCGTTTTCCATCAATGAAGACAAACTTCTCATAATCCCCACTGGTGAGGATGGCTTCATCTTTCACACAAACACTTTGCAGCGTTTTGCTTCGTCTAAAAGGATTCTGTAGCCCAATCCGCCAGCAGTCTTTTCCTGGTGGATTTCCAAACACATACAAATCTCCTGCCGCATTGACCAAAATATGCTCTACGCCCTTACTTTTCATCTTTTCAGCGGCTCGCTGTGCGGCATAAGCCTTGCCTATAGAACCAAAACTCACCTTGGATTTGCTCAATTGCAAAAATACCGATTTTTGAGTTTCATCTAATTGAATATGCTGATACCCTACGGTTTTCAATGCCTTGTTCAGTTGTTCCTGAGTGGGCAATTCGTTCATAGAACCATCAAATTTCCAAATCCGCTCCATTCCCGCATAGGTAATATCAAAAATTCCATCTGAAATTTGAGAATACCGGATAGCTCTTTTAAAGAGCTCAAAAACCTCCTGACTGACCTTCACCGCTTGATGCCCTGCCATAGCATTGATTTTGGAAACGGGCGTATGAGGTAGCCAATCTGATATTTCATTCTCTATCCGTACCACCTCTGCAATGCCTTCCGCAATGGCTTTTTTACTGAGAGCTTCATCATCATTATACACCACGAAAGTAAAAGGCGAGCCCATCAGTAGCGTATCTTGCTTCCATTGCTTTTGAGAAAAAGCAAAGCAGGGTAATAATAACAATAGCAATGCAAAAACTCTCATTTAGTAACAATCTGTTTTGATTTGATAATTTTCATAATACAACGCCAGCGTTTCTTTGGCATTGATACGGAGCAACTCAGCCTCCAAAATGGCATTAACATCTTCCTTTAAGCTCAACGCCCCACAAAGGTAAATAGAATTTCCCTTCTGCAAATGCTGAAGCAAATGCCCTGCATCTATAGCAATAGACTTCGTTACGCGGCATCCGTGTTCTACTTTGGTATAATTCCAAGCCTTGATGCTCACCTGATTGTTAGCTTCCAATGCTTTCACCCAATGGTGCAGGGTGTCTATCTCCTGCTCTTGGTATCTAAACCCCGCATAGAGCCACATTGGTATGCCTTCCACATTTTGAGCCATCATTCCTAAAAATGGTGCTATTCCCGTTCCGTTTGAGATAAAAATCACAGGTTTTTTGTTCCAATGGAAATCTGTATGCGGCTCTACTGCAGCTACAATTTTATCACCTTTTTTTAATGTTTTCAAAAATTCTGAACAGCGTCCTCCTGGATAATATTTCACCAGCAAATGGATACTATTTTCTAAAACACTGATGGAATAATAGCGGTATTCATCTGTATTGGGAATATAAATTCTGAGCAAATCGCCGCTATTCACTTGGACATCTGGCAAGGATAATTTTAATGTAAAATATTGATTTTCATTAGAAATATCACTCTTTTCTAAAATTTCAATCTCCTTAGATACTAGTTTTTCTATTCTTTCTTGGTAATGTAAATTCCACGCAAAAGCATCATTCACCTGATGTTCCCAATGCCTAATGCCCTCTTCTTCCCTATCATTGATTTTGGAAAATACTACAACATTAGCACCAAACCCCTTATCTTCAACCGTTTGAAATACCTCTTGCGCAAAGGCATTAAAACGAGGATACGCCTTTGAACCCAAACCTAAAATAGCGATTTTCACATCATCTCCTATTTCGGTTTCGGAAAACTTTTTCAGAAATTGAGAGCCATTATCTGGGGCTTCGCCATTGCCATAAGTGGCTGCCAATAATAGCAATCGTTTCATTTTAGGGAATTGTTGCCATTCATTCATCGTGGCAAAATACACCTTCTCACCCATCTGCTGTAGCCCAATGGCATAGCCCAAAGCTTGCTGGGCTGTACTTCCACCTTCAGAAGCATAAAGTATAATGGTTTCCGCTGCTTCAAAAGAACTGAACTTGTGAGCCACGGTAGGTTTTTGGCGTTTTTTGAGAATCACCAACCCCGATAGTACAAACCCAGGGATGCTCAGCGATGCCAAAGTGATTAGCATTGCCCAAGAGATACTCCCCTGCCCGGTGTGCAGGCGGTACGCCCATAGTTTGATTTGCTCGGTGTTGCCTACCAACTGCTGCGATGCTATTGCTCCTGTATTAAAGTTTAATTCATAGATGCCTTCGGTGGTTTCTATCTTATAATTTTCAGATTCATCAAAGGGAAAATCCATTGATTTTAAATCCTTTATAGAAAGTTGTTTCAAAAATGGAAATTCAGATACCGTAATGGTTTTAGCATCTTTAGAAGGTTCAAATGTCTGAACCGATGAGGGTGTAACGCTAAGATATTCAAACCGATGAAGAAATAATACCGATGCTGTAATGGCTAAAATCATCAAAGGAAGTACTGCCAATCTCCCTACAGAATGGTGGTAGGTTGTTGCCCAGTTTTGGTACCGCCACTTGATCCAAAGATGGTGTTTTACAGGAATGGTCTTCACCATTAATAGTAGCCCCGTAACCAAGGTGATGAAAAATAAAACGCTCAGAATGCCCACCAAATACCTTCCCGTGCTATCCAAAAACAAGGAGCGGTGAAGTACCGTGGTAAACTCTACCCATTGAGGTTTTTCTATTTTTTGGGAACCAATGGCTCCCGTTTCCAGATTGACCATCCCTTTGATTTCGTTATAATCTTCATCAAAAGCCTGAGCCTCCAGATTGCCGTGATCATCTTTTTTCAACGCAACCACTTCGGCATAATGTTGTTGCATCTTTTGCACTACGGCAGCCACACTTTGTCCAGATTCTGCCGAGGAATTCAATACTTCATTAATACCCAAAATAGCGCCCGTAACAGACGCTATCATTATATAAATAGAAACTATAAGAGCAATACTTAAGTGTGAATATTGCCAGATTTTTTTTATCATTATAAGCTGTTTAGTTTTGCAAATCTAATATAGCCTTTGCCATCTACCTTATTAAGAATAGTAGCAGTTTCCAACGAGATATCCAGCTCTACAGGGACATAATCGCCGTGCTCTACGGAACTTTCAAAACGGATTTTGTAGCCCTTATTCATCATTGCATTATCAATACTTACAGTAAACACATTACGCTTCCCCCCTGAAACCGATGCTCCTGTAATGGCATCTAGTTTTTCTTTGGATTTGCTTTGCCCAGCATACCATTGTTTCAGATTTTTGTACCAACGCTCATCATCGCCCATCACGCTAAGGGATTTCACATATTTTCCTTGAGGATTAATGATGTAGGCTGTGATATAAGCACCTTCACCTGTATAGTTCTTCATCTGAAGCATACACTTGTATTTGGTACTCTGAGCCATTGCCAACGCTCCTAAAAACAGCAGAACTACAGCGGATATTTTGAAGAAATATTTTTGCATTTTATTTACTTTAAAAAATTAAGGTCGGTTTTATTTTTAATCAACAATTCATTATCTGTTGCTATTTGGAAAGCAGTTTCATCAAAGCTATTTTTAATGGTTTTATCGGCTCCCCACTGCACCAGTTGGCTGAGGACTTTATCATTTTTAGCCACCATTGCATTGATGATAAGTGCAGTTTCGCCTTCGCTATTTTTCGCATTGATATCAGCGTTATAGCCGTATGCCAATTCTACCAAAGCTGGAATATCTTTAGCTGCTGCCAGATGCAAAATTGTATTGCCATTCCCATCTTTTTGGGCAAAATCAAATCCTTTTTCTTTCAGCAAGGCTAGTTTGGCTGTAATATCCTTGATGGCATTAGGGTTTCGTGGATTGTATCCCTCAAAAATGTAGTACAATAGATTAGCTCCTTTGATATTTCGGGCATCTAGCTTTGCACCTTTGTCTAGCAATAAGCCCATACTCTCTGAAGCCCCCGACTGAACCGCCGCCATCAATGGCGTTTGCCCTTGTCCATTCCCTGTATTCACAAGGGTTTGAGCATTTTTAGCCTGTCCTAAAATCAGTTTTAAATTATCCGCTTTTTTATTTCTTGCGGCGTAGAATAGCGGCGTTGCTCCTTCTTTGTCCACCTTTGCCACATCGGCTCCTTTTTCTACAAGATACTTTACCGAAGCTTCTGAACCATCTTTCCCAGCCAAATAATGCAGGGCATTTTTCCCTTGTGGCGATACGGTGTTTGCCTTAATATTCAGTTTCTCTACTAGGAAAACGAAGATGGGCAATTCATTGGTCTTTCTGGTTCCTTCCGCAGCAAACATCAGGGCTTGGTCTGTATAGGCGTATCCTGCCGAAATCAACTTAGACAATAATGCTTCGTTACCCGCTTTCGCTGCATAATCTACAATAGTTCTGCCGTACTTATCTGTTTCCTTAACATTGATTCCTTTGGAAATAAAGTAATTGGTAATCGCCAAATCTTCAGAGTCTCTTAAAGAAGCCTGCAAAGCGAGATTGGCACCATTTTCATCTTTCTGATGGAGAGGATAGCCGGCATTGATAAACTTCTCAATGGTTTCTTTCTGCATTCCTCCAATCAGTCCAAAGACAAATGGCGTTCTTCCCCCTGTATCCTCTGCAAACATATCCGAACCACCTTTCAAAAGGTATTCTACCAATGGAGCATTGTTTCTCATTGCTGCCCAATGGAGGTAGATTCTACCATCGTGGGTAATCTTATTGGTAGCATTACCAGGCTGAGACATCAGATAAATAATAGTTTCTAAAGGAGCATCGTTATTAATGGCGATGGTCACCACATCAAACTGTCCTGCATTGCTTTCAGAAGGGTCATTTCCTGCAGCAATATCTGCTTTCACGGTTTCTACATTAGGCTGAGCTTTCCAATATTCTGGCGTAAGAAATTTACTCTGTGCAGAGAACCATCCTGAAAATAGGATTCCTATGGTAAGTACAATTTTTTTCATTGTAAGATGACGATTTTTAATTTAATTGAATATTTTTTCTAATCAATTTTATTTAGACTGAATTAAAATTACCCCGCAAAAGTAATAAAGAACTTTTGAACTGCAAAATTTTATTTGGAATAATTCTAAATTAAATCTAAATTATGCTTTAAGCCATAAGCTACACTTCATCACATTAAAAACCTCATACAGACTACCCTACCATCTCTTGAAGTTCTAACCAACGGAGCTCCATTGTTTCCAACTGGTCTGAAACCTCCTGAAGCTGTGCTGATATTTTGGAGATTTTTTCATAATCTGTCTCGTTGTTAAGAGCTTCCAAAATCTGCTGGCGTTGAGTTTCTAACTGAGGCATTTCTTTTTCTATGGTTTCCAATTCTCGCTGCTCTTTGAAAGAGAGTTTCTTTTTAGGCTTAGTAGATTCTTGTACTTGTGGTGGTTCTGGCTTGGCTGCAACGCTCTCCTGATGTTTAATTTTCTGTTCCTGACTTTTGTGTTCCCTATATTCTGAAAAATTGCCTACAAAATCTTTGATTTTTCCTTCGCCCTCAAAAGCTAAGATATGATCTACAATACGGTCCATAAAATACCTATCGTGCGATACGATGATAAGGCAACCCTGAAAGTTTTGCAGAAAGTTTTCTAAGACGGTAAGGGTGGGCAAGTCCAAATCATTGGTAGGCTCATCAAAAATCAGAAAATTAGGATTTTGATAAAGCACATACATCAGATGCAGACGGCGTTTTTCTCCACCAGACAATTTAGAAATCGGTGAGTATTGGGCTTGGTCGTCAAACAAAAACAGCCTCAGAAACTGAGATGCAGAGATAGTCTTCCCATTGGCCAAAGGAAAGTTTTCAGATATTTCTTTGATGAAATCTATCACTCTAACCTCTTCATTATAAGCCAATCCCTTCTGAGAAAAATAGCCAAACTGTATGGTTTCGCCTGTTTCTATCTCGCCAGAATCCATTGGCTCCAAGCCTTGAATGATATTGAGCAAAGTGGATTTTCCAGCCCCGTTTTTCCCTACAATACCTACCTTTTCACCTCTTTGGAATTGGTAATTAAAATCCTTTAATAAGGTTAAATCACCATAACTTTTGTTGATATTCTTAAGTTCAAGGATTTTCTTTCCGAGGCGTTTCATTTCAAAATCCAATTCCAAACCTTGCTTTTTGGTATTGGTTTTGGCTACTTTTTCCGTTTCGTAGAAGGCATCAATTCTTGATTTAGACTTGGTGGTTCTTGCCTTGGGCTGCCGCCTCATCCATTCCAGCTCCTTACGGTATAGATTGTTGGCTTTGTCTATGGTTGCATTCAGATTATCTTCTCGTATCGCTTTGTTTTCCAGATAGGTAGCATAACTCCCATTGTGAACATAGAGCGTTTGGTCTTCCATTTCCCAAATGGTATCACATACGGTATCCAGAAAATACCTATCGTGTGTCACCAATAATAAAGTAATCTTAGCTTTAGACAAGTAGTTTTCTAGCCATTCTACCATTTCCACATCGAGGTGGTTGGTAGGTTCATCCATAATGAGTAAGACGTGGCGGTGCTCAGCACGGGTCTCTGTAAGCAGTTTAGCCAAAGCCACCCTCTTGATTTGTCCCCCAGAAAGCGTTCCCATCTTGGCATTAAGATGGGTAATTTTCAGCTGAGAAAGAATCTGTTTCATTTCGTTTTCTAAATCCCACGCTTTCTGATTTTCCATTTCTATGATGGCTTTTTCCATTGCCTCGGCATCATTAGAGACCAAAGCCTGATGATAGTTTTTCAGAGCCTGAATAGGGGCTGAGTCCAAAGTCATCATAAAGGCTTCTACAGACAAATCTGGGTCAAAAGCAATCTCTTGGTCAAACAGCACTACCTGCACTTCTTTATTGATGCTCACATTGCCTTGGTCTGCAATTTCTTTTCCTAAAAGAATTTTAAGTAATGTAGATTTACCACTTCCATTCTTGGCAACAATGGCGATTTTATCCCCTTCGTTGATATGGAAAGAGATATTTTCAAACAAGGTTTTGATGCCGTAGGATTTGCTAAGGTTTTCTGCCGTGATGTAATTCATTCTCTGAAACTTCTAAATATTTATTCTTGATTACTTATATTGTCCTCCTAAAAACAAAAGCATTGCCCCGTTTTCGTATGAAATTTCCACTTCATCCTCAGTGGCAAAATTGCGGGTGCCAATTCTATCCGTTACACTGAGCGTTTCTCGATTCAAACACCAATTTAATCCTTTCGTCTCAATATTCGTAGCCATTGGAAACGGATACAGTGAAAGTATTTTACCTTTTACCCCTTTGATTTTAAACCCTTTTGGAATAAAAAAATATTGAGCATATTCATCGTGAAATGTAATTTCCATCACTTCCCAAAAACGATACGCCACAGAGAGATTGCCTAGGAAATGATCCATCTCTCCCCCACTTCCGCCATAGACTTCCACTTTTCGGATGCCTTTTTCTTTCAAAATAGTTAAGGCTTTATGAAAATCAGTTTCATCTTGGTTGGGCGTCAAAATAATTTTTTCCTTTGGAATTGCTTCTAAATCTGAAAAAGAATCAAAATCACCAGAAATAAAATCCAATTGTTCCAAAGGAAATCCCTTGGCTCTCAGATACAAGAAAGCTCCATCGGTACAAGCTACAATATCAAATCCACTAGCGATGGGAAGCTGCTTTGGAGGCTCACCATTGATGAACAAAAGTGCTTTCAAACTTGTTTTATTTTTTATTTTTGTCTGCTTCGAGGATCCCAAAACTCTTCTTCTTCACCATTGATTTTGGAAGCGTATCTTGCCAAAACAAACAGATAATCAGACAATCGATTGAGGTATTTTATCAACTCTGGACGAACGGCTTCGGTCTCATTAAGGAAAACCATTGCCCGCTCTGCTCTTCGGCAGACGGTTCTTGCCACGTGCAAGGCTGTTGCCACCCTACCCCCGCCTGGAAGAATAAAAAATTGCAAGGGCTCTAGAGTTTCTTCCATCTCATCCATCCATTGTTCTAGCTCTTCTATTTCGGTTTCGGAGATTATTAATGGTAAACGAGAAGTACCATTGGCAAGCATCAGTTTATCCGCTGGCGTTGCGGACTCTGCCCCCACGGTAAATAAATCAAACTGAATTTTTTTGAGCTGAGAGATGATTTTTTCATCTTTTATTTCACTCTTAGCAACGCCGATAAAGGCATTCAGCTCATCTATAGTGCCATAGCTTTCCACTCTGGCACTGGCTTTGGAAACGCGTGTACCGCCGTATAATCCCGTTTCGCCTTTATCGCCTGTTTTGGTGTAAATTTTCATAATCCTTATTTTTAGTTTTGAGTGTTGAGTTTTAAGTTTTGAAAAAAGAAGAAAGAAGAAAGAGAAAAGACTTTCTTAAGAGTTTTAAGTGTTGAGTGCTGAGTTTTGAGTTATCCCCCTAACCCCCGAAGGGGGAAGAAGTGTTTATATTATTTTTAAAAAAAAATTGAATTTTCACTAATTAACCATTGACAATTAACAATTATCCCTACAGCTTTCTAATCTCTAACCTCTAATTTCTAATCTCTCCCCCCCTTCACATTACGCCTCAAAGGTGTAAACGCCTAAATATTTCAGCTCGGATTGGGCTTGATTCTGAGCTTCCTCTTCTGCATTTTCTTTTTTATAAGTCACATTCAGTGGTACTTTCTGAAGCAGGAACGAGGTATGGGCATTCTTATCTACCACCGTCTTGAAAACCTCTTCTATGGTAGAATTGGCAAGCGATGCAAAGCTTATATCTTCAAAACCGTGGAATAACCTCAACTGCTCTTGCCCTGTAAAATGCTCATCTACAAACCTCTGAAACTGAGATCTACTATCAAAGTTACCACCCCATATTTTATAAGCATAAGATTTCTTTTTCGCCTTGTCTTCTATGCTCTGATAGACGAAATTTTCACCCAAATATGCCTCTCGTACCTGCGGGTCATTGGCCAAGTCTTCGGGAAGTCCTTCCTTTAAAATACGCCCTTCAAACATAATGTAAGTTTTATGCGTAATGGCAAGGGTCTGCTGCACATTATGGTCGGTAATAAGGATACCGATATTCTTATGCGTAAGGCTTCTCACAATCTTCTGAATATCTTCTACCGCAATGGGATCTACCCCAGCAAAAGGCTCGTCTAAGAGGATAAAATTAGGGTCGGTAGCGAGACATCTGGCTATTTCGGTTCTTCTTCTTTCACCTCCAGAGAGCAGGTCGCCTCGGTTTCGGCGGACGTGCTCCAAGGAGAACTCTTCTATCAGCTCATCACATTTCATCTGTTGCTCTTTCTTGGAAAGTTTTGTAAGCTGCAACACGCCCATAATATTCTCTTCCACCGAAAGTTTTCTGAAAACCGATGCTTCCTGAGCCAAATAGCCAATCCCCTTCTGAGCACGGCGGTACATAGCATCGCTGGTGATATTTTGGTCATTGAGGAAGATATTTCCCGAAGTAGGCTTTACCAAACCTACAATCATATAGAAAGATGTGGTTTTCCCCGCACCATTAGGCCCGAGTAATCCTACAATCTCGCCTTGCTTTACCTCTACGGAAACTCCTTTCACTACTTTTTTGGAGCCGTATTCTTTGATTAAATTTTCGCCTCGTAAAATCATACTTTGCAAATATAATTATTAGATTTGAATCTAAGAAAAGGATATATAGAAGCTGTCCGAAAAGTTTGACCAACCGCGTGAGAATTGAATATTTGAATACTCTTTGTGAAGGAGGGTACGAGTAATATTATCAAAAAAAGGCTGTCCAAAACTTTTCGGACAGCCTCTCTCTTCTTTTATGTTAAGCTAAGATAATTTCTTAGAATCTTCGATGAACTGAGCTAATCCTTTATCTGTCAATGGATGATTAAGCAAAGAAAGAATTGGTGCCAGTGGTGAAGTAATCACATCTGCACCTATCTTAGCACAATCTATAATGTGCATAGAATGGCGGATAGATGCTGCTAAAATCTGAGTGCTAAAACCATAATTATCATAAATGGTACGGATTTCGTCTATCAGATTGAGACCATCTACGGAGATGTCATCTAATCTACCCAAAAATGGCGATACATAAGTAGCTCCAGCTTTTGCCGCTAAAAGTGCTTGTCCTGCCGAGAAAATAAGGGTGCAGTTGGTTTTGATTCCCTTATCAGAAAAGTACTTCAATGCCTTTACACCATCTTTTATCATTGGGATTTTTACCACGATATTAGGATGGATGGCTGCAAGCTCTTCACCCTCTTTTATCATTTCTTCATAAGTGGTAGAAAGAACCTCTGCGGAGATATCGCCATCTACGATTTCACAGATGGTTTTATAATGATTTTTAATGGCTTCATTACCGCTGATGCCTTCTTTTGCCATTAGCGAAGGATTGGTAGTTACTCCATCTAAAATTCCGAGATTTTGAGCTTCTTTGATTTGCTCTAAGTTGGCTGTGTCAATAAAAAATTTCATTGTTTACTTTTAATTTTTGTCCTACAAAGATAAGAAAATGTTTTGAAGGAAAATATTTGGATAATGTTCTATATTATGAAGTGTTGCAAAGAGCTTGTTTTAATTTATAGATTTCATTGTTTTAAGATAGATTTTGATTCAGTAAAACTCAAACAGACACTAAGGTCTTATGGAATCTTGTTTAATATTAGTGCTATCTTTCTTTTTCTTTCGTCTAAAAATGGTATTGAAACTCTTGCTGTACACTACCCCCACGCCATAGTTCTGATTGGCTGAGTTGGAAGCTCCCCCCACTAATCCGATATTAGAAGGCTTGGAGTAAATCCTCAGCAATCTGGTTTTATCATTGTTTTTGCTCCAATCGTATTCTACAATCCCCTCGCCTGATAGGTAATTGGTCTCTGTAAGTTCGCTACCTCGGGAGAGTGGTACTCCCATTCCTGTTTTTATATTGACTCTTGGGGAAAGATTGAAACTTAGGCTGGCATTGGCTCTATCGCTAATGTTAGAAGATTGGTCGCCTTTCAAATAATTCAAATCCACCTGAACCTCGTTGCTGATGGTATTGAATACAGAACCCAATTGCTTGAAAAGCATATTGTAGCCTGAGCTTTCTAAGGTTCCTCCTAAGTCCACATCAAGACCTGTGTTCTGAGTATTAAAGGCATTCATCACAAGAATAGAGCCAAATTGGATGACTTTCTCATCTTCGTTCATCATCTTATTAGCTAAGGTTTCACGCAACTGGCTGGTAAGATCTGGGGCACTTACCCCAAGTTTAATTTCAGGGCTATTGAGCCTTCCATCTATATCTACCGTGAGAAGAACGCTTACAGGTGGCAAGGTGGTTCCTAAATAGCTGCCCGCATTAGAAACTGTTCGCATATAATCTGCCTTGATATCTAAGGCAGGTGTCATTGCATCGCCATCCCATCTTATTTTGCTTCCTCTATCAATTTGGAATGTTCTATCCAAAATAGCTTTGGATACAAAAGTGCCATTATCTACTTGATAGCCTCCATTCATAGAGATATTGCCGTTGCGTTCCATTCGGAATCTGAGTGGATTGGCCACCCCTCTTACGCTAATATTCCCCACATCGGCAGGCAGCATTACATTCACTGTAGTACCTTTGTCCACCGCTACATTGAAGTCCAAATTCATATTGGCACCACTTTTTTTATTTTCACCAGATACAATAGCTCCTGTTTCATCTTTTTCAAGGAAACGAAGCATTTTAAACTCATCTACTCCCGAGGTAGAGCCCGCATTGAAGGTAAACATACTATTATTAAGTGCCTTGAAAGGATCATTAATATCGGTGGAAATATTGAGTGCAGATACAGGTCCTGAAACATACAAGTTGCCCTGCCCATATACTCTTCCCCAAAACAAATCAAAATCTTTCTGCTGGGTATTAAGTACCGTAAGGTTATCCGCACGCATAATGAGGTTGACTGCCATAGATGCCAAAGTTTCAAACTGAATGGCTCCAGAAATGGTGCCGCTAGAATTGGCTCTTCCATCTTTTATTCTAATGTCATTCAGCACTGCTAATCCCTTGGATAAAGGAATTACAGTATCATCAAAGGAATAATCTACTCCTGTGAAATTGAGCTTCAATCCAAAACCGCTCAATGCAATATCTCCACTATAGTCCACATCATTGATAGGCCCTGATATGGACAAGATGCCATTGGCTTTTCCTCGCATATTTCCAAACACGCCTTTTACAAACTGCTGAGAAAATGCAAGATCAAAATCCTTCATATCCGCTTGGATGTCAAGCGTAGGTGTTTTAGGATTATTATCAATAATTCCTGTCACAGAGAGTTTATTATCCCCTATAATCCCTGCCGAAGCCACGCTTGCTTCTACATCAAAAATATTAGGCTTATCACTATTTTTAACATTAATATCGATATTTCCCATATCCCTACCATCCATAGAAATTTCATTAACATTGAGGGTAATTAAAGGTTCCAGATTACTTTTGTTCATAGCAATATCAAAAGTTCCATTGGCGATACCTTTGATGTTCATTGTATTGCCATCGCTTTGCATTTCCATTAGCTTAGACAACTGAAGATTATGGATTTCCCCTTCAACCTTAAAATCTGTCCCCGATTGGAAAACACCTTCTTTAATAAGAATAGAGCTATCATCAGAATACACTCTAAAATTATGAACTAAAATATTCCCCGTTTTCTTCTTGTAAACAATAGAATGATTCAGCTCTTCACTGGTATCTATCTTCCAAGTGATATTATTGAAGGTCATCTCCGTAGGCTCAAATTGCACAACATAATCCCCTGTCGCATTGATGCTTTGGTTAAGATGAATGGCATAGTCTTTCATATTACCATTGAGTTCTTCCTCTGGAGTTCCGTGGAAAAATTTAGCCGAAAGGTGTAGGGTTTTGTTATCATTATTTCGACCTGTAAGGGCTACGCCTCGGAAGATGTGCTCGCCATATTTTGCTCTTTCAAGTTTCACAAAGATTTGCTCTTCTTGATTCGCGGTATTGATTTTTAATACCAAATCTTCAGCATCTAGCGTTTCTGCCACCTGCTTATCTTCCTCAGTAGTTGTTCCTTGTAACTCTGCTAAGGTTTTATTAACCGATTGAGCATCTTTCTCGGATAGACGATAGACTAAATAAGGAGCATCTGCATTCAAAACCAAGTGATTACCATCTCCATCATAAGAGCCTGACACCCTTACACCTTGCGGAATATTGAGATTTGGTACAAAATAATTGACCAACCCCTGCTGAATGTCCAATTCTACATTAAAACTCTGCCCTTTATAAAGTTTTCTTGGTGGTAAGCCTACCAAAATTTTATCCAACCCGTTTTGTACCATTCCGCTAAGGTCTCCTAGCTGGTATTTTCCTGCAATTCTTCCATTGGCAGCACCTGGGGCATTCAGCTCTATGATACGATTGCCATTTCCCATATAGGCTTTAACATCCGCATTGGGTATGGTGTAAGTTTTATGATTAGAGCTAAACCGAATCCCTTTGAGATGAGCGTCTAAATCTAAGTCATTAATATTAGACATTGCTATTTTTCCTTGAATAACTCCACTCACACTCTGTGCATTAGACTGTCCTGTAAAATAGCCGAGGTTTAATTTTTTGATATCCGCATTGATATCTGCTGCCAATCTGGAGGTTCTGAAATCGACAAAGCCATCTACATTGGCAACCGCCTGAGCATCATCAATCTGAATCAATCCTTTATAAGTTCTCTTATCCAGTAAACCATCTAAATGAAGCCGATGGATGGTTTTATCCATAATCTCAATAGATGCAATATTAGCATTGGTCTTTATCACCATCTCATTCACATCAAAACTTTGCCCTTGAAGATTAAAATCCCCCGAAATTAATCCTACCTGTGGTGATTTGGTAATGACCGCTGTATTCAAATCTTTAACATTGAAACGACCTCTATATTTAGGCATCTGTGTGCTGTAATCTTCCAAATAAAAATCAGAAATACTAGCCTGCCCTATGCCCGCTACCAAATTGCCTTCGGATACAAAAATTTGCTCTGGCATTACCCGCACCGCACCATTATATTTTAATCTCCCAAAATCATCGGCAAAGTTTTTCATCTTTGTAGCAATGAAAGACGGCAACATTTCCTTTAAGGAAACATAGGTAAAATCGGTGGACAGTTTATCGGTTTCAATAACGAATTTCCCGTGAAGCAAATTGGTAAACCTAATGTAGGGCGTAGCGATGGTGTTTTCTTTATTTCCCAATACAAAGTTTTTGAGGTTAAAATTATTGAGCGTGCCACGCATTTGCCCAGAGGTATTTATAGGCTTATAATTGTCCCAATGGGTTACAAAATAACTGATATCATACCCACTGATTTGGCTACCTTGCTGCAAATTCATTTCCCAACGCACTCTATCGGTGAAATCTGCCCAAGAGCCATTGTTCAAATTGAATTTTAAATCCCCTTGCAATAAGGTATGGTCGGTATTTAGAGTTAAATCTTTCAGAGAAAGAAAGCGTTTGGTAAGCGCCAAATCTGTGCTAAAAGTATCTACAAAATGAACCTTTCCCCAGCGTTTGGTTTTGAAAGTAAGATTATTAATTCTTGCAAAAACATCAGCACCATTCACCTTTACCGAAGGAGCTAAAAGATTGAAATCGTGAGCATAGAGCCATTTTCCTTTATCTCCCTCACTGTTCATATTAATGATGGAAACTTTAGAATTAACAATCTCTAAACGAGAATCTAGCTGGAACGGTGGTTTTTTAGGGTCTCGGGGTTTTCCAGAATCAAAATTGCCAATATACTTAATGAAATTGGAAATGCTATCGCCCTTGTAAGTAATCACTTTGATATCAGCATCTCTAAGCTGTAGTGCATCAAAGCTGAGATGGTTGTTTTTCTTTCTTACCAAGCCATTCACCAGTTCTATCCAATTAGAATTGGCTCTAAATTCTCTTATTTTGATAAAGTCAAGCCCTTTTTCATCTTTTATTTTAAGCCCTTTAATGGTAATATCGCCAAAATAATCTACATCCACACTCTCGGTGGTCATCTGAGCTTTAAAGTCTTGGTTTAATAAGGCTAATGCTTGGTTGGCAGCCCATTGTTTGGTTATGCCAAGATTGATAACCACCGCAATGGTGACTACCAGAAAGAGTCCTATCCAAAATAAAATCTGCAACAATCTTGCCCACCAGCTGATGCTTACCACATCTTTAGCCGCCTGTTCTGTAAACTCTTTGGCGGTCTCTACGGGATGTTGTACGGCATCTTTCACCAGTTCTTTAGCCCCCTCTATGCTGATTTTATTTTCAGAGCTTGCTTTTTTATCTTTTTCTTTATCGTAATTATTCTCTAAATTTGCCATTGTTATGAACGACTCTACAATAATTTTAGGTATCGAATCTTCTTGCGATGATACATCGGCTGCCGTGATACAGGGAAGCAAAATCCTTTCCAATATCGCTGCCAACCAAGAAATTCACAATGAATACGGCGGCGTGGTTCCAGAGTTGGCCTCCAGAGCACACCAGCAAAACATTATCCCTGTGGTTCAAAAATCTCTGAACCAAGCAAAGATACAACAAAAAGATATCTCCGCCATAGCTTTTACCCGAGGGCCTGGTCTTTTGGGTTCTCTTTTGGTGGGAACTTCCTTTGCTAAATCTCTGGCAATGAGTCTTAATGTCCCCCTGATAGAAGTTAATCACCTGCAAGCTCACATCTTGGCTCACTTCATAGAAGATGCCAATCCAGAGCCACCAAAATTTCCATTTCTATGCCTCACCGTTTCGGGGGGACATACAATGATAGTTCTGGTGAAAGATTATTTCAAAATGGAAATCTTGGGCAAAACCATAGATGATGCCGCAGGCGAAGCGTTTGATAAAATTGGAAAAATTTTAGGCTTAGATTATCCCGCTGGCCCTATCATAGACCAACTTGCCAAGAAGGGCAATGAAAATGCGTTTCAGTTTAGCAAACCAAAATTAGAGGGGTACGATTACTCATTTAGTGGAATTAAAACCTCCGTGCTGTATTTCATTCAGAAAGAAGTGAAAAAGAATCCTCATTTTATCCAAGACCATCTGAATGACCTCTGTGCATCGGTACAGAAAACCATTGTAGATACATTGATGATTAAATTGGAAAAAGCCGCCAAAGACCTCGGCATCAAAGAAATTGCCATCGCAGGGGGGGTGTCTGCCAACTCCGCACTAAGGCAAGCAATGCACACCAAAGCAGAACAACTGGGCTGGAATATTTATATCCCAAAATTTGAATACACCACAGACAACGCCGCAATGATTGCAATGGTAGCCCAGTTAAAATATGAGCGAGGCTTGTTTACAGACCTTTCCATCTCAGCCTCTGCAAGGTATGATATGGAGCAAGATTTTTCTTAAAACATTTTTATTTATCATACAATGAAACTATTTTTTGGAACGATATATCCCGAAATCAAAATCCACGAAGAAGAGCAACAGCACATTGTAAAAGTGCTTAGAATGAAGTCTGGGGAAACCATTTTCCTTACCGATGGCGAAGGGCATCTGGCAAAAGGAGAATTGGAACTAGAAGGTAAAAAAGCAGTGCTGAAAAATGTGGAAATCCAAGAGAAGTTGAAAGGAAATCTCTCAAAACTGCACATTGCCATTGCTCCCACCAAGAATATAGACCGAACAGAGTTTTTCGTGGAAAAAGCTACGGAATTGGGCATTGATGAAATCACTTTCCTCATCACTGATAAGTCTGAAAGAAAACACCTTAACATCGATAAAATCCGAAAACAAGCCATTGCTGCCTCTAAGCAATCGCTTAGGGTGTATTTTCCTATAATCAATGAAGCTACCAAGCTTTCGGAGTTCATCAAAACCATTAATCCAGCACAAACTTTTGTAGCTCATTGCGATGTAAATTTCGATAGAATTGCCCTAAATGCCTTGCCAATAGCTCAGGATATGGTGGTGCTCATAGGGCCAGAGGGCGATTTTAGTCCGAAAGAAATCCAGATGCTTTCCGAGAAAGGAATTAAAGCCGTTAGTTTTGGATCTCAACGATTGAGAACCGAGACGGCAGGGATTTTTGTAGCCGCTCACCGACTAAGTATGCAAAATAAAGATTAAAATAAGCGAGGTCACCACTCAAATAAGCGAGGTCACCACTCAAATGAGTAAGGTCACCCCTTAAATAAGGAAGGTAACCACTAAAATAAAGAAGGTAACCACTAAAATAAGCAAGGTAACCACTAAAATAAAGAAGGTAACCACTAAAATAAGGATGGTAACCACTAAAACAAGGAAGGAAACGACTAAAATAAGCAAGGTAACCACTAAAATAAGGAAGGTAACCACTAAAATAAGCAAGGTAACCACCAAAATAAAGAAGGTAACCACTAAAATAAGCATCTTACCATCATAAAAATAGAATATTAAGTCTTAAATAATCAAATCAATAGAAATGAAAAGAAAAGTTTTGCTCATCTATACAGGCGGTACTATTGGAATGGAGAAAGATTACAGCACGGGGAGCTTGGTTCCGTTCAATTTTGAAAATATTTTCAGTAAAATTCCAGAAATGAACCTTTTAGACTGCGAGGTGGCGGTTCACTCTTTTGAAAAACCCGTAGACTCTTCGGATGTAGGGCCTAATGAATGGAAAAATATTGCTCAAATCATAGAAAAAGAATACCATCGCTATGATGGGTTCCTCATCTTGCACGGTACCGATACAATGTCTTACACTGCATCAGCATTGAGTTTTATGCTCAAAGGACTTCGCAAACCTGTGATTTTAACGGGGTCTCAGCTGCCCATTGGAGATTTAAGAACCGATGCTAAAGAAAACCTTCTGACGAGTCTTAACTACGCTTGTCTCTACGAAAATGAGGAAGCTGTGGTGCAGGAAGTAGCCGTCTATTTTGAATATAAACTCCTGAGGGGCAACCGCACACTGAAATATTCTGCAGAGTATTTTGATGCCTATCAAAGTCCCAATTATCCCATTTTGGGGCAAAGTGGCGTCCATCTCAACTATGATAGGGATGCTTTGTATCGCCCAGATGGCACTCCGTTTTCTGTAGATTTGCATCTTTCTCAAAATGTTTTGTTTTGGAGAATCTTCCCAGGAATGTCTATGGAATTAATCCCAGATTTACCGAAAATAAAAGTGCTTATTTTGCAAGTTTTCGGTTCTGGTACCATTTACAGCGATGCTTCTACAGAGAGAATCCTCCGAAAAATACGAGAAAACGGAACAGAAATCGTGGTGGTGAGCCAATGCGTTTCTGGAGGGATTTCTTTCGGAAAATATGAGAACAGCAATATTTTCAATAAGATAGGAGCCATCAGCGGAAGAGATATGACGGCGGAAAGTGCCATCACTAAGGCAATGCACCTTTTGGACAATCCTAATTATATAGGTACTTTCGCAGAAAACTTTGTTCAAAATCTAAGTGGAGAAATTTCTGAAGATTAATTTTTTTATTTTCCGAAAAATTTTCTACATTTGCAGTCTCAAAAAGAAAGGTGCTCGAGTGGTTGAAGAGGCTACCCTGGAAAGGTAGTATACGGGTAACCGTATCGAGGGTTCGAATCCCTTCCTTTCTGCGACTTATATTGATTATCAATCAATTGAACAACAAAGGAACTAAATTAGGGACTACTAGTTTGGTTCCTTTTTATTTTTAATTATGATTTATTCAAGTTTTGATTTTTAAATTACCCTCTATCAAATTGGGCAATCATTAATTTTAAATAGTTGATTTTCAATACTTGATTCATTTTATGTTAGAAATATTGGGAGGTAAAAAAAATCGTTTATTTTATATTTTCAATTAGAATAGATATACTTAGATTCAACTTATAAAAGTAACTTTCCGTTGTTATTAATCGTTTTCAAATATACTTGTTTTGGACTTAAAAATCCACTTTTAGGAATTTCTACAAGATTAACAAAGCGAAAACCTCATCGGCTTTCGCTTTGTTTTTAGAAAAGGCGTATGCGATACGCTTTTCTTTTTTTTAGGTTGATTTTCTTTTTTGAAAGATGTAGGAGCTTTTCCCCCAAGTGTAGGAGCTTTCCCTACAAGTGTAGGAGCTTTTCCCCCCAAGTGTAGGAGCTCTTCCTACAAGTGTAGGAGCTTTCCCTACAAGTGTAGGAGCTCTTCCCTCAAGTGTAGGAGCTCTTCCCCCAAGTGTAGGAGCTTTCCCTACAAGTGTAGGAGCTCTTCCCCAAGATGTAGGAGCTGCTCTTCCTACAAATAAAAAAACGGAAACCAATGTTTCCGCTTTTTACAGTTATTAAATTACCTTTTGTCTGCAATGCCAAACTCAAGCCAGCCAGCCTGTGGGATAGAGAGCTTCACTACTTTTTTACTTTCTCTTAGCTGAGTGGTAAGCGTTTCAAGTGTTTTGTTAAGCTCATCGGTTTTGGCTTTTAGTTCGGCTTTCAATCGTTCTTGCTCATCATTTAGTTTGA
>NZ_JBHMFD010000020.1:0-43045 GCF_042427575.1 Bergeyella porcorum
GTTCGGGGTCTTACTCGTACAGGCTTTTGGTTCTGATAGGGTCAAGGGTTCACCAGTGCAGGCGTTCGGGGTCTTACTCGTACAGGCTCTTTGTTCTGATGAGGTCAAGTATTCCACCAGTGCAGGCGTTCGGGTTCTTGCTGGTGCAGGCTTTTTGTTCTGATAGGGTCAAGCGTTCCACCAGTGCAGGCGTTCGGGTTCTTGCTGGTGCAGGCTTTTTGTTCTGATAGGGTCAAGCGTTCCACCAGTACAGGCGTTCCATCGGTACAGGTTCTTGGTTCTGATGAGGTCAAGTATTCCACCAGTGCAGGCGTTCCATCGGTACAGGTTCTTGGTTCTGATGAGGTCAAAGGTTCAACCAGTACAGGCGTTCCATCGGTACAGGTTCTTGGTTCTGATGAGGTCAAGTATTCCACCAGTGCAGGCGTTCCATCGGTACAGGTTCTTGGTTCTGATAGGGTCAAGCGTTCCACCAGTACAGGCGTTCGGGTTCTTGCTGGTGCAGGCTTTTTGTTCTGATAGGGTCAAGGGTTCCACCAGTGCAGGCGTTCCATCGGTACAGGTTCTTGGTTTTGATGGAGGTCAAAGGATAAAGCAAACCGCCCTACACTTTTGAAGTGTAAGGCGGTCGGGTACATTCTTATTAAAAAAAAGATGAGAGATTTTAAACGCAAAAATATTACTTCTCAATTTATTTGTAAAATATCTTTTATCTTACTTTCAGAAATTGAAAATGCTAATGAAAACGATTTTATTAAACTTTCATCTGTGAAAAGCCTATCACCGTTTTTATTTCTTATTTGGGATTTTCTCAAATACTCGTTTTTTATAATTTCGTGGGGTGTCGTTCTCATATCACAAATATAGTAATTTAGTTGTTTTTGTTCCTAAAAGGAATTGAACCTAAAACGCTATTTTATTGAAAATGAAACTAATATAAAACGGGCTTTCATTTGGGTAACAAATGGGTAACAAAAACCCCAATATTTTATAAAAATCTTGTACCTTTTACCTGCTTACACTCTTTCTATTTTGTTACCTTTTCCAGTTCTGAAACGAGTAGAAAAATGTACTTTTTGTTTTTGGTTGCCTTTGTCGTTTCGTGCCTTTTTTATTTCGTGGTGCATTTGCAATCTTAACCAAAATTCAGCAGGTAAATTAAAAACTGTTTCCAACCGAACCGCCAAATTTGCCGTTATGTTCTTTTTGCCTTTTAGAATTTCATTTGTGTAACTTTTAGAGTGGTCAAGCATTTCAGCTAGTGCCGTTTGGTTTATACCTCTTTGTTTCATTTCGTGCATTAGTATTTCATTTGGTGCGTATTGTTCAAAATCAAATTTTCGGGTTTCATTTTCAAAATCCACTGCAAGACCTCCCAACCGTGATATTTCCAGCGTGTAGGCGTTCGGAGTTTCGGTATCATTAAAATACCCCTTTTCCGTTGCTTCGTTTAACAGTGTTTCTATGTAGTTTTTTACATCGTTGTACACTTGTTCCGTTGTGATTTTTTCCAAATCTTTATACTTGCTTTCCATTGTTTATATTTTATCTATTTCCTTTATTTTATCGTATTCTTTATGCGTTCCTATAAATCGTATTTGAGCAAAACCACCAACGAAAACAATAACCGCAATTAGTCTGTAATCATTCCCTTTAACATTGAAAACATAACGCCCACTTCCTACATAGTCGGCAGATGGAAAAATGTTTTTTAGTTCGTTATGCGTTTTAAATTCCATTGTTTCCATTATCTGAACCCATCTAAATAACGCCTTTTTGCTCCCAGCGTGTTTTTTTATAAATTCATCTATTTTTTCCCTGCCTAAAATCTTCATTTCCTTTGTTTTGCTTTCACAAATATACAAAAAATTCGCCAAATAGCGAACAAATACAGATTGTTTTTAAAAATATTTCCATCTGATGAGGTTTATTTTTACCCATCAAATAAAAATAATACTGAAAATCAATACTTTGTGTCTTATTATATTTGTGAAATATTCTACCTATCAAATAAAATAGTTCCTATATAGCACCCTTACAATGATGATAAAATTAATATTTTGCCTTTGTTCTGATGAGGTCAAGGGGTTACCAGTACAGGCGTTCGGTTCTGATGAGGTCAAGCGTTCCACCAGGGCAGGTGTTCGGTTCTGATGAGGTCAAGGGTTCAACCAGTACAGGCGTTCGGTTCTGATAGGGTCAAGGGGTTCACCAGTGCAGGCGTTCGGTTCTGATATGGTTAAAGGTGCACCAGGGCAGGCGTTCCATTGGTACAGGTTCTTGGTTCTGATGAGGTCAAGGGTTCACCAGTACAGGCGTTCCATTGGTACAGGTTCTTGGTTCTGATAGGGTCAAGGGGTTCACCAGTGCGGGCGTTCGGGTTCTTGCTGGTACAGGTTCTTGGTTCTGATAGGGTCAAAGGTTGCACCAGTACAGGCGTTCGGGTTCTTGCTGGTACAGGCTTTTTGTTCTGATAGGGTCAAGCGTTCCACCAGTGCAGGCGTTCGGTTCTGATGAGGTCAAGCGTTCCTACTGGTGCAAAATGATGATATAATGATGATGTAATGATGATAATTTTAACCATAAACACGCAAAAACCTAATAAAATAGGCTTAATCATATCCAATAAATCCATTTTTTGAACTGAAAAAGTTACTTTTTTGTTATTTATTAACGCTTTTTTGTCGCTAAAATGGTACTTAAATGATACTTAATGTACATTTTTTGACATTTTCCGACATTTTCCTATCAGAAACCCAATTAAACGCCAACCCCCATAAACAAAGGCTTTGCAAGGCTTTTATTTTGCTTTAAATCCATTTTCTGAACCCATACCCCCCCCCCCTACGATAAAAAACACGAAAAAACCACCTCTTTTATTGCGAGGTGGTGCGTTTCTTCATTTCCTGTATATGCTTTTGATAGTCTTTAATCAATTCCCTGTTGCTTTTCTTTCGGAGGGGTAGGCGTTTGTTTATTCCTCTTTTTTGATAGTAGGCGTTTAGTTTCCGTATTATATCTCTTTTCGTTTCTCTTTTCGGGGGTTCGTATGGCTGTACGGTAAGTGTGCCACTGTTGTAGTCTTTTTTAATTTCATCTACTAGCAAATGCAAATAATAGTTTATAATGCTTTGCCCTTTGCGTGTATGGTTGTAATACTTCCGTGATAGGTTTATTTTGCTTTCGTGGCTTTTTATGTAGTCCCAAAAAATGGCTTTATCTTCTTTTTTTATACGCTTATCAAAATGCCGTACAATATAGATTTGCCGTAAATAATACCTAAATAAAATATTGTACCTTGTGAATTTTGGGGGCAGTCCAAAATACAGACTAATGCAAAAAATCAACTCTTTTTCCGTTGGTGGGTTTATCGTTTTCCTTGCAACTTTTCGCCCTTTTATCCTTTTTGTAAATCGTTCCATTTGCTTATATCTCTTATAAATTTATATGCTTCTATACCTGTTTTTCCTTTGTAGTGTTTCCCAGCGTGTAAGGGGGTTATTTTGAAAATAAATATTTCTTTCGGTGGGGTACATATTTCTAATGCTCCCAGTGTATCAGAATAGGAAGTCCCGTCCCTTTCTTTGTATTCTATTCTGAAATAAAAATCCTTTTCTTTTAGATACTGGAAATCGTACCAGCGTAAGAATATGCGTTGTCTTTTTCTCTTTATCATTCTTATTTTCTTTTGTGTGTACTCTTAATTATACTGGATATTAATAATGCCGTTTTTGTCTTTTATTTAAGTAATTGAAAATAAAGAGTATAAACCTAAATATTTAGTTACTTATATGCCTAACGGCACTGTAAGACAAGTTGCCCTAAAAAATTTCGGCAGTTATATATATAACGCCTTGCAGTATTTTTTTTCTTTCAATCTTTATCAATCTTTCGGGCTTTATTTCTTAAATTATTGAATATCAATATTTTGAACTGTATGCCCAAATGGCACTATTCATTTAGTTTAAAGTTTTTATAATACTCTTTATCGTGCCAGTCCCTTATAAACTCCCTTACCGTGCGGTATTGCTTGGGTGTGAGTTCCTTTTTTTCGTGCCGTTCCTTTGCCAGTTCCAACGCCCGTACGGTTCCAAACTGTAATATATCTTTTGCCGTTTGCTTTTTGGAGTGGGAACACACGCCCACCCCCGTATATTCTACAAACTTTTTTAATTTAATACTTTTCATTTCCTGCCAAAAAATCCGCTCTTTTTCCTTTAAAAATTCAATGTTTAGGAATGTTTCCAGTTCCAGCCGTTCGCACCGCCTGTATATGCTTTCGCACCGTGTAAGATGGTTAATATTTGGGGGCGGTTTTCTCTTTTTGTCTTTCAGTTCGTGTAGTTTATCATATACCCTAAAAATTCGCTTAAAATCTTTGTTTATTTCCGTTGTTTTGTGGCTTTCATTCTTATACATAGGATTGAAGTAAAACGGCTTATTTCCTATATTATCCAGCTTTTTTAATATCCAATGCGTTGGGCGTTCGGTTTCAAAGTTTGCCCCAACCTCAAAGGAACTAATTAAATAACCGCCTACGCTTCCCAACCCGTAAAATTCTAATATCTTTAAAATAGTTTCCCTGCTTTCTTGCATTGTGATATTATTGTAATTATCCAGTTTTCCACCATTTAGAAAATTGTAAAACTTATGCACCGAACCCCCTACCTTTAATGTTCCTTTGGTATCTATATGGATATAAAAACCTCCGTTAAAATCTTTGGTATCTTTATTATCATAATATATTGCCCCGTTTTTGTGGTGCATTCTCAATTTTGATTTTTTTTGCAAAAGTTTTAAATCCTTTTCAGAAATATTTTTTTTCCTAAAAGTGAGTTTATCAATCATATTTTTTTCCTACTTTTGCCCCGTTGGAAATATAGCGGTACTACAATCGTCTGTATTGGAGGGCGTGAGTTTCCATTAATCTAAATCTTTAACCGAAAGCCGTATTTTTACGGCTTTCTTTTTTGTCTTAATACTTCGGGTTATCCTGTAAATACTTTTGCAATTCCGACCGCTTAAATAGTATTCTTGTTTTCTTTCCGTTGGGCTGGTGTCGTTGGAAAAAACCATCATTTGCCAATTTGTCCAGCGTGTTACGGCTACACTTTAAAAGTTGCTGGGCTTCCTTATGCGTTAGATACTCTTTGTGTGTTTTTTGGTTTAAATCCATTATCAACACTTCTAAATTTTCTACTTTCTGAATGAGTTTTGTAAATAATTCGTTATTTACTACTGTGATATTTTCCATTGTCTAAATCTGTTTTTTTAAATGAATTTTAAAGGCGGTTTAATTTTGCTTTAAAATAATTCCGTTATCCATCAATATTTGCTCTGTGGCTTTTTGTTCCTGCTGTTTAAATTCGTAATCTGATGTGCCAGCAATGGAAAAAGCAAAAAGCACAAAGAGAATGAAAACAAGCACCAAAAGGGGGTTATTTTCTTCGGGTGGAGTGGTTCTTTGCTGTGTCATTTGTTTTGCTTTTTTGGGGTGTTTTTTGTTCTATTTCTATGGTCAAAATCTTTTCTAGGTACTCCTGTAATCGTTGGATATATTGAGCCACTACAAAAGCATAACGAGTAGGCAAATCTTCCTTTATAGCGTTAATAGTTGCTATTTCATCCAGTAGTTCTTTAATAGTTTCGGGGGTACTATTTTTCATTTACTGGAAATTTTGCTATTTCTTTTACTCCGTTTGTACTAATGCTAAGCATTGTATTTGTAAACTTTTTTACTGTATCGCACCGTAATAGTGCAAGGCGTACCCCTGCATTTAATTCTTCAAAATTTACCTCTTGATTATTGAAAAAGGTAACTATTTTAGTGGTCTTACCGTTGGCAAGTGTAATATCTGATACTATACTGTGCCTGTATAGGGTTTCTGTATTGATTATGTTTTCCATTGCTCTAAATCTGTTTAATTAATTGCGTTTAGTCTTTCTAATGCGTTGTTTTTTTGCTTTTTCAAATCTTCTAAATATTCAGCGGTTGCCGTTAATATTTTGGTTTCCAGTCGTTCTGATAGCGTTTTTTTACCGTTAAAAAAACTTATTATTGTGATGTAATGGATTTTGGAACGCTTCGCAATTGCTTTCATACCTCCGTGCGGTATCTTCTTTTTTAGTTGTTCTATGTTCATTGTAATACTATTTTTAGTTAAACATTTTCTAATAAAAAAACACTCTTTTCGAGAGTGCAAATATATAAATTATTTTTAATGTTTAACTAATACAAGTTAAACATTTTATTTTGTTGCATATTTATTTATCATATAGTAGTCAAAACTATCATTATACATATCAAAAAAATTCTCATACTTATCTTTTAAAACCATATTTTTTTTACTTCCTTTAATATACCATTCAAAAGCGTCTAAAGAACGATAGAAAAAAGATTTATTTATATCTTGTATAACATCGGGGATATTTTTAACGCCTTGTTTTTTTAATATTTCCTTTGCTTTTGTTTGATTTTCTCTATTAAAGTAATCATATAAAGTAACGGTTTTCAAGGCTGATAATTCTATTTTTATAGTGTCTATTTCCATACCTGCACTATTAGCATTTTTATGATATATGTTTACCGTTTCTTTATTATCAAATCTAAAACATTCATTGTCTATTTTCCATATATCTATTGTATTAGAAAAGTTTATAAATGCTGTTAAAAATGCAGTATCAAAGTCTTGTAATTCAGATATGATAATTTCAGATATAATATTTATAGACGAAATTTCATTTTCTATCATCTTTATATCCTCACTATTTTCAGAATTAAAAATTTCCTCAAAATCATTCTCTGTATAATATTCATCAAACATCAATGATTTTAATTTCGTTGTTCTTCTTTTTGCTGTTATAAGTACATAGATAGTATAATAATTTTGCTTATTTATAACATAAGGTTTCAAGTTTGTATTTAGAAAATGTTTAATTGTTATTTTACTCATTGTGGTAATTTTTAATAATACAAAGATACTAAAATTAGTAAAACATTAGTTTTGTGTTTGTGTTTTGTTTTCAATAGACAAAGCACGATAAAATAACAGGGTTTTATAGAAAAAATCAATATATTATATAATTAATTGAAAATCAGTAATTTATGCTATTTTGTTACCCAGTTGTTACCCAAAAATTTTAGAAGCTTATAAAATATTGTTTTTCAATTAGTTGCAAAGGGTTTATTATAGTTCCCTACGGGCTACTTAAAAACCTTCAGATTTTATCTGGAGGTTTTTTATTTTTAAAGAGAAATTTTGTAAAAATTTGATTACGCTCTTACACTGTTTCTTTTTATATGGAAAATAAAATCTTATTTTTGTACACTTTTATTTTAAAACATATAGAATGTCTAGAATACTTACAGGAATACAAGCAACGGGAACTCCGCATTTAGGAAATCTACTCGGAGCTATCATCCCAGCGATAGAACTCTCCAAGCAATCAGACAATGAGAGTTTCCTTTTTATTGCCAATATGCATACTTTGACGCAAATAAAAAATGCTGATGATTTAAGAAGGAACACCTACGAAATAGCTGCAGCTTGGTTAGCTTGTGGCCTAGATACAGATAAAACTTATTTTTACAGACAAAGTGATATCCCCGAAGTATGTGAGCTCTCTTGGTATTTATCTTGCTTTTTTCCGTATCAACGGCTGACTTTGGCACATTCTTTCAAGGATAAAGCAGATAGACTAGATGATGTGAATGTAGGACTTTTCACTTACCCTATTCTAATGGCTGCAGATATTTTGCTATATGATGCAGAGATAGTACCAGTGGGAAAAGACCAACTGCAACACTTGGAAATGGCAAGAGGTGTTGGTGCTAGGTTTAATCATCAGATGGGAGATGTATTTGTACTTCCACAAGCGGAACTTCAAGAATCTACTAAGTATGTACCAGGTACTGATGGCAATAAAATGTCTAAATCTAGAGGTAATATCATCAATGTTTTCTTGCCAGAAAAGCAATTGAAAAAGCAGATTATGTCCATAGAGACAGATTCTACACCATTAGAAGAACCTAAAAATCCTGATACCTGCAAAGTTTTCACCATTTATTCTTTGATAGCTACCACAGCAGAGACAGCAGTACTTCGAGAAAAATATTTGGCTGGTAATTTTGGCTATGGTCACGCAAAAACAGAATTACTTCATCTAATTTTGGAAAGGTTCAAAAAGGAAAGAGAAATCTTTGATTACTATATGAATCATTTGGACGAATTAGAAGCTAAACTACAAGAAGGAGCGGCTAAAACTCGCCCTATTGCAGCTGAAACACTGAAAAGAGTAAGAGAAAGTTTGGGGATGTAAAGAGCATAAAGTCAGAAAATATTCTGGCTTTTTTCTTTATGAAAAATGAATACTTCAATATAGACTTTGTTTTGTATCTTTGGAAAAATAAATACGATGAAATTACTAATAGTAAACGGAGCCAATCTAAATCTTTTAGGAACTCGCGAACCTGAAATCTACGGGACAACCTCAATGGAAGATGCCATACTAAGCTTAAAAACAGAGTTCCCGAATATATCGATAGATTATTTCCAATCTAACCACGAAGGTGAAATTATTGATCGCTTACAGAATAACGATTTTGATGCTCTAATCATCAATCCTGGAGCATTTACGCATTACTCTTATGCCATTGCTGACTGTCTTAAAAACATTCAAAGAAAGAAGATAGAAGTCCATATCAGCAATATCTATCAACGCGAAGCCTTTCGGCAAAAAAGTGTAACTGCTGCTTATACAGATGGTTTAATCTCTGGATTTGGCGTGGGCGGATATAGATTAGCAGTATTATCATTATTAAAATAAACAAAAAAATAAAATTTATAGTCTAAAAATTTGTTATTAAGATAAAAAGTTGTACATTTGCACCACAATACCGCGGGGTAGAGCAGTAGGTAGCTCGTCGGGCTCATAACCCGGAGGTCGCACGTTCGAGTCGTGTCCCCGCTACTAAGTAAGAGAATCAAGAAATTGGTTCTCTTTTTTTATTGAGAAAAACGAAAATCCCCTCTCTTTTGGGAGAAGGGATTAGGTTGAAGAGGTGCAGATTAGTTTGGCATTTTAAAGCCACGGGTATAGATTCTGCCGTACTCATCTATGAATTTTATTTGTACATTACCTCTGAAGTTTGAAAGGATTTTATCAATGTCTTTCTGTGAATTAACTGGTTTTCCATTAATTTCTGTGATGATATAATTTTCATACACACCAATTTTGGATAGCTCTCCGCCATCAGATACGCTTCTTACCATTACACCACTATTAAGACCGTATCTCGTTTTGAAATTCTCGCTAAGCTCTTCCACTTCACCGCCTATTTTTTCAGCAACGGATAGGTCGGCTTTCGTTCTGGTAGAAGTGTTTCCTTTTTGGTCTTTCAGCGTAACGCGGGCATTGTCCTCTTTACCATTTCTTAGATAAGTTACAGTCACCACATCACCTGGTCTTTTGCTTCCCACAGCCACAGATAAATCTGAGTAGTCTGATATGGATTGATTATCGATTTTAGTAATAACATCACCTTTTCTTAGTCCTGCATCTTCGGCACCACTATTATCGCTAATGTTGATGACATACATCCCTTGTCCTACTTTGATATTGGTTTTAAACTCTTTGTTGTAGGCTTCCACCTGTTGCTGATTGGATAGGTCTAAGGTGCTAACGCCAAGGAAACCTCTCTGTACCAATCCAAATTTCTTGATATCCTCTACAATCTTTCTTGCCAAGTTGGAAGGTACTGCAAATCCGTATCCAGAGTAGTATCCCGTAGGCGAAGCAATGGCAGAGTTGATTCCAATAAGATCTCCATTGGTATTCACCAAAGCACCACCAGAGTTTCCTTGGTTAATGGCGGCATCGGTTTGCAAGAAACTTTCAATAGGGTTGGTGGCAGAACCCTGTCCAGACAAAATGCCAATGCCTCTTCCTTTTGCGGAGATAATCCCTGCTGTAGCGGTAGAGTTGAGCCCTAGTGGGTTTCCTACGGCTAGTACCCATTGTCCCACTTCCACCAAATCAGAATTGGCAAAGTTGAGGTAAGGTAAGCCTTTTTCTTCTATTTTCAGTAGTGAGATATCTGTATTAGGGTCGGTACCTACTAGCGTTGCGATATAAGATTTCTTATTGCTGAGTACCACTTCCAGTTTATTAGCTCCTGCTACTACGTGGTTATTAGAGATGATATAGCCATCTGGGGAGATGATAACCCCCGAACCCATTCCGCTTGGTACATTATCAGGCTTCTGCTGTTGTTGTCTGTTACGGCTAGGATTTCCAAAAAACCATTCGTAAATATCCATTTCAGAACTTGCACTAGCTGTTCTACTTTTATAATTTTTAATCGTAACTACGGCAGGTACGGTAGTTTTAGCTGCTTTGGTAAAATCTTGTCCAGCTCCAGAGACACTGACATTAGTTATTGGGGTTTCTACAGCTTGACTAAAATAGGAATAATCCTGATTGTTGGCATCGTTTCTTTCTGCTAATTGGATGCCTCCAAAAACCGTTGCTCCTGATACCACGCCTACTAAGGCGTAAGGTAATAGTTTTTTTAAGTTGTTATTCATATAGGGTTTATTTTTATTAGATAAGTTTTATTTAATATTGTTCTATAATTTGATAAACAAATATAATGCTAAATGAGTACATAAAAGAAGAGTAATGCTTGGGTTTTAACTAAAATTTAACAAGAAGATTTTAATTTTATAATATTTTAGCAGAATTTGGGCGGTGGATTAGATTAAAAGCACATCACCTCTTCACGGACAATTGAAACGCAATGCTTTGGTTTCATAATTAAAGCTTATCTTTGCACCAAATTTTTTCAGAAACCAATGACAAAAAGCGGCAAAATAGAATTGATGTCTCCTGCGGGAGATTTTACTTCCTTACAAGCAGCCTTAGATAATGGGGCAGATTCCGTTTACTTCGGAGTAGAGCAGCTCAATATGAGGGCAAGAGCATCGATGAATTTCACCATTGATGACCTGCCTGAAATCTCCCGAAGATGCCAAGAAAAAGGCGTGAGAACCTACCTTACGCTCAATACCATTATCTATGATCACGACCTTTCCATCATTAAAACCCTTTTGGATAAAGCGAAAGCTGCTAATCTTACGGCGGTAATCGCAATGGATCAAGCGGTGATTGCCTATGCAAGACAAATCGGGATGGAAGTGCATATCTCTACGCAAATTAATATCACCAATATTGAAACGGTGCGTTTCTACGCAATGTTTGCTGATACAATGGTAATGAGCCGTGAGTTGAGCATTAGCCAAATTAAAAAAATCTGCGACCAGATAGAAAAAGAACAAATCAAAGGGCCATCTGGCAATTTGGTGGAAATTGAAATTTTTGGTCACGGAGCCTTGTGTATGGCGGTTTCTGGGAAGTGTTACCTAAGCTTGCATTCTCATAACTCCTCGGCAAATAGAGGGGCGTGCAAGCAAAACTGCCGTAAAAAATATACGGTGATAGACCAAGAATCTGGCTTTGAAATAGAGCTGGATAATGAGTATATGATGTCACCAAAAGACCTTTGTACCATTGGGTTTTTAGATGAAATCATCAACGCTGGAGTAAAGGTACTGAAGGTAGAAGGAAGAGGAAGAGCACCAGAATATGTAGCAACGGTAACGAAATGCTACCGAGAAGCCATTGATGCTATTGCTGATGGTACTTTCAGCCAAGAGAAAGTGGCAGAATGGATGAAACAATTGGAAGCCGTGTACAACAGAGGGTTTTGGAGTGGCTATTATCTGGGGCAAGAGTTGGGCGAGTGGTCTCCAAACCCAGGTTCTAATGCTACACAAAAGAAAGTCTATATCGGGAAAGGAAGACATTTCTATCCCAAGTCCAATATTTCTGAGTTTTTAATTGAAGCATACGACCTTTCCGTGGGAGATAGAGTCTTGATACAAGGGCCTACTACAGGTTCTCAGGAAATGGAAATCAAGGAAATAATGGTAGATGGCAAAGGAATGCAAGATAAAGCGACTAAGTCTGATGTCATCACCTTCAAAACTGAGTTCCGTGTAAGACCAAGCGATAAGTTGTATAAAATTGTAAAAGCAGAATAGACAGCCCCTAAATATGGATAAAGGGCGTTTAAAACTAATTAATAACACATTTCTCCCCTTTGGGGGACAGGGGGATATTATGGTAATCATTACTTTACAAAGGGATAAATGTATTGGGTGCAACTATTGTGCGGAGTTTGCCCCAGAATATTTTAGAATGTCTAAGAAAGATGGTAAATCGGTATTGCTGAAATCTACCGATAAGAAAGGTTTTTTTACATTAAAAACGCCTATTCCCGATGCTTTTGAGCCTTGCGATAAGGCAGCAAAAGCGTGTCCTGTGAAGATTATCTCGGTGAAAGAGGTTTAAAAATTGAATAAAATTCAAACAGTTTCATATTTGGATCTGTTTTTTTTATTTTAGCAAGAAAATAGATGTATATTTGAGTGTACTATCAAAAAAAAATTAAATAAAAATAATTCTAATGACGAAGCCTGAACTCCGAAAGCTTTATCTCGAAAAAAGAAATGCTCTATCACAAGAGGAATGCGAAATAAAGTCTAAAAAGATTGCTGAAAATTTTATTTTACAATTTAATCCTATTGAAAAACAGAAAGTTCATTGTTTTTTACCGATTGAGAAATTCAACGAGATTCAAACAAGATTTATCATTAATGCCTGCTGGGAAAGAGGTGTTGAGGTGTATATTCCCAAGATGGTAGGTGGAAAATTGATTTCCGTTTTATATACTTCAGAAACTCTTTTGGTACAAAATAAATGGGGCATCTGGGAACCCGTGAGCAATGAGGATGCTGGTGAACATCAATTTGATATTGTAGTTACACCGTTGCTTTATTGTGATCGTCAAGGGAATAGAGTAGGATATGGCAAAGGTTTTTACGATGGATTGTTTGCGTCTATTAGCCCCCAAAGCAAAAAGGTGGGCATTTCCTATTTCCCACCTTCTTATGCAATATCCGATCTCCGAGCGGAGGACATTCCTTTGGATTATCTGGTAACGCCCGATGAGGTGCTGTCTTTCGCTGGGGCTTTATAAAAATTGAGAAAGTAGAATTTAAACTCTTTTTTGAATTGGATAGGCGTGGAAATGAGTGCAAACTGGGCATTTCTTGGAAAAGTGCCAATGGACTTGTGATTGCTGAAATATTCTACATCAAATTGTGCAAAGTCCAAAGTATCCTGACCCTTAAAGGTTTTGTAAACTTCGATATTATTGATTTTGGCTCGATGGACTTTAAGGCTTTCAAGCTCTTTTAATAGTGGTTTCAGAGCCAAGGTATCGGGGTTCAGAAAATAGTTTTTCATCTGTGCATACATCACAGAGTCTATCTCGGTATCTTTATTTCCAGAGCTGTAGAGTACCGACAAATCTAGCAATTCTTGTATTTTCTGCTTCGTAATGCTATTGATGGCTTGGGCACTATCCATCTTTGTAGAAGGATAAGATTTCTGATTGTTATTATACTTGATTTGCTCTAGAGATAAGGCACTCTCTTCCTTTTTGCAAGCGTATAGTAGAAGAATAGCTATGATTATGAATATATTACGGATGTTGTTCATCATCTTCATTGATTTTGAATTTAATTAATACAATTTTACCATTTTCCATTTTAGTATCAATCACTTGTAGATTTTCCAAAGAGGTGGTTGGGGTAGTTACAAGATTGATATACCTTTGTTTATCAAGGGTTTCTACGCCATATTGGTCGTTATCATAGATTTGATAAATCAAGGCATTATCGCTGATGAGGTAGCCTAAGCTCTCGCGTTTTTTCTTCAAATCTTGGATAGAGTTGGAGTAGTAGTAGAGCATAATGGCATAATCATCAGGTATCAGTTCAATATTCTCACTGGTAGGGGCATTTTCCAGATTTCGTCTTATCGTATCGGTTTTATAATACGGTGAGGAAACCACCATCGTAAGGGAATTAGATTTGGTAGTATAGACAAACGAAGTATTAGGCTTTACCCTAAATAGGATAGGAGATTCATTGTTTTTTAAAATCTGAATAGACAACTCGTCATTGATTTTGGAATTTCTATCGGCATCAATGAAGGTATAAGTAAACTGTTTGCTAAACAAATTGTCTTTAAATATCAATACTCCCACAAATATCAGTAATACTGCGGAAACAATAGCCCATATAGAGTTTTTAATGATTTTATTAGGTTTTTTTTCAGACTTTGCTATTGAAATTAGTTTATCATATTGATTATCAGTATTGCTTATTTGTAAATCTGCTTTTTTATCAGAGGTGTTTTCTTCGTTTTTAGGTGTTAAAATTTCATTTTCTACCACTTCGGTAGAGGTATTTTCCAAGTCCTCTTGTAATCTTTCTTCGCTTTCTTCATCCAAATCTTCATCAGTAAGGATTTCATTGGTGAAGAGATGCTGCTTTTTAAAATCGTACCAAGAGGCATAACCTGCGTAGGCAGATAGTAAGTTGAGAATATCAATACGAGGCAATTTGGTAGCTGGAGTGGTTTTAAAATAGGTGTAAAACGACTTTTCGCTGATGTTGCCTTTGGCAAATTTTCGTAGATCTTCTTGGAAATAGACAATATCAATCCCTTTCCACTTAGATATTTCATCGTGGGAAGGGGTGTGAGACTCCAAATATTTGGACTGAATCTCGGTTTTTAGCTGCTCAAAGTGTAAAAGGTCTAAATCGGTCAAAATATTTTGTTGTACTTAAAATGTTGATTTTCAGATATTGATTTTTGTAAAATCATTTTACAAAGATATTACAATTATTTTTCTACTGCAAATTTATTTGCTACCATACCTTTGTCCCGTTCAAATGAGTGAACAAAGAGAATTTTAGAAAACAAATTTAAACATTTTTAACTATTATGAAAAAGTCATTATTCGTAGCAGCTGTTGCTGCTTTAGCTCTTGTAGCTTGTAAAAAAACTGAAACTGTTGAAGCTGCTAACGCTGTTGATTCTGCTGCTGTAGCTGCTGTTGATTCTGCTGCTGTTGTTGCTGATTCTGCTGCTGCTGTTGTTGATTCTGCTGCTACTGTAGCTGCTGATGCTGCTGGTGCTGTAGCTACTGAAGCTGCTGACGCTGCTGCTGGTGCTGCTGATGCTGCTGCTGGTGCTGCTGACGCTGCTAAAGATGCTGTAAAAGAAGCTACTAAGTAATTAGTATTTTAACAGACAAAAATTAACCGACTCCCAGAGTCGGTTTTTTTTGTAGATTACTTTTTATAAATATTGCTTTATTTCGGATAGGTGGCGAATGGTTTTTGCATTTTCGGCTTGATATTGGTCATTAAACACATCAAAGAATATCGCAGGTATCCCGAAAGACAAAGCGCCTTCTACATCCGCTATCCAATCGTCCCCTATCATTATCGAATGTTCTTTACCTGCGTCTGCCTTTGCTAAAGCATAGGTGTAAATCTCTGGATGAGGCTTTCGGATGTTGATTTCATCGGCACTGGTAATGGTTTTAAAATAACGCTTAATACCAGATAATTCACATTTCCTATCTGTAACTTCCTTAAAACCATTGGAAAGAATATGAAGATGGTAAGATTTAGAAGAGAGGTAATCTAATAAGTCTTCCGCTCCTTCCACCAGCTCGTTAAAGTGGAGAATCTCATCCAAAAAATTATTTTCAAACCGCTGTGCGAGTTCAAAGTCATCTATCCCAAAGAAAAGGAAAGAATCATAAAAACGATGTTTCCTAAGATAATCTTTATCTATTTTTCCATCCCGAATCTGAGCCCAAAGGTTTTCATTAATGGTAAAATACTCTGCGTGAAACTCCTCAAAACCGAGATGGTATTTTTTTTGAATCTCTTCTCTTTCAAAAAGCTGTTGAAGTGTTAACTCTGCGTTTCTCCTGTGATCCCAAAGGGTGTTGTCTAAATCAAAAAAAATGTGCTGTATCATACAGCACAAATTTAATCAATTAATCGGTTTAGTTTTTCATAATGACGAAACTTTTGTTCGTGGCATTACTCAGTACTTTAATGCTTTTAGAATAATTGAGCAGAAAATCAATGGTTTGCTTCTTAGGTTTAAGAAGTTTTAGTTTTAAAAGGTTATTATTTTTCATAGGCGATATAAATAACGAGTTACTATATCCCTAAAACGAAAGAATATCCAAAATATTATTTGGTAAGTACAATTTGATGCTCTTCCATTATTTTTCTCAAATTAATCAGTGCATAGCGAACCCTTCCCAGCGTAGTATTAATACTGGTATTGGTGTGCTCTGCAATTTCTTTGAAACTCAGTCCATCAAAAAATCTCAATTTGACAACTTCCTGCTGATTTTCAGGAAGGCAAAGCAACATCTTATGCAAATCTTCATTAATTTGCAAGCCTATCAATTGTTCCTCTATATTGTCTTCCTTATCCTGAAGCACATCAAAAATAGAAAACTCATCATTATCATAGGTGGTTTCTGATACTTTCTGCACTTTAGATTTTAGACGAAAATGGTCAATAATCAGATTGTGAGCAATGCGTTTTGCCCATAGGATAAATTTTCCCTCTTCGTTATAACGCTTTTGTTTCAGCGTTATAATGATTTTCATAAAGGTATCCTGAAAGATATCGTTGGATAAATCGTCATCCATCAATTTGTAGTAGATATAGGAAAATAATTCCTTCTGATGTCTTTCTATAAGAACTGCCAATGCTGCCTCGTTTCCCTTTTGGAACATTGATATCAGCACGCTATCAGATTTTGTTTTCATCATTTCACTCTTTTTTTGAGCAACCCAAAAACACGCAACATAATTTGCGATGATTAGGATTACGGTATTAAATAGAGTAAAAGTTTGTTCTTATAGCAATGATTTTAGGGGACAAATTTAGTGTTTTTTATTAAAGTATTAAGAAATTTTAACGAATAACGCCAAAAAAAATTACTTCCCTTTCCTTGTAAGGTCTTGAATGACCACCAAAGGGATATTGAGGGTGAAATTAAAGTTGATACCTTTTAGTTGCTTCCCATTGATTCTGTTATCGTTGAAAGGAAAAGCATAGCCCGCAGCAAGGTCTATGATGCCAAATAAGGAAAGTCCCGCCTTGGGAGCGATATAAAGCGTGGTAGCCTCGGCACCCGCTAGGAAATAATAGGAATGATAGACATCTGCCCCTTTCCTGAAATTGAAAAGAACATCACCTTGAGCCTTTGGTATTATTGCAAATTTCTGATTAGCAGTCCCCATAAGAGCCGATGCACCAATACGGTATGCCACATCATCGTGTTTTAAGAACAGAAGTCTTCCGCCCACTTCACCAAAACTTTGGTTCTGATAGACATAGCCTGCGTGTATCATATTATGCATCGTAAGCTGAGCCTGAAAGAGGTTTAATCCTAAAAAAACAATTGCCAAAAAGGCAGTAATTTTCCTTATCATTGTAAAATATTGAAAGTAATATTGTGGTTTATAAATCAAAACCATTAGGAAAGGCTTTTTTTCTGAAGATGAAAAGCAACGACGCACCGACAGTAATGGCAGAGTCTGCGACATTGAAAATGTACTTAAAGAAACTGATTTCCTTTCCTCCCATAATTGGAAAACTCTCTGGAACTCGCCAATCTACCAATGGAAAATGAAGCATATCTACCACACAACCTTTCATAAAGTGAGAATAACCTTCACCGAAAGGAACTATCTTTGATACGCCACCGTACTCCATCCATCTGCCGATGCTCTCATCATATACGGTGCCACTGTCAAATATCATTCCGTAGAACATTCCATCTATCAAATTGCCAATAGCTCCTGCAAAAATCATTGCCATTGGAAGCAAAAGGTAATTGGAGGTTCGCCCTTCTTTAATCCATTTGTTAAAAGTATAAAGCATCGCCCCGATGAGGATGATTCTCAAAATCACCAAAGCATATTTACCTAATAAACCACCAAACTGTAGCCCATACGCCATACCTGGATTTTCTACAAAGGTAAGCCGAAACCAATCCAAACCTAAAACGGGAATGCTTTCCCCCAGCTGAAAATGTGTTTTGATATAAAATTTAGATACTTGATCTATCAATAAGATAATGATAGTGACAATCGCTATTTTTTTCATTTATGAATCACTGTTTTATTGTAGAAGTGTACGATGTACAAAGTATAAAGTACAAAGTATAAAGAATCATCGTACATTTTACATTGTACAAAGTATAAAGTACAAAGTACAGAAAAATTACCTCTGCTTATTCTTTGCTTCGATGCTTAGTGTGGCGTGTGGCACGGCACGGAGTCTTTCTTTGGGAATGAGTTTCCCCGTTACGCGACATATACCATAAGTTTTATTTTCTATACGAATCAATGCGTGTTTCAGGTCTCGGATGAACTTCTCCTGTCTCCCTGCTAAGATGGAGTTTTGCTCTTTGCTCAGAGTTTCAGCACCTTCTTCAAACGCTTTGAAGGTAGGCGAAGTATCATCGGTACCATTATTTTGGTCGTTTACAAAATTCTGATTGAGAAGAGCCAAATCTGCCTCGGCTTTTTCTATTTTTTGAAGGATTAGCTCCTTAAATTCTTGTAAATCAGCATCGCTGTATCGCTGTCTTTCTACTGTTGACATATTTTAAAATCTAAAAAGGTTTACGACAAAAATACACAAATTTTAGTTAGGCTTATTTTGTTTTAAGGTATTAATGTCTTTAAATTGTGAGTTAATGTTTTGTATTGATGTTACTTATCTTCTTTCTTTGCAGAGAAGGCTTCCATTCTCTGCAATACTTTGCTTATCGTATAGTCATCTTTTTTTGGTGAGCCTTTAAAGATGATTTTTCCTGCGTCTGCCACTTCTTTTATATAATTGTAGAGTGTTTCATATAGAATCTTCACCTCTGCTGTGGCTTGTTTACTTTGGCTCATTAGGATATTTTGTATTGTAGATTTTTCCTCAAAATAAGTGATGGTATCTGGTATTTCTTCTAGGAAATTATCTGGCATATCCTTTATTTTCTCTATATTCTGAGTGAGAAATGGTAGTAGTTCTCTGGTGTTTTTTACTACTTTTTCTATATTTCTACTCTTTAGGGCTGTAATGGTATCTTGCAATAGTGGAGCATCTATTTTAGCTCTTTTGGCATAGGCTTTTAGCAGTGTTAGTTTTTCCTTAAATTCATCCGCCTTTATGTATAAAGCCTGGGTGGTTTCTTTTTGTTGTTGCTTAGTGATGAGTGGAGAGTTGATACCTTTTAGTTGGTCATTTGCTTTTTTAAACTTTTCTAGAAAGGTACTATCTATAGTTTTAAATACCTTTGTGAAATCTGCTAAATCTCTTTCTAAACTCGCAATCATAAAATCTGCTGTTGCGGTGTAGTTTTCTTGTTTCAATTTTTTTCCTCTTGTCATATCGTTATTATTTTTTTGTGGAAGGTAATTAGATTATTTCTGTGTAAATATTAATTCTTGTTGTGTAATAATGATATTCTGTAGTGTGATTTTGTATTTCTTTAGTGTTAAATTCTATTCTGGTGATGTAATATTTTATTTCTGTTGTGTAAAATTATTTTTCGCTGATGTGATTTATTGTTTCTGCTGTGTAATGCTTTATTTCTTTTGTGTAATATCGTGTTTTTATAGTCTGAGATATTATTTTGTTTCTTTTTAACTTTGATAAGCAAAAGACACAAGTTTTTTTATTTGTTAAATGAAATTCTTGTGTCTTTTGTTTGTTTAAATTTTATCAATATTAATCTTAAATTTAACCTCATCTATTTCTACTTCATCAAAATTGCTCAATGCACCTACAATTTCTATTCCATCTGATAACACTTCTGCGGAAATATAATCCTGATTGCTCAAAATGTCCTGCAAAAATGGCGAATCTTCTGTTAATTGAATATTAATTTTATCCGTAAGTTCAAAGTCTTTTTCCTTTCTTAGGTTTTGAACTCTATTGATAAACTCCCTCGCCACACCTTCAGATTTCAGTTCCTCTGTGATGGTAAGGTCTAGTGCTACAGTTACTTTGCCTTCGCTAGCCACTGTCCACCCTGGGATATCTTTGGTAGAAATTTCCACATCGGTTAATGAGATTTCATAACCTGCCACTTCGGTTTTGCCTTCTTTCTCCAAAGTGCTAATCTGCTCATTGGTAAAGTTTTGAATCTCTCCTGCTACCATTTTCATATCCTTTCCTAATCTTGAACCTAATGCTTTGAAATTAGGCTTGATTTGTTTCACGATAAGACCTGCAGCCTCCTCAGCATTGATGAGATGAAGCTCCTTAACATTCACCTCTTGTTTGATGAGCTCTGAAACAGCTAAAATCTGCTCTTCCGTTTTCTTATCCAAAACAGGAATCATTACTTTTTGTAGTGGCTGACGCACCTTGATGTTTTCTTTCTTTCTCAATGAAAACACCATAGATGTGATGGTCTGTGCCAAGTGCGTTTTTTCTACCAAATCGGTATCTATTTGGCTTTCGTTGGCCACTGGGAAATTGGTAAGATGCACACTTTCTGCGGTGTCTTTTCCTGTTACAGCGTTCAAATCTTGGTATAATCTATCCATAAAGAACGGTGCGATAGGTGCCGAAATCTTCGCTACGGTTTCCAAGCAAGTGTAAAGCGTTTGGTAAGCAGAGATTTTATCTTCACTGTAATCTCCTTTCCAGAAACGACGACGACAAAGTCTTACATACCAGTTACTTAAATTATCATTCACGAAAGTATTGATGGCTCTCGCTACCTTAGTTGGTTCATAATCTTGGTAAAATTCTGTAACTTCTTTTACCAAAAGATTGAGTTCAGAAAGAATCCATCTATCAATTTCTGGGCGATTTTCTACTTCTTTTTCCTCGTATTTAAAGCCATCTACATTGGCATAAAGAGCAAAGAAAGAGTAAGTGTTGTAAAGTGTTCCGAAGAATTTTCTACGCACCTCATCTATTCCATCTACATCAAATTTTAGGTTCTCCCAAGGCATTGCATTAGAAATCATATACCAACGGGTAGCATCGGCACCATATTTTGCCAAAGTCTCAAAAGGGTCTACGGCATTACCCAATCGCTTAGACATTTTTTGTCCGTTTTTATCCAACACCAATCCGTTGGACATTACATTCTTATAAGCCACAGAATCAAAAACCGTAGTAGCGATGGCGTGTAGCGTATAGAACCAACCACGCGTTTGGTCAACGCCCTCTGCAATGAAATCCGCAGGGAAGGCTTTGTTTTGGTCGATGAGTTCTTTGTTTTCAAAAGGGTAATGAAGCTGTGCGTAAGGCATCGCCCCAGAGTCAAACCAAACATCGATGAGGTCGCTTTCGCGTTTCATTGGTTTGCCACTTTCAGAAACTAAAACAATATCATCTACAATATTTTTATGCAAATCTATTTTAGCATAATTTTCTTCGGACATATTACCAACTTCAAACCCTTCAAATGGATTTTGGCTCATCAATCCTGCTGCGATGGATTTTTCAATTTCGGAAATCAATTCCTCTACCGAACCGATGATTTTTTCTTCTTTTAAATCTTCGCTTCTCCAAATCGGCAACGGAATTCCCCAATATCTGGAACGAGATAAGTTCCAATCATTTACATTTTCTAACCAATTGGCAAAACGCCCTTCTCCCGTAGCTTTTGGTTTCCAATTGATGGTTTTATTTAAATCAACCAATCGTTCTCTCACGCTGGTCATTTTCACAAACCAAGAATCCAATGGATAGTAGAGCACAGGCTTATCGGTTCTCCAACAATGTGGATAGGAGTGGATATATTTTTCTACTTTGAAGGCTTTATTTTCAGTCTTTAAGAGAATAGCTAATTCTACATCCCAAGATTTTTCAGGGGCATTGGCATCATAATATTCGTTTTTGATGTATTTTCCACTGAATAATTCTGGAACATTATCCCCTTTTACAAACTTTCCTTGCAAATCTACCAATGGCACAAGATTATCGTTTTCATCTTTGATGAGCATTGGTGGAATGCCGTTTTCTTTGGCAACGCGGGCGTCATCAGCACCGAAAGTAGGAGCGATATGCACAATACCCGTACCATCTTCTGTGGTTACAAAATCGCCAACGATTACTCGGAAAGCCTTCTCTGCATCTTCCGCAGGGCTGAACCAAGGAATGAGTTGTTCATAAGTAGTTCCTGCCAAATCAGAGCCTTTAAATTCGGCTAAAATAGTGTAGGGAAGCCCCCTCTCCCCCGAAGGGGGAACTGTATCAAATTCTTCTGCAGAAACTTCATAATATTTTTTACCGAAATTTTTCGTTAAAAGAACTTTCGCTAAGATGATATTAATAGGCTCGTTTGTATATTGATTGAAAGTTTTTACTAGGACATACTCAATATCTTTACCAACAGCAAGTGCTGTGTTAGAAGGTAATGTCCAAGGGGTAGTAGTCCAAGCGAGAAAATATAACTCCTCTCCCCAACCCTCTCCGAAGGAAAGGGAGTTGATGACGCTCCAAAACTTTGTTTCATTTGTAGCGGCATCTCCCCTTTGGGGACGGGGGATTTTAAACTGTGCAACGATGGTAGTATCACTCACATCTCTGTAAGTTCCTGGTTGGTTGAGCTCGTGGGAAGAAAGCCCCGTACCTGCCTTTGGAGAATATGGCTGAATGGTGTAGCCTTTATAGAGCAAATCTTTGTTGTAAAGTTGTTTCAAAAGCCACCAAACGGTTTCCATATATTTCGGTTGGTAGGTGATGTATGGGTCTTCCAAATCTACCCAATAACCGATTTTTTCGGTAAGGTCGTTCCAAACATCGGTATAGCGCATCACGGCATTGCGACACGCTTGGTTGTATTCTTCTATCGTTATTTTTTTACCTATATCCTCTTTGGTGATGCCCAATTCTTTCTCTACACCCAGTTCTACTGGTAGCCCGTGAGTATCCCACCCAGCTTTACGGAATACTTGTTTCCCGTTTTGAGTTTGAAAACGGCAGAAAATATCTTTCAAAGACCTCGCCATTACGTGGTGAATGCCCGGCATTCCATTAGCCGAAGGAGGTCCTTCGTAGAAAACAAATTCAGGGTGTCCCTCGCGGGTTTCTACCGATTTTTTAAAGGTATCATTATCTTTCCAAAACTTCGCTACACTATCTGAGATAGCGATTAAATCAAGGTTTTTATATTCGTTGAATTTTCTCATTGTCAAAATAAAAAATTAATGGGCGAATTTAAGAAATTTTTGTGGAATAAGTAAGTTAGTTTTCTGATGAATATTGTGAAAAAAAGGATTTATCTTAATTTGTTGAGACAACTATTGGTTTTTATCTGCGTTTAGATGATTGTTTTGGTATTACAAGTCATCTCTTTCACTTTTCAGATGAGCTTTTTGCATCTTTTTATCAGCTCAGAGCAGGTATGGAGGTGCTTTTTGCTGATAATTATCAGTTTTTTACTCATATTTCGGTGCTTTTCGCTCATATTTTGGTGCAAAAAGCACCTTCGGAGGTGCAAAATGCTGGTCTGGCGATGCTAAACGCTCATATTTTGGTGCAAAATGCTCCTCCGAAGGTGCAGAATGCTGGTTTTTACCCACGGTTTACTTAAATTCCTTTTTAGATTCATACAATAGTTATGGTAGGTATATCAAATTTTATAAAAAATGCAAAGGTGTACATAATGTTTTTCAAAGGCTAGTGAGAAAAAGAAGTCTTGCCAAATAACGAATAGAAAGCTACTCCAAAACAAAGAATCTGAGATAAATAAAAAAACTCTATTTTTGCAAAAATTTTCAGTATGTCAAAAAATTTAGTCATCGTGGAGTCTCCTGCAAAAGCGAAGACCATTCAGAAGTATTTAGGGAAGGATTTTGAGGTGAAATCCAGCTTTGGGCATATTCGTGATTTACCTAAGAAAGGAATGGGAATCAATCTGGAGAATTTTACGCCAGATTATGAAGTTTCTGCCGATAAGAAAAAGGTGGTTGCAGAGCTGAAAGCTGCCGCTAAAAAAGCAGAAATGGTATGGCTGGCTTCCGATGAAGACCGCGAAGGAGAAGCTATTGCTTGGCACCTTGCCCAAGAATTAAAACTGAAAGAAGAAAGTACTAAACGCATTGTTTTCCACGAAATTACTAAAAATGCCATACTGAAAGCGGTGGAAAATCCAAGAACTATTGACCAAAATCTGGTGAATGCACAACAGGCAAGAAGAGTGCTGGACAGGATTGTAGGTTTTGAGATGTCGCCTGTACTTTGGAGAAAAATCAAAACGGGCTTGTCGGCAGGGCGTGTGCAGTCGGTAGCGGTAAGGCTTATTGTAGAAAGGGAGCAGGAAATCCGAAATTTTAGACCAAAGGTTTCTTATAAAGTAGATGGTGTTTTTACCAATGCTGATAAGCAAGATATTGCAGCCAAACTTAAAAAAGATTTTATCAAAGAGGAAGAAGCAGAGCAATTCCTTACACAATCCCAAAATACAGAATTTAAAGTCCTGAATGTAGAAACCAAACCAGGGCAGAGAACGGCTTCGGCACCATTTACCACTTCTACATTACAACAGGAAGCCAGTAACCGTTTGGGCTATGGTGTTACCACTACAATGCGAGTGGCACAGAGGCTTTACGAAGAGGGATATATTACTTATATGAGAACCGACTCGGTGAATCTTTCCCAAGAAGCCATCAATGGTGCTAAGGAACAAATCATCAAAGAATTTGGGGAAGAATATTCTGACCCGAGAAATTATACCACAAAATCAGCATCGGCACAAGAAGCCCACGAAGCGATTCGTCCAACGGATTTCGGTGTGAAAAGTGTAGCAGATGCACAGCTGAATAAGTTGTATCAGCTAATCTACAAAAGAACTTTGGCAAGTCAAATGGCAAATGCCAAGATAGAAAAAACGGTCATTGAAATAGGAAATCCTGCCTTGTCACAGCATTTTGAAGCTCAAGGTGAGGTGATTGTTTTTGATGGTTTTCTTCGTGCTTATGGCATTCATAAAAACGAAGATGATGAGCAAGAGGATAATGACAAGCTTTTACCAAAAGTAAGTGTAGGAGAGGTTTTAAGCTTTAAGAAAATTACTGCTACGCAGAAGTTTAGCCGTCCCGTGGCTCGTTTTACGGAAGCTGGATTGGTGAAGAAATTGGAGGAGCTTGGTATAGGGCGACCTTCTACTTATGCACCTACCATACAGACGATTCAGAACCGTGAGTATGTGGATAAAAGAGAAATCAAGCCACAAGAAAGGGAAATCCTGAAAATGACTCTTACCAAAACTCAACTGAAAAAAGAAATAGCAACGGAGAAATTTGGAGGTGATAAAAATAAATTTGTCCCTACCGATATTGGTGAAGTGGTGAATGAGTTTCTTACTGAAAATTTTGCTGAGATTTTGGATTATGGATTTACAGCAAAAGTAGAGCAAGACTTTGATGATATAGCCAATGGTTCAGAGAAATGGAAAGATATGTTGAAGGGTTTTTATGATAATTTCCATCCAAAGATTTTAGAAGTAGATGAAAATGCAGATAGAGCAACGGGTGAGCGTCTTTTGGGTACAGACCCGAAGACGGGTAAGAATGTCTATGCAAGAATAGGGCGTTTTGGCCCGATGGTACAAATAGGCGATGGTGATACCGATGAGAAACCGCTGTTTGCATCGTTGATGGAAAGCCAGAATATTGCTACCATTACATTGGAAGAGGCTTTAGAACTTTTCAAGGTGCCATTTGATTTGAAACTTTATGAGGATAAAACCATTACGATAGGTGTGGGACGCTTTGGGCCTTATGTAAAATGGGGGGAGGCGTATATCAGTTTGCCTAAAGGCGAAGACCCACTGTCGGTAGATTTTGATAGGGCGGTAGAAATTATTGAAGAGAAGAAAAAAGCAGATGCTCCAGTGGCAACTTATAAGGGAGAGCCTGTAACCAAAGGTGTTGGGCGTTTTGGACCGTTTATTAAGTATCAAAGTTTGTACATCAATGTGCCGAAAAAGTATGATTTTGATAATCTATCTCAATCTGATGTTAATGAACTGATAGAAGCGAAATTGGAGAAAGAAGCCAACCGATACATCAAGCAATGGGAAGATGAGAAAATCGCATTGGAAAACGGACGATGGGGACCTTTTATTCGTTTCAAAAAGGCAATGCTAAAAGTACCGAAGAAAGCTGATGATACCAAATATACAGCGGAAGAGCTGAAAGATATTTCCCTTGATGAGGTGAAGAAATGGATTTCTGCCCAAGATGAAACCGCTTTCAAAGAAGCGAAAAAGAAAACAACAAAGAAGTAACGATATAAGTACTATCATTAGACAATGCTACATCCATTTCCTACGTTTTTATTTTTATTTCTTATTTTCGGAAGTTTCTTTGAGGTAAATCGAGAAAAGAAGAGCTTGCTACTATTGTGGCTGGTAGGAATATTGATGGTTTTAGTTGGAGGATTTAGAGTTTGGGTAGGAGCGGATTATCCTGTGTATTATAGGATGTATTTTGAGTTCAGTACACTGACGAGTCAAGATGTATGGGATAAATTGTTATTTAGAGAATCCAAGGTGGAGATAGAAGGTGGCTATATATTGCTCAATAGAATTTTATACTCTATAGGAGCCCCATTTTGGTTTTTTACTGTGATAGTATCTATTATGCTTACCGTATTAAGGCTAAGTGCTTATTATAAGAATTCTCCCTATCCATTATTCTCTGCAATGTTATTTTTAATCCCAGTTTACTTTACATCGGATAATGGGCAGATGAGACAGGCTTTGGCGATGACGTTTTGTTTGTTGTCGTATGAGTTTATTAAAAGGAGAAAGTTTTGGTACTTTCTATTGGTGATGTATCTTGCTATGATATTCCATAAATCTGCAGCATTTTTTATTCCTGCATATTGGTTGGTAAAAATTCCTTTGAATAGAGTAAGCATAGTGTTGCTCATAGCTATAAGTGTGGCATTATCTCCATTGAAAATCTTTAATATCGCTCCAGATTTGATAGAAAGTATTGCACCTCCAGATGTGGCAATGGGATATACAGGGTATGTGGAGCTAGAAGATAAACCATCTACTTTTATGGATCTGATGATGCTGATGTATGCAACATTTGTGGTTACATATGATAAGCAAGCTTGTAATAAGGTTTGGTATTATGAATATGTACGGAATATTTTAGTTTTTGGTGTGTGTTTTTATTTTATTTTTAGAAGTAATCCTGCCTTTGCTACAAGGTTGATAGGGATGTATTCGGGGTTTTCAGCAATAGTGATTCCAAGTATTGTCTATTCTATGTCGGGAGTACAAAAAAAAATGGGGCATCTATACTTTGTTGTGTTTATGATATTCTATTATTTCGTCTTTGTTGTTTTTCAAGGGGCAAAAACCTCGTGGCTGCCAGGTATGTATCGTAATGTATTGTTTGGTGATTGATAAAAGAATCTAAAATGAGAATAAAGGATATGTTTATGCCATTTGAAAATCAGATGTATGAGAAGTGGCAAATGGGGAAACTATTATCAGCGGGTATAGAAGAAGCGGGCATAGCGATGTTGTGGATTTCGGATTATCGCGGAGCTGGAGGTGACTTTGAAATGAAGAAGTTTGAGGAAGTTAGGGAAAATTTTTATAAACTTTCAGCGGATGATTTTGATATTCCTATCTATGATTTTGGGCGTTTGATTTCGGGGAAAACCCCTGAAGATACATCTTATGTTTTGCAAGAGATTTTACTTTTTTGCTATGCTCGGAATGTGATACCTATTGTTATTGGAGGTAGTAACAGCTTGTCTTATGACCTTTTTGCTTCTCTGAATGAAACGCAAAAAAATATTGACCATACGCATATTTCTAATTGTATCTCATTTTCATCAGAAGGAAAGGAAATAAATGATGAGAATTATTTGAATAGGATTTTTAGTAACAAATCTTTTTCAGTAGGAAGATTTACCTTATTGGGATATCAGAGACATCTTAATGATAACTCTTATATTGATTTGATGAGAGCTATGCAGTTTGATGGGGTGAGATTAGCAGAAATGATGGGGAAAATAAATCAAGTGGAACCGTTTCTAAGAGAGGCGGACTTGGTAACTGTTAGTTGTGATGTGGTAGAGAGTTTTGCGGCTCCATTTTCTATTAATCCTCAAGTAAATGGATTGAATAGGAGGGAAATATGTGCTTGTATGAAGGAGGTTGGAATGTCTGAGAAACTGAAATCAGTAGGGATATTTAATTATAACTTTGATACGAAAAACCTGCTGAATCATCAATTATTGGCTCAGATGATTTGGTATTTGATAGAGGGTATTAATATTCAAAAGAAGAATCCTAAGCAACATAAATTTGAAACCTATTCTCTGATGATAGAAGGTGAAGTTTTTGTATTTAGAAGGGATGTTTTTAGAAATTTATGGTATTTCGGAGGTGCAGAGGGAACAGATGAGTGGTTACCTTGTACCTTTGAAGATTATAACGATGCAAAACGAGGTGTTTTGAATCGCAGGTTTTTAAGATAAAATTCTGTTAATGAAAAAAAAGATATTCTTTGCATTTTTTTTAATTTTTACGATTTTAATTTACATTACATCGGATAAATATTCGGTTGGAAGTGATATTTCATATTTTACTGCCCCTTCGTGTCCCCCTAGTGCAGGGCAATTGAAAATAGGGATGATAGGCGATAGTTGGGTGAAGAGGGGAGATATGGAGAAACCATTGGAAGAGCAGCTATTGCAATATGGTGTAAAAGCTGATGTTATAGAGTCTGGGCATTCTGGTGCTACTTCTAAAATGATTTATGAAAACCTGTTTGCTGATAAGAATGAGTCCATTTATTCATCAAAGTTTGTAGTAGAATTTTGTCCACAATATTGCATCGTTGTAGCAGGGGTGAATGATAGTTTTAGAGGCTTTGGTAAAACTTATTATGCGGAGTATGTTGTGAAAATTGCAAATACATTATTGCATTATAATATTACGCCTGTTATTTTAGAAATTCCCAATTATAGCGTGGAAGAAAGCCAGAATACACGCTCAAAACTAGGTGTTTATAGAGATGCATTATGGTTTTCCCTTAAAGGTGAAGATTATAAAAATTTGGATGCTTACAGAGATGAACTGAAGAAGTACCTGAAAAAGGAAGGACTGGAGAATAGAGTGATACTCATAAATCCTAATGACGCCAATATAGACTACCAAAAACATCCGGAATGGTATGAAGACCCTTTGCATCTGAATGATAAGGGCTATAAGGAGTTGGTAAATGTTATTGCGAAAAAAATGCACGAAAATATAGATACTAAATAATTTTATGAAAAAAGTATCCATCATAGTACCCGTTTATAATGTAGAGCTTTATTTAGAAAAGTGTCTCACTTCATTGGTGAATCAATCTTTGCAAGAGATTGAAATCTTGGTGGTGAATGATGGTAGCACAGATAATTCTCAGCACATTATTGATGATTTTCAGCGAAAATTTCCTGAAAAAATTTTCCCTTTCGTGAAAGAAAATGGGGGGCTTAGTGATGCCCGAAATTTTGCTTTGGATAGGGCTTCTGGTGAGTTTATAGGTTTTGTAGATAGTGATGATTATGTAACGGAAACAATGTTTGATGAGATGTATCATCTCGCCAAAAAGCATAATGCTGAGATGGTGGTATGCAATTTGCAGAAGGTGGACGAATTTGGAACAGTAACCCAAAAGCTTACCCAAATTCCCAATATGCCAGAGAAAATTAATTTGAAAGAACATTTTTCGGTATTTTCGGATTTGAGTTACTTTGCTTGTAACAAGCTCTTCAATCGGGAACTTTTCAGGGAAAAGAGATTTAAAAAAGGGGTGCATTTTGAGGATATCCAGCTGATTCCTCAGTTGCTTTTGGAGTGTGAGACATTGGCACAGACGCAATCTTACCATTACCAATACTTAGAGCGTTCAGACTCTATCACCAAGACGCATACGGAGCGGGGATTGGAGATTTTGAAAGCTGTAGAAGATGTGGAAGAGGCGTTCCGAAACTCCCAATATAGCGATAGGAAGAAGGAACTGAAAAACTTTCAGATTTTGGAAGGGGTATATACCTTTTTAGCGTATTTGGCATTTGTGAAAGATGATGAGGTTTATTATAAAATGTCTCAGAGTTTAAAAGATTTTATGAAGCATCGGGATATTTTTTTAGCGAATATTCTTCAATATAAGCGATTTGATAAAAATTATCTCGTATCTTTGCCATTCAAGAAAAAAATATTTTATCTGATGTATTTTGGGAAGATGGAGTGGTTTTTAAGAAGGTTGATGTAGCTTGTAGCAACAGAAAGGTGCTTTGTAGCAAGATAAGGAGGATAATTATTGATAAATTTACAAGATTTAGTATTAAAAATGGAAGTTAATAATATTGATTGGCTTATAACAGCTACTGGTTGGGACTTATTTTGGGTAAAACTAGGGCTTGGTTTTTTACTGTCGTTTTTTATTACATTTTTTTCGATACCTACAATTATTAAAATAAGCAGGAGAAAGAACCTGATGGATGAGCCAGGCATTAGAAGTTCTCATATTTTGAAGATACCAAATCTTGGAGGCATTGCCTTGTTTTATTCTATTGCGGTCTGTGCACCTATTTTTGCTTATGAGTTGTTTGGTCAGTTTAAGTTTTTATTTGCATCATTAGTTATACTACTGTACATTGGGGTGATGGATGATATTGTGGTGATGCGGGCGTATAAGAAATTGATTGCTCAGATTGTAGTGGCTTTACTGCTTGTATTGGGTTCAGATGTTAGAATTAGGAGTTTATTTGGAGTCTTTGGGATTTACGAGCTTAATTATTTCATTAGTGTTGTTTTCAGTATCGTAACCTTTATTATTCTTATTAATGCTTTTAATCTGATAGATGGTATAGATGGTTTGGCGGGGAGTTATTCGGTAGTGTGTAGTTTATTGTTCGGATTGAGTTATTACAGATTAGGAGCATATAATTTTCCTTTGGTGGTATTGTCTGCTGTGATTATAGGAGCTGTTTTAGCTTTTCTTATCTATAATATGTCTACACTCAGACGAAAAAAAATCTTTATGGGAGATACGGGTTCTATGCTTTTAGGGTGTCTATTGGTCTTTACGGCAATATGTTTTATTGATATTTTTATTGATAAGGGAATGCCCAATATGCCTCGCTATTACTTAAAATCTGCTCCCGTTATAGCTGTTGCTATTCTAATTTTACCTATTGTTGATACTCTGAATGTCATTATCATAAGACTTTCTCAGAAAAAATCTCCTTTTGATGCGGATAAGAATCATATCCATCATAAGCTATTGGACTTGGGTCTCACCCATAGGAGAGCAACGGCTTATATAATGCTGTACTATATAGGCCTTATTACGATTACCTATTTTTTAAGACATTTGGAGAGTAACTTATTGCTCATTATAGTGCTATCTATAGGATTTTTTGGAGCATATCTCCCTAATATAATTAAGAAATTAAAAAAATAATTAAAACATTACCTTTGTATAAATTTTCTGAATGATGAAACACCTAAAATTTATTTATTTTCTATCAGTGCTATCTATTCTTACTTCTTGTCTTACATCTAAGGAAGTAAGGTATCTTCAGCCGAGTGAGAGCCTTGTAATTAATGAGGAAGGCTTGGTGCCATACAATCAAGAGGAATACAGAGTAACTAAAAATGATATATTTAACCTTAATATAATCACAACACCTAAGGGAGATGCTGCACAGTTCTACTCTTCATACAACGCTACAGGTGGAGAAACTGCGACAGGAGCAGGAAGAAATAGCAATGCTGCAGGAGGGGGAGGAAATACAGGAGCCAATGCAGGTTCTGGGGGATTGGCAATGGTCTCTGGAAATCTTAATTTCTACTTCAATGGCATTCGCGTGGATGCTAAAGGGGATATCAATGTATTTGGTGTAGGGTATATAAAAGCGGAGGGAAGAACCATCAATGAAATTCAGAATGAAATACAAGAACATGTGAATACCAATTTCTTGGAAGGAAAATCCGAAGTTAGGCTTAACTTAGATGGGATTAATTACTATATACTAGGAGATATCGAAACCACAGAGATGACAGGGGCTAAAAAATCTTATACCAACTCTCTAAATATAATGGAAGCTATTGCCCAAAATGGAGGACTCAATAGAACTGTGGATAGGAAGAATGTTATCCTCCAAAGAAGATATCCAGAAGGGATAAAAACTGTGAGGCTAGACCTTACGAGGGAAGATATAATGAATTCTCAATACTATTGGATACAAAATGGAGATCTAATTTATCTTAATACAAGAGCTAAGAGTTTCAACGGATTTGGAAAAGATCCAGTACAGACTATTACATCTAGTGTAACTCTGCTTACCACAGCTTTGTCTATCTATTTATTAATTACAAGATTATAATGATTCCTAATAAACAAACAAATAATAACATTACAGTCTCTGAGAAGGAGAAACAAGAAAGTTTCGCTTTTTTTGATCCGATTCATTTTATAAAGAGAATTACTAAAAATTGGTATTGGTTTGTCCTAATGGGGGTACTAGGGTATGCCATATCTTATGCCTATAGTAGATGGTATGCTCAGAGGATTTATGCTTCTACATTATCACTTAGTATTTCTAAAAATACCTCTAGTTATTTTACACCAAATCAATCTATTAACTTTATTTGGGGACAATCTGGAAATCAAGATGGATTGTATTTGAAAAAGATTCTTCTTTCTAGAAGTCACAATGAATATCTGGTAAGAGAATTAGATTTATTTGTAAATTATTCTGCCAAAGGTGTTTTTAAATCTACTTATTTGGATAAGGAAGATTTGCCAGCTTTTGTAGAAATTGACAAGAACCATTTGCAACAGGTAGGCTATACCGTAAAATTAGTGTCAAAAGGTAATGGAAAGTATGAAGTAATACACCCGCAAGAGGGGCAGGGTACTTATCTATATAATTATCAGACGGAATCTTTTGAAACTATTCCCGCTTATGAGAAACCATCGGATAAAATCATTGGTATTGGACAGTGGTACACTTCTCCCAATTTGAAATTCCGATTGGTGAATAATCCTAACGGAATCAGTTTAGATAATTTTCAGTTTAATCTATCTACTGTAGATCAATCTGTAAGAAGTATAGTAGGCTCTATTTCGGTAGATTTTGATGAAGAGCTTCCTACTATTATGAATATTACTAAGAAAGGATATAACCTGAACGGAACCGTTAATTTCCTAAATTCAACTGTTGAGAAGTTGATTGAAAAAAGAGAATTGGATAAAGGTATTGTAGATAAAAATACTCAAAAGTTCGTAGTAGAGCAATTGGCAGTTTTAGAAAAAAAGTTAGATTCAGCTGGTAATGTTTTAAATGATATAAAAGTAACGGAAGGTCTCTTTGATATAGAAAATAAAGATGTTAATGCTTTAAAGGAAATCACAGATTTAGAAACGAAAAAAGCAGAGATTCTTACCAAAGTAAGTTATCTTAACTCTATTAGTAAGAGTATTTCTTCATCCAATTTGGACAATATTATAAATCTTGATGCGGCAGGTATCTCTGACGGAAACTTTACGACAACTATGTCCGAGCTGAAACTGCTTTATGAGAAGAGAAGGGAGTTGGCTAAAATCTACACCCCTCACTCCGAGCCTATGGTGGATATCAATAGACTGATTCAAGAGGCAAAAAAAACGTCTAAAGGAGGGCTTAATAGATATTTTTCAGCTTATCAAAATGAAATAGATAAGATTAATGAAAAAATTAGAAAAGCAGAAAATGGATTGGTAGGACTTCCAGAAAAACAAAGAAGATACCTAGATGCAGAGCGGGGTTACAAGATGATAGAAGCAACATATAGTGCTCTTTTAACGCAAAAAAATGATGCTCAAATCAAAATAGCGGCTAAGACTAATAGCGATTTGTCCATCATAGACCCTGCAAAAAACCTTGGGCAAGGTCCTATAGCACCAGATGTGAGAAAAACTCAGATATTGATAATCTTTGGATTATTAATGGTTCCTTTAATTATATTACTATTGGTAGAGCTATTGGATAATAAGATTAGAAATATCAAGGAACTAGTATCGGTTACTAAAATCCCATTACTGGGCGTTATTGGTAGAAATAATCACGAGAACAATCTTACGGTTATCCAGCAACCAAAATCTTCTGTTTCAGAGGCATTCCGTGGAGTGAGGGCTAGTATGAGATTTCTTTACGAAGAAGATGGAAAAGGAAAAGTTATCTTGGTAACTTCATCCATTGGTGGGGAAGGGAAAACCTATAACTCTATCAATATTGCTTCTGTACTAGCATTAAGTGGAAAGAAAACCATTCTACTTGGAATGGATTTGAGAAAACCGAAAATATTTGGAGACTTTAATATTAATAATAAATTCGGATTGTCCAATTACCTTGCAGGGGAATCTGAATTTGAAGAAGTAGTTAATACAACTCATATTCCAACATTAGATGTTGCTACATCTGGGCCTATTCCGCCGAATCCATCAGAGTTATTGATGAGTCAGAGGAATATAGACCTCATTAAGCAATTGAAGGAAGAATATGACTTTGTAGTGATAGACTCTCCACCAGTTGGTTTGGTAGCGGATTCATTTGAACTAATGAAATACACCGATGCCAATGTATATGTGGTACGCCACGAATATACAGAAAAGCATATGCTGAAAATGATTTTAGATAAATATCATAGTCAGGAAGTGAAACATCTCGGCTTGGTGTATAATGATTACAATACACAGCAAGGCTATGGCTATGGTTACGGCTACGGCTATGGTTATGGCTACGGTTATTTTGATGAAGATGTTAACTATGAAGAACCATTCTTGATTAGATTAAGAAATAAAGTTAAACAACTTTTTGGAAAGAAATAATTCCTTAAAAGCCTTCTCCCTATGCAGAGAAGGCTTTTTGGTAGATAATAAGTTTAAGTATAAGGAATGAATGTAACCGAAATTATCAGCCGGCGTATGAAAAAACAAGTGCATTTTTAAGTATAGAATGAAACTTCACTTCCTTTCATTAGAAAGCAGGCGAGGTTTTGGGCAAAAGCAGGCGTGCTTTTAGGTGAAAGCAGGCGAGGTTTTTAGTAAAAGCAGGCGTGCTTTTTCTAATCAAAAAGGTAATGATTTATAATATTCTTACTATGTTATGAGAATCAGTAGGTTATGTTTTGTTTGGGGTGGAGTTTGTTGAGCCACTATGGCATTTGGTATGATGAGAAAGTAAAATCACTTTCCTAATAAGAAAACTTACCAAAATAATATTCTTAAGATTTCGTTCTTTAAGCAATTTTATAAATCTTTATTCTTATTTAACTATTTTTTATGAATTTTTTTAAGGCAAAAATGTTTTATATTTGCACCAACTTTATGGAAAACAACTCGCTTCATACAATCTTTGTTCAGAAAAGCATTCAGATGGTGCTTTGTATTCTGATGTTCACTTGGCTTGGAGCACAGCGGCACGAGATAGGAATCAAACTGGGGGGTAATAGTTTGGTAGGCGATATTGGTAGAACTAATTATATCTTGCAAAAGCCTTTTACCCATTCTTTCTCTGAGCACGGTGTGCCTGTCTATGTGGGAGCAATGTATAGATTGAACTTCAACCCTCATCAGACCCTTCGTTTCGACTTGGGCTATGGTAGCATTCAGTTTGATGATGCCTACGCTAAAGAAACCTATCGCAGACAGAGAGAATTGAGAGGAACCAATTCTGGCGTGGAAGTCAATGCCTTGTTTGAGTATAATTTTCTTCCTGTAAATAATGAGCAAAAAGCAATGCTAAGCCCTTATATCTTTGGGGGAATTGGCGGTGTATTTTATAGTGTAAGAAGAATAACCTTTGCTAATGACTTTAATAGAGATGCTTCGGGAAATGCTTTAGTCCCCTCTACAGCGGATGATTTTACCACAACGCCAGAGCGTACCTACGCTAATAAACTAACATTGGCAGTGCCTTTTGGAGTAGGATTAAAGTACAAATTTAATTACAATTGGGCTCTTTCTGGTGAGCTGATGTTCAAGCCTACATTCTCAGATGGAATAGATTATAGTACCATTAACAATAGTGATGTAAGACTTACCTATAATAGAGATATTACCAATTCTAATACCAATCGCTCTCTGCTCCAAGAAGACCCCTATATTGCTGTTGCCAGAGAGAGGGCAGATACTTATGTAAGCGAAAACACCTACGGTAATACCAATTCCAAAGACTGGATTAATAGCGTTACTCTTAGTTTAACCTATTCTTTCGGGAGACCACCGTGCTATTGTGATTAATAAAATATGAGCTATAAAGAAGACATAAACATTCAGAATCTACCCCAGCACGTTGCCATCATTATGGATGGGAACGGAAGATGGGCGAAATCCCGAGGGGAGGAGAGAACCTATGGACATAGAAACGCTATCCAAGCGGTGAGAGACGCCATCAATGCGTGCAATGAAATCCATATCCCTTACCTTACCCTATATACTTTTTCTTCAGAAAACTGGAATAGACCAAAAGATGAGGTAGATACCCTGATGTCGCTGCTCTCAGAGACCTTACTGAAAGAGGCGGAAGAAATCTATACCAAAGGGCTTAGAATGCACGTGATAGGGGATATAGATTCTTTACCAGAGTTGGTAAGAGACCAACTGAACAATCTGATAGACCTCACCAAGCATAATACCAAAGGTAACCTAATTTTAGCCCTTAGCTATGGCTCACAAAAGGAAATCCTTAGTGCCGTGAAACAAATCAGCCAAAAAGTAAAAGCGGGAGAGCTGGATGCAGATGCCATAGATGAAGCCGTTTTTGAACAGCATCTTTACACTAAAGACTTTCCACCAGTGGACTTGATGATAAGAACCAGTGGAGAGATTAGAATCAGTAATTTTTTACTCTGGCAAATAGCCTATGCAGAGCTTCAGTTTTTAGATATCCTTTGGCCAGATTTCAATAAAGAGGTTTTCTTCAAATGTATTGTAGATTACCAAAATAAAGAACGCCGATATGGCAAAACGAGCGAACAGCTCCAAGAGAATTAATAAAAGTTTAGAAACTTACGATATTTAGACAATGAAATTAAAATTCATACCCATTGTGATGTTTGCAGCCTCGGCATATTTCTATGCTCAGGAAACACCAGTACCTACGAATGTACCAGAGGCTACCACTGCCGCGATGCAAAACCAGCCCGGAACCTACATCCTCAAAGACATCGTGATAGATGGCGTGAAAAAATATTCACCCGCTCAGGTGATGAGATTTTCAGGACTTACCAAAAATGAAAAAGTGGAAATCCCTGGAATGAAAATCAGCAATGCCATCAAAAAACTATGGGAGCAAAATGCATTCTCCGTAGTAGAGGTATATGTGGAAAGCATAGAAGGAGAACAGGTGGTGCTCAGATTTCGCTTAGAGGATTTGAAAGACTTAGGTGAGGTAAAGTTCACAGGAAAGGGAATGAATAAAAGTAAGCAGGAAAAACTGGTAAAAGATAACAACCTAAAACCAGGAACTAAAATTACCAATGACCTGCGGGCTTCTCTCCAATCTAAAATCCCACAAGATTACATCAAAAAAGGATTTGCTGATGCCAAAATTTCTATCCAAGAAAAAGCTAATGGCAATGACCCCAATATGATAGATTGGACCATAGAGGTAGATAAAGGAAAACGCATCAAGATAGACCGTATCGCGTTTGAAGGAAATCATTCCGTTTCTTCGGGAAAACTGAAAAAGAAAGGGTTTAAAGAGACCAAACAAAAACGATTTGGTATTGGTGGGATATTAAAGCCATCTCGCTTTGTGAAAGAAAAATACGAGGAAGACAAGCGTAATCTGATTAATTATTATCAGTCCTTAGGATTTAGAGATGCGGCTATTGTTTCAGATTCGGTGTGGAGAAATCCTAAAAACAATTACGAAATCAATGTAAAACTGAACGAAGGTAAAAAATATTACATTGGTGATATTACTTTCTTGGGAAATACCAGCTATTCTACTGAGGTATTACATAAATTATTGGGTTATAAAAAAGGCGATATCTATGATGCCGTAGGGTTTAATAAGAAAGTGGGCGAAGATGGTGGTAAGGAAGATGACTCGGATATCAAATCCCTTTATCTGAACAATGGTTACCTCTTCTCGCAAGTAACACCAGTGGAAAAATCTGTAGTGGGAGATTCTATTAATTTGGAAATCAGAATCAATGAAGGAGAGAAAGCAGCTTGGAATAGAATTACTTGGTCTGGAAATACCACTACACACGACCACGTTATCCTCAGGTCTTTAGAAACCAAACCAGGGGAACTGTTTTCCAAATCCTCTATCAAAAGAACTTACTTTACCTTGGCAGGGCTTAGCTATTTTGACCCTCAGCAGATAGGGCAAGATGTACAGCCTAATCCGCAAGATAATACAGTGAACCTCCATTGGACAGTGGTAGAGAAAGGCTCTTCTCAAGTACAGCTTCAGGCAGGATACGGAGGAAACTCTTTTATAGGAACTTTGGGATTAACTTTCAACAACTTTTCCCTAAGAAATTTCTTGAAGTTTAAAGACTTTAGACCTGTACCACAAGGAGATGGGCAGACCTTCTCTATCCAAGCACAAGCAGGGCAGTTTTTCCAAAATTATGGTATCAATTTTGTGGAGCCTTGGCTATTTGGAAGCAAACCTACGGCACTTTCTGTAGGAGCCAACTATTCTAAGGTAAATTATAAAGACCAATACGGAGCTGATATGAAACTAGACATACTCTCTCTTACAGCGGGGCTTAATAGGAGATTGAGCTGGCCAGATGATTGGTTCTCGCTTTACACGGGAGTTCAGTATCAGAGTTATAAGTTTCAGAACTATCCATTCCAATTTGGAGATACTACGGAAAACTACGGCTCGGCAAAAAACTTCTCCTTCAATGTAGCATTGAGTAGAAACTCCGCAGGTTTTGACCCAATATTCCCTACCACGGGGTCTAATTTGGAAGCCTCAGTGAAATTCACGCCACCATATTCTTTGTGGAATAAAAAAGATTACTCTACAATGAAACCTACGGATAAATATGAGTGGATGGAGTTTTACAAAGTGAAGTTCAAGGCAGATACCTACAATACAGTAATAGGAAAATTAGTCCTAAGAACTACTGCGGAGATGGGCTTTATGAGTGGTTATAACAAGGAGCTGGGAGCACCACCATTTGAGAGATTCTATATGGGAGGTACGGGCCTCTTTGGAGGTAGGTTTGATGGTAGAGAGCTTATCCCACTTCGTGGATATGAGAATGCCTCACAAACGGGATACACTTCTGGTACGCCATACGATATTACCCCTTACGGAGGAGCTACCATTTACAATAGATTTGCTGCAGAGCTAAGGTACCCTATCTCTATGAATCAAACGGCTAAAATCTATGCATTGACTTTTGCAGAAGGTGGTAATGCGTGGAACTCTTGGGGTTCTTATAATCCATTCCAGCTAAGACGCTCTGTTGGTCTGGGGATTAGAGTTTATATGGGGGCTTTTGGGCTTATCGGGTTTGATTTTGCTTATGGCTTCGATAGCACTCTTGGCTCTAGCGAACCATCTGGATGGAAAACACACTTCTTAATGAACCAAACATTATAATTGCTTACAAGTATGAAAAGTTTTAAATTTGCATTTTTAGTAGTATTTTTGCTTTCAGGGTTTACCTTTGCACAGAAAATAGGCGTGGTAGATACCAATTATATCCTCTCTAAACTACCTCAGTATAAAGAAGCAGAAGGAAGGCTAAACGCTCAGATTAAGGCGTGGGAAGAGGAAGTTCAGAAATTGCAATCTGAATATGAAACCAAGAAAACAGCTTTTGAAAATGAGAAAGTTCTCCTTGTAGGCGACCACTACAAGCAAAGAGAACAAGAGGTACAAGAGTTGGATAAGAAAATAAAAGAATTAATCACCAATCGTTTTGGAACAGATGGAGAATTAACCAAAGTAAGAGCCAATCTTACCAAACCTTTCCAAGACCAAATATGGAACGCCATTAAAACCGTTTCAGAAAAAAATGCTTTGGGCATAGTTCTTGATAAAAGTAATAACATTAGTGTGCTATTCCTAGAAAAAAGGTACGACTATACCGATAAGGTCTTAGACTTACTCATCAAGCCAGAAGGAAAAACACCTAATACAAAAAAGAAATAAAAAGATTAACAATTAAAAACAATTTAAACTAAAATTCTATTATGAAAAAACTAAGTGTATTATTTACAGCGGTAATGATGTTCGCAGCAGTAGGTGTAGCAAAAGCTCAGAAAGTAGCAACTCTAGATGTAGCTGGGATTCTTAACCTAATGCCAGAAAAGAAAAAAGCAGATGAGCAACTATTGGCACTGTCTAATGCTAAGAGAGCAGAGATTGAAAAACAAATGAAATCAGCTCAAGAATTATATGCAAAATATGCAGAAGAAGCACCAAAGCAAACTCAACAAGTGAATGAGCAAAGAAATGCAGAATTACAAAAACTTCAGCAAAATATCGCTCAGATGGAGCAAGCCGCTCAGAAAGACTTGGGAGAGAAGACAGATGCTGCCTATGCACCAATCGAAAAGAAGTTTAATGATGCTGTGTCAAAAGTAGCAACTGCTAACGGATGGGAGTTGATCTTTGATGCTAATAACGCTGGACTTATCTACAAAAACGGAGCTGATGCTACCGCAGCTGTGAAAAAAGAATTAGGGCTTTAATATTAACAAATATTATCATTCAAAACCACTCTTTATTTAGAGTGGTTTTTTATTTTTGCACAATGGAAAAAGAAATATCAACGGTAGTAAAAGTCCGTTTCAGTGATTGCGACCCTATAGGGCATCTCAATAATGTGAAGTATTTAGAGTATATGCTCAATGCAAGAGAAGACCATGTAGAGCAGTTCTATGGTTTCACCTATGAAGAATACACCCGCCGTACAGGTTGCACTTGGATTGCCATTCAAAACGAAATCGCCTATCTGAAAGAAGTAAGATACAATTCTAAAGTAGCGATTTCCAGCAAAACAATAGAGCTGAGCGACCGCATTTCTAAAGTAGAAATTCTGATGAAAAGCGAAGATGAGCAAACCATCTATGCTGTTCTTTGGATTACCGTGATTTATTTCAATCTTAAAACCAGAAAATCCGAAAGCCAACCAGCAGAATTGTTGGAGCAGTTTGGGCATCTTTTGGTAGATTTGGAGCAGAAAACATTCCAAAGCAGAGCAGAGTTTCTAAGAAGACAAAATAAATTGGCTAAATAAAAACAAGATGAAAAAAATATTAGTAATAGGAGGTAATGGGCAATTGGGCAATTGTTTACAAAAATTAGCCCCACAATACGCTACCCAATATACATTTGATTTTACAGATTCTGCTACGCTGGATATCACAGATGAATCGGCTTTGGAAGATTATATTTCCGAGTTGAAACCTCAGTTTTGCATCAATGCCTCTGCCTATACAGCAGTAGATTTAGCAGAGCAAGAAACGGAAAAGGCCTTTGAGGTGAACGCCTTTGGGGTGGAAAAGTTAGCTCGTGTGTGTAAGGAGTACGGAGTAACCCTTATCCATATCTCTACAGATTATGTTTTTGATGGCGACACCAATATCCCTTATAGCGAGGATGATTTTACCAATCCCCTTGGGGTTTATGGGGCGTCTAAGCGAAAAGGAGAAGAGTTGGCATTAGAAGAAAACCCTCATACCATTGTCATCAGAACCTCTTGGCTTTATTCGGAGTTCAATAAAAACTTTGTAAAAACAATGCTATCGTTGTTTGAGGCAAAAGAGGAGCTCAATATCGTTGCCGACCAATACGGGCAGCCTACCAATGCTAATGATTTAGCAGAAACGATAATGCACATCATCGAGCAAGAGTCTAAAACCTTTGGTATTTTCCATTTTTCTAATTATCCTGAGACCACTTGGTTTCATTTTGCTGAAAAAATAGCAGCATTTTCAGGGTCTAGCATCAGGCTTCATCCCATTACCACAGAGGAATATCCTACACCAGCAAAGCGACCGGCAAGAAGCACAATGGCTTTGGATAAAATAGAAGCGGTCTATAAAATAGAACCAAAACATTGGGAACATAGTTTGCAAGATTGCGTCACGATTTTAAAAGAAAATAAACAATAGATGAAAACCACACTTTCTGCCATTTTCGTATTTGTGATTCATTTTGCTTTTGCACAATACATTACTTTGAGCAAAGCCATTAAAATCAGTGATAATAAGGATAAGTTTTTCTATCAAGTCACAGATACCATAGATGCTCAATATTTAGGAGAAGTAGAGGTGCAAGGTTTTTCCAGCGATGATGCAGCAGTGTTCAGTCAAGTTTATCAAAAGGCAAAAACCATTGGTGCCAATAGTTTTTCTATAAAGAAAGAAGAGCGTATAGATGGAGGAGACAAGGTATTTAATCCCTCACATTATTATATCAATCTCTATTACACTTCGGATTTTCACTACCAAGACCATAATACAGTCTATATATTTTCTTCTTCCCATAAAGCCACTAAGTTTAAGTTGAAGGATGAATCAATAACGCTTCCCTCTCGCACATACTATCAGTTTCATTTGCAGCCTGGGGAAGATTATCCCCTTGCCACGGGCGGTTTTTTAGGTTCTCGCATTCGTTTGGCTTATAAGGAAGCACAGCCAGCCCAATATTTTTTATTGAAGGGAGCGGGTTTCCGAGGCGATGGAGCAGGAGCAGGAATGCTCAATCTGAAGTCGGGAGACATTATTGTTTTAGAAAAATCCTATGCACAGTTTCTCGCTGCCATTTATCAACAAATGCCGTAAGGTTTTAAATACATTATAATAGGGACGATTCTTATCGTCCTTTTTTATTTGATGTCAGCTTTACAGCGACATTAAACCTCGATAGTTTGGTAAAGCATTACAAGACACAACAGTCATTGTCCACTGTCCCATTGTATCATTGCCCATTGTATCATTGTACTTTGTACATCGTACAATCATACAGTTGTATATTTTTTTCATTGTCAATCATCACATTACAAAAAATA
>NZ_JBHMFD010000021.1:0-768 GCF_042427575.1 Bergeyella porcorum
GTTCGGGGTCTTACTCGTACAGGCTTTTGGTTCTGATAGGGTCAAGGGTTCACCAGTGCAGGCGTTCGGGTTCTTACTCCTGCAGGCTCTTTGTTCTGATAAGGTCAAGGGGTTCACCAGTGCAGGCGTTCCATTGGTGCAGGCTTTTGGTTCTGATAAGGTCAAGGGGTTCACCAGTGCAGGCGTTCCATTGGTGCAGGCTTTTGGTTCTGATAGGGTCAAGGGGTTCACGAGCTGCAAGGGTTCGGGGTCTTACTCGTACAGGCTCTTTGTTCTGATAAGGTCAAGGGGTTCACCAGTGCAGGCGTTCGGGTTCTTACTCCTGCAGGCTCTTTGTTCTGATAGGGTCAAGAGGTTCACGAGCTGCAAGGGTTCGGGTTCTTACTTGTACAGGCTTTTGGTTCTGATGAGGTCAAGAGGTTCACGAGCTGCAAGGGTTCGGGGTCTTACTCGTACAGGCTCTTTGTTCTGATAAGGTCAAGGGGTTCACCAGTGCAGGCGTTCCATTGGTGCAGGTTCTTTGTTCTGATGAGGTCAAGGGGTTCACCAGTGCAGGCGTTCCATTGGTGCAGGTTCTTTGTTCTGATGAGGTCAAGAGGTTCACGAGCTGCAAGGGTTCGGGTTCTTACTCGTACAGGTTCTTGGTTCTGATAGGGTCAAGGGTTCACGAGCTGCAAGGGTTCGGGGTCTTACTCGTACAGGCTTTTGGTTCTGATAAGGTCAAGGGGTTCACCAGTGCAGGCGTTCCATTGGTGCAGGCTTTTGGTT
>NZ_JBHMFD010000022.1:0-17229 GCF_042427575.1 Bergeyella porcorum
ATAAGCTTAAATATTAAAAGATTAATCACCCAAATATAGTAAAAAAAATAATATAAGATGCTGATTTTGTTTTGATGGAAAGTTTTCTTTGCAAAATGAAAGAAGTTTTCCGTAAGGTGGAAATAAAAACGCTCTACTTTGGAAAGAAACTGTTAATTAATATTATACAGTGATGTAAATAAAATAAATGCACAATATATTTGTGCAAAATAAACGAATGTTCGTATATTTGGGCGTTATTAGCAGCAATTTTAAAATACAGATTATGTTGAAATATTTTTCCATCACATTAATATTATTATCTATAAGTTGTAATAAACAAAAGAATGAAATTTCGTACCCAGTAAATTTAGATTCGTTAAATAATTTGAACCAAAACTATGTTACTGAAAATACAAATGAGCCAGACGAAGTTTTTTTAGACTCAATAAATCAAAATGATTTTATTGAAAGTGAATACTTCATAGATAGTTCCAATTTTAACATTGATAGCACACCTAAAATTGAAAATAACTATCAAACAATTTATGATTATCAAATGAAACAACTCCTAAGGCTTGAAATTGAAAAAATATTAATTGAAAATGAGGTTAATTACTGGAATAATAGACCTGATTACACGTCAAAAGTATTGGAAGAATATGAAGCAATAAAAAATAAAATTGAATTATCAAAACCTGAGTATAATATTATTAATGATATTAACCCAAATCACAATCCAGACTTGATTGATGTGAGAGCCTACGAAAAATCAAATGGTACTGTTGTAGAAGGACATGTTAGAACTAGAGCTAATAACACAATAAAGGACAATTTAAGATACTAAAATTTTATTGTATCATAAAATTATTCAAATAATGATAACTAAAGAATATCCCATAGAATTTGTAGAAAGAACTTTATTATTAGTAAATAATTCATTTGAAGAAATGAAATTAAAAAAACTTGAAGTTACTTTTTTATTGAATTGTCTTTTAGGTTTGATTATTGCAACTAATGAAAATATTGAAAATGAAGAATATTTTTCGAAAACAAAATTATTAAATGAAGAAATAATTCCTTTTATACCGAAAACTATTGCGATTCTGAATATTAATGCGATGAATAAAAAAATAAAAGAAGAAATTAATAAGAAGTCTTTAATAAATCAGTTAGACAGCGTATTAAAGATTCAAAACACATTAAATATTGACAAATTTGAACAAATAAAAAACCTTACGTTAAAACAGTTTATACGTTTTTTACGAAATGGGATTGCTCATCAAAATTTAATGGCTACAAGTGATAATGAACATTGGAAAGGAATTCGTATTTGGAATCACAATAGTGCTGGAATTAAAGATTTTGAAGTTGAATTTACAACATCGGAATTGAAAAAATTCGCAATATTTATTGGGGAAAAATTTATTCAAAATTATCAAAAATAAAAACTTCGCATAACATTGTATTGCCAAAAGCGGGGCTAAAGTACAAAATTGAAAGTTTGTGCTTCTATTCCGCCAAAAACGAATTTTTTATTTGCTGGAAAATTCTTTAATAAATAAAAAACTTGTAATCCTCCCACTTTTGGTAACACTCAAAAGTGGAAGATTACAGAGAGTAATATTAAAAGAGAGGCATCACCTCATTCTCTGTTCTGTCAAGTCCAAACGGTAGATATACTCACGGATGATTTCTTCCTCTATGTCTTTGCGTTCTTTGTTTAGCCCAACCAATGCCGAGCGTTGATACTCTATCAACTCGCTCAAAATCTCTTTTGTTTCTTCAGACATTAGGCGTTCGGTTTGGTTTTCATCTTCCATATCTTTTAGCCAAAAATCCGCTATTCTTTTTAGTTGCGGATTTTGGCACCTATGGTCGGGTGTTGATTCTATAAACTCCTGCGTAGCTTTGCGAATGGTTTGGAAAATGATGTTTTCGGTTTCTTCTTCCGAAATATGGTCGTTATAGTCTTTCAGTTTCAAAACCTTAATCAGATAAGGCAGCGTAAGCCCTTGGAAAACCAATGTAACCAAAATCACCACAAAGGTGATGTACAAAATCAAACTGCGAAACGGAAATGCACTGCCATCTTCCAGCGTGAGAGGAATAGAAAGAGCTGCCGCCAATGACACCACCCCACGCATTCCTGCCCAGCCGACTACGGCAGGAGCTTTAAAATCGGTTCGCGTATCGGCTACGGTGATAAAGTTGCTCATTATTTTGGTAACGAAAATGGCTCCGTAGGCTGCTAATAACCTCCCGATAATCAGCACCACCGTTACTACCAGTCCGTATCCTGTGGCTTTCCAAAAATCGATGCCGTCTGTGCGAAGTCCCGACATAATCTCTGGCATATCTAGCCCTATGAGCAAAAACACCATCCCGTTGAGCAAAAAGGTAAAACTCTTCCATACGGCAATTCCTTGAATACGAGACGAACTATCTAAAAAACTGTATTGCACATTAGACAAATACAACCCTCCGCATACGACAGACATTACCCCCGAAGCGTGTAATTCTTCCGCTGCAATATACATGATATAAGGAGCCACAAGCGTGAAAATCACATCAATATTGGCATTGGTAGGCAATCTTTTATGTGCAAAAGAAAAGACAAACGCAATGAGTATCCCGATGCCAATACCTCCGAAAATCATCCACGCAAAACTCGTCATTGCCTGCTGCCAGATAAACTGCCCTGTGCTAACGGCAATCAAAGCAAAACGCATAATGATGAGTGAAGAAGCATCGTTAAACAAACTTTCACCTTCCAAAATGGTAGCAATACGCTTTGGTACTTTCACAAATTTGAGAATAGCTCCAGCACTCACCGCATCGGGTGGCGATACCACACCGCCCAGCAAAAAACCTAATACCAAAGGAAAACCAGGAATCAACCAATTGGTAACAATTGCCACGGCAACGGCTGTGAGAAACACCACAATAAAAGCAAAACTCCCAATGATTCTACGCCATTTGTAAATCTCTTTCCACGAGTTTGCCCAAGCCGCCTCGTAGAGCAACGGCGGTAGAAAAATGATAAAAATAAGATTGGGGTCTATTTTCACCTGAGGTGTATTGGGAATAAAACAAAGAGCTAATCCTGCGAAAACCAATAGGATAGGGTAAGCTACTTTTATCTTGTCGCTTAGCATTACCAAGAGCGAAATCAGCACAAAGAGTGCTAAAATGATACTGAAAGGTTCTAACATTAATAGAAAAATAATATTTTATAATAGTTATTTTGTTTTTATAGCTTTCAATTTATGCTATTTTATAAACATGTCGCAAATATACAAGTAAAAAACATATAAAAACCAGATGTATGGGATATACGGAATTTTGTATATTTGAGAGGTGTTGTACGAACAAATTAGGTAATTGTAAAAAATCGAAAATAATCAATAAAGATGAAGAAAATATTATTATTTCAATTTATTCTAGCTTTTAGTTTTACAAATATTTTTGGACAACAAAAGAAAATAACTGTTTCACAAATGAAGTCAGATATAGATAGTTTGGTTAAAAACATTAACGAAATCCATATTAATCCGTATTATAAATTTCCAAAAAAAGATTTTGATAAGGAAATTCTAGAATTAAAGAGAAACTTAAAAGAAGATAAAGATATTTTTGAATTTTGGAAATATATTGCACCAACAGTTGCTAAAATTGAGGATGGACATACCTTTTTAGAAATTCCCTACGATGAATTTTACAAAATAAATCCAAAAGTTTTCCCCTTTGCTGTGGTAACATCTTTAAAAAAGCCTTATATAAAGATTATTGAAAAACAAGGAGAAATTCCTCAAAATACAGAAATAACAAGTATTAATGGTGTTTCCTCACAAAAAATTGTTTCTGAATTGGTTAAATATATTTCTGGAGAAGATAAGCAGACAAAAGCAGAATGGATAGCCTATGATTTTGGCTTTTTAATTCATACTGTTTTAGGATTAAAAGAGTCTTGCAAAATTACCTATAAAATCAAAAATACTAAATTTCAAAAAAAGATTGATTTTATTGCTCAAGATGAATTTTATAGAAAAAACTCCACAAATTATTCTAAAGAGCCTTATACATTAGAAATTATTCCTAAAATTAGTACTGCGATAATAGATTTTAATTCTTTTTCAAATCCAGATAAAATGAAGATTTTTGCGGATTCAACTTTTACTGAGATTAAAAATAAAAATATTAAGAATTTAATTATTGATATTAGAAAAAATGGGGGTGGAAATTCTTCGGTTGGAGATGTTTTGTTGCAATATCTTGCAAGGACAGATTTTAGACAATATTCTGATAATACCTTGATTAAAATAAGTAATCAGGTTCTCAATAAAATCAAGGCAGAAAAAGAAGAAATTTTGAAAAATAAAAACAATTATTCTTTGAATGATTCATTGTATTTGAATCAAATTGATAGAGTTTTAAATGAGCCATTAGGGAAAGTAACAATTGCTCATTATGCAAAAAACACTACAAAGTTAGAAAAACATAAAAATCGGTTTGACGGGAATTTATTTTTATTGACAAGTAGAGTAACTTATTCATCAGCAAGTGATTTTGCACAAACCATTAAAGCTTATCATATTGGAAAAATAATAGGAACAGAGACAGGAGGTTGGGTTGTTTGCTATGGTGATTCTGTTGAAAATGAATTACCAAATTCTAACCTGAGATTATATGTATCAAGCGTAAAGTTTGTAAATGAAGGAGCCAAACCAGAAGATTGGAACGGCGTAAAACCCGACCAAGAAGTTAAACCTGAAAAAGCCTTGGAGTTTGTAATTAAAAATATTGAAAATAATCAATAATCGTTGTTTTCAAGAGAGGCTTTTTCGAAAATTCTACAAACTTGACTAAAATAACACGAACGCATACAAAGTACTAACAAAATCGTAAAATGAAATTTTTTATTGAGCATTTGTACTAAATATTCTCAATTTTTGGAAACTTCGAAATGTTTTACAATTTATTTTTTTTGTTTATTTATTAAGAGGAATTAGTGCTAATAAATCAGATGTAAAGAATAATTGGAATTTTGTATATTTGGTAGTATAAATAGCCTATTGTAGACAATTATTCCTCAAAGCTCTATCAATGAAAATAGTAATAAAAATCTTATTAATTATAATTTCAACGCAAACTGTATTTTCTCAAAATTTTGGAGAATTTCCTAAGATAAAAAAAGAACAACTTCATAGAGATTTGGAGTTATTGTATCAAGGGTTGGATAAATTTTACTCAGGTATGTATTGGTACACGCCCAAAGATAGTGTAGATTTAGCCTTTCAAAATGCAAAAACAAAAATTTCTGACGACTTAAATATTCTTGAGTTCCATAAAATAATTGCTCCCTTGGTCTCATTAACAAGAGAAGACCATACGGACATTTCTTTACCAAAAAATATTAGAGAAGAAACTAACAAAAATGAGAATATTCGATTTTTTCCTTTGACAGTTGTCTTTTTAGGGGAGAAACTTTACTGTATTCAAAACTTATCAGATAATTCTGAAAAAATAGAAATGCTTGAAATCGAAGAAATAAATGGGGAAACACCCAAGGAAATTGCTTTTAAAATTGGAAATCTCTTTGCTTCTGATGGTTATATCAAAACTGTAAAATTCAGTGATTTGAGAGGTTTTAACTTTTCAAAATACTATTATTACTATTATGGAGTTGTTGAAAATTACAATGTGAAATTTAAGAATATTACTGAAATTGTTACAATCAATTCATTGCCCATTAGTAAAATTAATGACCATTTAAAAAAATATTCTAATAAATCTGAAGAAAAAATAAATAATGAACCTTTACAATTCAAAGTTATTGATTCAAAGACCGCATATATAGCTATTGAGACATTCGATAATTCTAGGATTAAAGAAGGGAGCAAATATAAATCATTGAAAAAATTCTTAAAAAATAGTTTCTCTAAAATAAAAGAAAATGATATTAAAAATCTAATCGTTGATATAAGTAAAAACGGGGGTGGAACAGAAGGAAACGAAGGTCTATTGTACTCATATTTTGGTGAAAATTATCAAAAATATACAAAAGTTAGAGTGAAAACTCAAAAAGCAATACTTGATAACGGAATAGATAAACCAATAATGCTAAAGACATTTGGTTTTTTTGAAAGGATTTTTGCAAATAAGAAAATGAAAGATGGGAGTCTTGAGAGAAGAAGTAATATAGGTCTTGGGCTTATGGCATATAAAAAAGAACCTAAAAACAAATTTAAAGGTGATGTTTATGTAATTATTAGCCCTATTACTTATTCTGGTGCAAGTGAATTTTCGAATATGATGTATTCACGAGGGTTAGCTACATTTATAGGACAAGAAACAGGAGGTGGGTATTATGGAAATACAAGTGGATATAGTAAAGAGCTAACATTACCAAATTCAAAAATCACTATTTCAATTCCAGCTTTACAATTTGTAATGAATGTTGAGCCAAAATTACCTTTTGGAAGTGGAGTAAAACCACATTATGAAGTTATCCCAACAATAAAACAATTTATGAACAACGAAAATGTTTGTCTAGAATACGCTTTGAAGTTAATAAATGAAAAACAATAACAAGTAATCTCAAAATACCCATTTAAAAGAGAAATTGAAAGTTTACACACTGCAAATCTTCAATTTCTCCTTTTTTGTTAAGACAGTTTTTTTTCTAAACGAACAAATGTTATACCATTTGAACCTTTTTATTTTACTTATTTTTGTGTATTCGTATATGGGAAGAAAGAGAGCATTTGAGATAAAAGAGAGCCTAGCAGAGCTTAAGAGTTACATACCTAAGGTGAGAGGATACAAACTGTCTAAACGCTTAGAAAGTTTGATTCTTATCAAGTCAGACCAATATAAAAAATTGGAAGAAGTTGCCACCCACCTTGGTGTGACGAGAAAAACCCTGCTCAATTGGATTAAGGAATACAAACAAGGCGGTATCGATTTGCTGCTCTCCCCCGCAAAGCGTAACAGATCATCAAAAAAAGCTGTCCAAAACTTTTCGGACAGCTTCTCTTAAAAATCATTTTAAAATATATTGCTTACATATAAGCTTCTATTGGCTCACAAGTACAAACCAAATTTCTATCGCCATACGCTTCATCTACACGAGAAACGGAAGCAAAGAACTTACGCTCACGCACCCAATCTAGCGGATAAGCCGCCTTCTCTCTACTGTATGGTTTGTCCCAAGCATCAGAAATTACAACTTGCTCAGTGTGCGGTGCATTTTTCAGGACATTGTTAGCAGCATCAGCTTCACCATTTACCACCTCATCTATTTCTTTCTTAATACTGATAAGAGCTTCTGCAAAACGATCTACTTCTTCTTTACTTTCAGATTCCGTAGGCTCTATCATCAAAGTACCAGCTACTGGGAAAGATACCGTAGGAGCGTGGAAACCATAGTCCATCAGTCGTTTTGCCACATCAGCTACTTCTATTCCAAAGGTTTTAAACTGGCGGAAATCTACAATACACTCGTGTGCTACCCTTCCGTTTTCATTCTGATAAAGAATAGGATAATGCTCTGCTAATACTTCCTTCAAATAGTTAGCGTTCAAAATAGCGTGTCCTGTGGATTTTTTCAACCCTTCTGTGCCCAGCATTTTGATGTAAGCATAAGAAATATTAAGCACTAATGCAGACCCATAAGGTGCCGCAGAAATACCATCCAATGCTTCGCTACCTCCTACTTTCACATTCGGGTTAGAAGGTAAAAACGGAACCAAATGTTTTGCTACACAGATAGGACCTACCCCTGGGCCACCTCCTCCGTGAGGAATAGCAAAGGTCTTATGAAGATTGAGGTGACAAACATCTGCCCCAATATTTCCTGGACTGGTGAAGCCTACCTGAGCGTTCATATTAGCCCCATCCATATATACTTGACCGCCATTATCGTGAACGATTTTGATAATCTCCTTAATATTAGCATCAAAGAAGCCATAAGTAGATGGATAGGTAATCATTGCTGCAGAAAGGTTATCTCTATGCAATTCCGCTTTTGCCTTCCAATCCTCAGCATCTATTTCTCCATTTTCAAGGTTTTTCACCACTACCACTTTCATTCCCGCAAGAACTGCCGAAGCTGGGTTGGTTCCGTGAGCCGATTGTGGAATCAAAACAATATTTCTATGACCTTCCCCTCTAGATTTGTGGTATTCACGGATGACCATTAGCCCTGCATATTCCCCCTGAGCTCCAGAGTTTGGCTGAAGAGAAGTTCCCGCAAAACCTGTAATTTCAGAAAGGTCTTTTTCTAATTCTCTAATCATTGTTTGGTAGCCTGCTGCCTGCTCCACAGGTACAAATGGATGGATATTACCCCACTCGCCCCAAGAAAGTGGCAACATTTGCGTAGCCGCATTCAGCTTCATCGTACAAGAACCTAAAGAAATCATAGAATGGGTTAAAGACAAGTCTTTTCTTTCCAATCGTTTGATGTATCTCATCAGCTCGGTTTCGGTATGGTATTTATTGAAAACCTCTTCCGTTAAGATTTCATCTTTTCTTAGCAAATCTTGTGGAATACTGTATTCTTCTTTCAGCTCTAGTTTAAAGGCTTGCTTTCCTTTGAAACTTGCAAAAGCTTCCAATAGATAATTAAGCTTATCCAAAGTGGTAGTTTCATTGATAGAAACACTTATGATACCCTCGGTAAAAGCATTAAGGTTAATTTTTCTATCCTTCATCAGCTGCACGAGCTTCACTTTCTCCTCTTCGCTGATGTTGATTTTCACTGTATCAAATACCGGAGCCTCTACTACATCATAGCCTATGACTTTCAATGCGTTAGCCAAAGCATTAGTCTTATAGTGGATTTGGTCTGCTATATATGCCAATCCTTTAGGCCCGTGATATACGCAATACATCCCAGCCATTACTGCTAGTAGTACCTGTGCTGTACAGATATTGGATGTTGCTTTTTCTCTCTTAATGTGTTGCTCTCTGGTTTGCAAAGCCATTCTAAGGGCTCTTTTACCATACATATCTTGGGAAACCCCGATGATTCTTCCAGGAATATCTCTTTTATAATCTTCCTTACAAGCAAAAAACGCCGCGTGAGGTCCTCCATATCCCATCGGAATACCGAATCTCTGCGAAGTTCCCACCGCACAATCTGCGCCCATATCGGCAGGTGATTTTAGTTTTACCAAAGCCATTGGGTCGCAAGCTACAGCCACTTGAAGGTCTAAGGCTTTATAAGCTTTGATGTTTTCTGTATAGTCTATTACAACTCCATTCTTCCCAGGATATTGAAGTAGAACTCCAAAGAAAGTCTCATCTAATGCAAAAGTCTGATGGTCTCCCACCACGATTTCGATGCCTAAACCATCAGCTTTAGTTTTTAGTACTGCGATAGTCTGTGGCAGTACCAATTCTGAAACGAAAAATTTGTTTGCATTTTTCTTTTGCTCTTTGGTTCTACTTCCAAAAAACATATGCATCGCTTCCGCTGCCGCTGTGGATTCATCTAATAATGAAGCGTTGGCAATTGGCAACCCTGTAAGATGCGTAATAACGGTTTGATAATTGAGTAATGCTTCCAATCTTCCCTGGGCAATCTCCGCTTGATAAGGCGTGTAAGCCGTGTACCAAGATGGATTTTCAAAGATATTTCTCTTGATAGCAGACGGCAAAATGGTATTGTGATACCCTAAACCGATATAGGTATCAAACTCAAAATTATTGCTCGCTAATTCCTTAGAATGTGCTAGCATTTCATTTTCCGAAAGAGGTGCTGAGATGTTTAAATCTTGCTCTAATCGAATAGCATTGGGAATGGTCTGTGATATCAATTCATCAATACTAGAAACGCCCACTCTCTCTAGCATAGCGTGTGTATCTGCTTCATTCAGAGAAATGTGGCGGTTTACAAACTGCGTTGTATTCATATATTACTTAATTATTTGATTTAATTAAAATTTTCGATGCGTAAAAGTACGATTTTTTAAAGTGGTCTGCAACACTATTTTTTCCCCTACTAAAAAAAGTAAAAATTTAAAAATTTTATTTGTATTTATTCTAAATAGATTTTATATTTGCAGTATGATTACAAACATAACACCCTTTAAGATAGCTCCTTTAGCTCCTGCATATTCGGCTAATGAGACATTGTATTGCGATAAAAAGAAATGTTGCAAAAAGTTTAAAAAAGGAAAACGATGCAAAAAATGCCCTGGAAGATTAAAAATGGCATAAACCCGTCTAAGTCTTCGCTAAGAGTTTAACATCAGGTACATTGCTAAAAGGATAAAAATCGTAGCCAATAGCAATAAAAATACTTTTAGGGACATTTTAGATTCATTGGCACTTTCGGTGGATTTCCCTTGAGCTTCTGGTGTGGAGTGCTGCACTTCTCCACTTTTCAGTTCTGTAATGAGAATCCCTTTTACCACGGTTTTTCTGAGCATTGTATTCTGGGCGTGAAGCAAAAGCTGAAATTTCCCATCATTAAACTCCGTGATTTTAAATGTTCTTTCACCAGAAGGTTTTTCCAAGCCAAATGGCATTATTTTCACCACATCGGCATTGGTGGTTTTCCAATAAATCGTAATAGGTTCTCCTTTCTTCACTCGTATTTTATCTACGGAAAAAGATTGTATTTCAGGTGGTAAAGTACTCCGCTGTGTTTTCAAAGCATTTTCAAAACTGGCATTATACATCTTTCTTCGTTCGGCATCTATCAGCACTTCATAAGCTTCCTGCACTTCCCGAAATCGCTCTACGAAAAAATCATCACCCTCGTTTTTATCAGGATGATATTTCATAGACAACTTCCGATAGGCTTTCTTAATGTCTTCATCAGAAGCATTATAATCAATTCCAAGAAAGTAATAGTAGTTTTTCACACCTTAATGTTAGCTGATTGTTGTCGGTTGTCAGTTGATGGTTTTGGACTTGTGAACAGACCAAAACCACCAATCCAACATTTCTAAAACTCAAAAAGGACAGACCCCCAAGTGAATCCACTTCCAAAGGCGGATAATAATACCAAGTCACCTCGCTTTACTGCGCCACTTTCAATGGCTTCGCTTAAAGCCAATGGAATGGATGCCGCCGTAGTGTTGCCGTATTTCTGGATATTATTAAACACTTTTTCCTCTGGTAGATTCATCTTATTCTGAATAAACTGAGCAATTCTCAAATTGGCTTGATGTGGAATAAATAGAGCCAAATCCTCAATGGTTTTTCCTGCTTTTTCCAAAGCTTCCAACATCGTTTCAGGGAAACGCGTTACAGCGTGCTTGAAGACAAAATTGCCATTCATCAATGGATAAATCTCTTGACTGGTAATGGCTTCTGGTTCTTTTAGCAACCTATCGCTCCAGCCGTATTTGGTTCCAGGAAATTTTACACAAAGTTCCTCAGCATACTTTCCTTCGGAGTGCATATTGAAAGCCAAAATATCCCCCGCCTCCTCAGCTTCTGTAGCCGAAAGCACAATAGCACCTGCCCCATCACCAAATATTACGGAAACCCCTCTACCCTCGTCTGAAAAGTCTAATCCAAACGAATGAATCTCTGCCCCTACAACCAAGATATTCTTATACGCCCCCGATTTGATAAAGGCATTAGCCACACTCATTGCATAGACAAACCCTGAGCATTGATTTCTCACATCCAAAGCGCCTACAGTATTGCATCCCAACATCTCCTGAAGCTGCACGCCACAACCTGGAAAATAATAATCTGGCGACAATGTTGCAAAAATGATATAGTCTATATCCTCTGCGGTAAGTCCTGCATTGGCAATGGCTTTTTCCGCTGCTCTGAAACCAAGATAAGCTGTGGTTTCCTCTGCGTCATATCTATTTTTACGATGTCTTCTTTCCTTAATGCCCGTTCGCTCCGTAATCCACTCATCACTAGTGGTCATTCTTTGAGCCAAATCTTCATTGGTAACAATATGTTCTGGGACATAATGTCCAATCCCTTTTATAATACTTTTAATCATATTTTTTCAAAAATTACTATTCAAAGATATTCATTTCTTCTTTATAGATAGGACTTTTGATGTTTAAGAAGTTCAAAACACTATGAAAAACGTGATTTTGAGAGAGTTGTTCATTAGCTTTAAGTTTTTTGTTGGCATTGGCAGATGTCCAAACAATGAACGGAATTTCGTACTGCTCTTTTGGTGCCAAGCTCATCGGTAAACCGTGCATATAGAGGTTTTTCTCCCCGAGAGATTCTCCGTGATCGGACACATAAAGCATTGTACTCTTGTATTCTGGCAAGTGCTTCAGCTCCTCTATCACGCGGTGCAGCAGATAATCTGTATATACTATGGTATTGTCATACGCATTGATGAGCTCTTCCGATGTACACTGTGCTACTTCTACACTATTGCACACGGGAGAAAACTTCTCAAATGCCTTCGGATATTTCTTGCTGTAGGTAGGCCCGTGGCTGGTGCTGGTATGCAAAACCACCAATAGTTTATTCTTCGGACTGGCGGCAATCTGCTCCTTCAACCCCGTAAGCAAAATACCATCATAGCCGCAATCTTCCCCCTTGCAGTTTTTCGTCAAAGCCTCTTTGTTCATAAAGTTTTTGATGTGCAAAGGTGGTTCGCCCCAATTGGTGGTTCGCCAGATCACTTCCACATCGTTTCGGTAGAGATAATTGGGCAGTATTTCGTATAAATCGCTCGTGTTTTCGTGTTCCAAAATACACTTAACCCCCGCCGTAGTATATGTAGCACAAGAAGTTGCAGGGAAATGGTGTACATTTTCCGTAGCAGAAAGCAGCGGATTGGTATCTTTTTTATAGCCATAAAGCGAGAAATTTTGGCTTCGGGCAGATTCTCCAATCACCAAAACAACAATGCTTTTTTCATCATCTCCAATAGTGGCATTGGGCAATAAAATTTCTTTTTGATTCTTCTCTTTCTGATGCTTGAAATACAGTGCCGTATTCACAGAATAAGACCAAGGCATTGCCAAACCGCCCAACTTTTTGGAGTTTTTATCTATCCAAAGCCAGTTCATCGCATTGACGAAAGCCATAAGCAGTAAAAATCCCAAAGCGAGCCCTATGGTTTTGAAAAATCGCTTAACGGTAGTAGGCTCCACACGGGCTTTGACAATGTAAATACTTGGCAAAATTCCTAAAAGCAATACATACAATACAAATCCTAAGGAAAAATAACTGCTAGACTCTTCATAATTGGTATTAAATACATTGCCAATCATACTTTCATCAATAATCACGCTATAGGTATTCACAAAATAGAATGCAATGGCATTGATAATGAACGTAAGCACCAATAAAACCTTTCCAAAAATCCTATTAATGAAAAGAAACAGATAATAGGCAAAGGCATTGGCTACTAGCATCACCACTACCAAACTGGCAACAAGCAACACGCCACTGAAACTTTTCACCCCTACATTTTCTACTACAAATCGAAAAAATGGATAGTGGAAAAACAAAAAAGTAAGCACACTAAGAATGAATGCAAAGTGCGTTAAAGGTATTTTATTTTTTAACATAGTTTAAAATCATTTTATAAAGAGCCACCAGCAATCCTACCCCTGCAATATAGTAGATTAAAAGATGCTCTTGAGTCATTTTGTTTATCAAAGCCAACAAACCTCCCGAAAACGCAATAATGAAAAGCGGATAAAACCTCTTCTGCTCTATCCATCTTAGAAATCTGGATTTCATACAAATGTAAATCCCAGAAAGTGCAGAAATAAAGCCTACACAAGCACCCACCAAGGTATCCAAAGGATAATGAGCCCCTACGCCTACCCTACTAGACACAAAGACCACACCCAGCACCAGCATCCCTACACACCATAGCCAGCGGAGCCACCTCTGCGAAGGCATAAAAGCGTATAGCAATACCATAATGATGGTAAAAGCCGTGATGGAATGCCCCGAAGGCAAGCTATTGTGTCCTTTCAGAATCTTTCCGATAATCACGCAATGCTCTTCCCCTAAGGCGGCGGCAGGTCTTGGCACAGAGAATATTTTTTTCAAAACAGCAGAAAGCACCAAAGATACCAAAGACCCCGAAATCAATGCTTCCCATACCCTCGGTGTGAGAATCACAAAAACACTCAAAATGGATAAAAACACCAGTGCATCACCCATTTGCGTAGCATTGTTTTGAAAATCAGGAAACTGAGACAGCCAGCCATTCAGTTTTAAAAACCAATCTTTCTGCACTTGGATATAGCCTTCCTGCGACAATCCATCATTCAGATAAAGGTAAATCCACAAGAGTAGCAAAATCCCTATTGGAATGAGAAATGCTATTGGTTTTACTTTTGAAAAGTTTTTAACAACATTGGTATTCATTTTTCTTCAACCTTTTAGATTTATTTCTTAGACAAAAAATGTTTAAAAACCAACCATCGGGTTTGATAGTACTCTTTCATCTGATATTTCCCACGCCGCTTCCACGTTTCGGGAACTTGAGCGTAAAAACCAAAGTGCGACCGTACCACCGCCCAAAGATGAGAAATCCCGTCTTTAATTCCAAACCGAATGCCTGCTACGCCATCTAAACACAACCTGAAAAATATCAGAGGAACTAACTGTGGAAATGGTAAATTTTTCAGCATCATAGAGAGATTGTTGCGAAAGTTAAGATACGTCTTTTGGGGATTTTGCTTATTGAGTGTGCCACCTCCTACGTGATATACTACAGAGCGGTACGTGTAGAAAATTTTCCGTCCTTTATTTTGCAATCGCCAGCATAAGTCTATCTCTTCTTGATGGGCAAAAAAACGCGCATCAAAACCTTTTTCCTCCCAAAAATCTCGGCTTCTGATGAAGAACGCACAGCCCGATGCCCAAAACACCTCCACCTCATCATCATATTGCCCTTGGTCTTCTTCGCATACATCAAAGACCCTACCTCTGCAATAAGGATAGCCCAAATGGTCTATCTGCCCACCTGCCGCCCCTGCAAATTCAAACCGATTTCGGTGATGATAAGACAGTATTTTGGGTTGTACGGCAGCGATATTCTCATTTCTTTGAAAGCAATCAAGCACAGGCAAAAGCCAACCTTCTGTAACTTCCACATCCGAATTGAGCAGGCAATAGACCTCTGCAGCAATGTGTTTTAATCCCTCATTGTATCCCGCTGCAAAACCATAGTTCTTATCATTTTTAATCACCTTTACCATCGGGAAATGTTCCGCTAAAAACGGAAGGGTATCATCTGTAGAAGCATTGTCTATCACATAGACATCCGCCCCTTGGGAATGCTGAAGCACATTGGGCAAAAATTTCTCAAGCCAATGTTTTCCATTCCAAGTTAATATCGCAATTGCAACTGTCATTATTTTTCGCTTATATTAGTTTTTACAAAATGGCTATTTTTCCATTTTCGGTGAGACCAAAGGTAATTATCTGGTGCTTTTTGAATGGTTTTTTCTAATAATTGATGAAATTTCCGAACGACTTCAAATGGCTGAAACCGCTCACCATCTGGATAAATTCTGTGATAATTTACTTGATAATACCCGCGTTTTACTTTCTTCATATCGCAGTAGACGAAAGCCAAATCCATACGCGTGGCTATCTTATCATACCCCACAAAAACGGGGGTCATCTGATGGAGAAAATCCAGCCCTTCATCTACCAAATGGGAGGTTGGCGATTGGTCTGCCACAAACATATACGCCGAGTTGCCATCGTTCTGATGGCGTAAGATATGCCTCAGCACCTCTTTATCTTCTATAGACTGATTCCCAAACCTATTGCGAATATCCTCTATCTGCCCGTTCCAAAAATCATTGTTCACCTTTCTATACACCGGATAGCAATGCTCCTGAGGAATCACCGTAGCCAATGCCGAAATCCATTCCCAATTGAAAATATGCCCTGCAAGGAAAATCACATTCTTGCCTTCTGCCTTGGCATCGTAAAACACTTTTTGATTGATATGCTGCACACGCACCCTCAGTTCGGTTTCGGAAATGGTGAGTTGCTTGGCTGTTTCTACAATATAATCTGAAAAATTGCGAAAGAATTTTTTCTGAATTTGTTTTAGTTCTGCTTCCTTTTTCTCAGGAAAAGAGCGTCTAAGATTCTCATACACCACCTTTTTGCGGTAGCCCACCACATAATAATTGAGAAAAAATATAAAATCTGCCCCTCTATACAACAGGCTTAGAGGCAGTTTGGATACAGCTTTAAATAAGATAATAAGAAGTTTCATAAGTTGGCACAAATTTAGCAATTAATACAACGCCCTTTTTTAACTTTTATACAAAAATTTTATCTTTGAAAAAAAATAATGCTTAAAATGAAAAAACAATTATCAAAAATAGGTCTATTAGCAATGATGCTATTCACCGTTTCGGCGTATGCCCAAACCACTGAAAAAACACTTTCCGAAGAAGAAAAAGCTGCCGCCATTGCCCAGAGAAAGAAACAACTAGAACAGGAAAAGGCTGGTTTTGAAAAACCTTACAACCCTGCCGAAAATGCCGAAGCTAAGCTAAAGGAAATCCTAAAACAAGCCAAAGCTGAAGGCAAAAATGTAATGATACAGGCAGGAGGCAACTGGTGTATCTGGTGTCTAAGGTTTAATCATTATGTGAAAACTACTCCCGAGCTGAAAAACCTTGTAGATGCCAACTATGTGTATTACCACCTCAACTATTCTCCAGATAACAAAAACGAAAAGGTCTTTGCAAAATACCTAAAACCTGGCGAAAAGTATGGCTATCCGTTCTTCATTATTTTGGATAGCGATGGGAAGAAAATCCACATCCAAGAAAGCGGCGTTTTAGAAAAAGACAAAGGCTATGACTTCGACAAGGTAAAAGCGTTTTTTGAAGCGTGGATACCCAATAAAGGATAACCCAACGATTTCCCCAAACACTACCCTTCTGATTTTATTTGGAAGGGTATTTTTTTAGGTATTTGAGCTTTTGGAACAACCATCTTTATACTATTAAAAACAAATAAAATAATCACTTCAAATTACTTTTTAAAGCAACTTTTCATTCCTTTTTGGGGAACAAATTTTGGAGACACCACCTATTTACTTTCCATAAAGTATCGATGCTAAAAAACCAAGCCTGCTTTTGGGTAAAACCAAGCTTGCTTTTTAGGAAAACCTGCCGTGGTTTTAGGAAAGAGTAATGTGTTCTTTAAAAGATTTGAAATACAAGCCTTCGACTGCTATTAGATTTGCATTTCGTAAATTCAGTTATTATTAATGAAAATAATTTCTGAACAACCAGAGGGAAT
>NZ_JBHMFD010000023.1:0-37593 GCF_042427575.1 Bergeyella porcorum
AAGGGATTTTTCTCGCTCAGAAGTCTTTTCTCTAATTCCTCGTGTATTTCTGGAGTAATCAGTTTTGATGATCTGTTACGCTTTGCAGGGGAGAGCAGCAAATCGATACCGCTTTGTTTGTATTCCTTAATCCAATTGAGCAGGGTTTTTCTCGTCACACCAAGGTGGGTGGCAACTTCTTCCAATTTTTTATATTGATCTGACTTGATAAGAATCAAACTTTCTAAGCGTTTAGACGGTTTGTACCCTTTCACCTTAGGTATGTAACTCTTAAGCTCTACTAGGCTCTCTTTTATCTCAAATGTTCTCTTTCTTCCCATATACAAATATACGAAAAAAAGTGAAATAAAAAGGTTTAAATGGTATTAGGACAATTTCTGGACGTAAATCAATGCTTTTTTTGTTTTTAATCACTTCGTGCTTGCCTGATATAGGACGTTTTCTATGTTTAAGCTGAAGCCTTAGATATTTATATAATTTTCCTCCATTCTTCTTATCATTACGAATGTATTGATAAATACGTTCGACACTTACCATATTGATATTGAGTCTTTTACAATACCCCACAATCTGCTCTGGCGACCATTGTTCCTGTGTTAATTTTTCATCGATAAACTTTTGCACACTCTTGGTAAAACGCCTATCAACGGCAAACCTTTCTTTGCGAATGTTGGTCAATTCTTGCGCTTGCTTAGGACTGTATCCGCCTTGTTTTAGTCTATTCCTCGCTAATTCCCTACTAATAGTACTTTCTGAGACTCCGAGCTTCTCTGCTATAAATTTTTGTGTTATTCCGCTTTCTAAATACGCTTTAATTGCATATCTTTGCTCCAAAGTTAAATGTTTGTATCTCATCGTTTTTTGTTGTTATTAAACTAAGATATAACATTTTCTTCAAGAGAGAAAGTTTTTTCTACTTTCTCTCTTTTTTCATTTCGGCTACGCCTACATTCAAAAGAGAGAAAATCTATCCCAAAAAATTGCACTTACTAATGGAATTTAGGATGAAAGTAATGGGATTATTAATTAAAAAATGAGCCTCAACAAATTTGTCAGGCTCATTTTGAAAATGAATATGATGGAAAATGAATTATTTAACCATTATTTTCAGGTTCACCGTTTTACCATTGGTATCGGTTGTATTGAGAATATAGATTCCTTTTCCATTTTTGGATAAATCAAAGTTGTATGTCTCTGAGTTTGGAGTTGTTTTCAAAATAGATTTTCCAGACATATCAAAGACTTGAAGACTTGTGATTTTACTTCCTTTTGAAGCTTTTACAGAGAATGGACCTGAAGAAGGATTAGGATAAACCATTACTTTATCTTGCTGTAATGCTTCATCTGAAATACCTAATACAGTGAAGTCTATCTCTACAGTTTGCTTCTCAGAAACTCCCGTGCCGTAGTCTGCTAAGATATCATACTGATACGCTTTGCTTTCTGGAACCGTTTCGCTGAAAGAAATTGTGTTATAATCTCCTATAGTTGCTATTTTTTCATTGTCTCTAAATATCTGATATCCTTTCAGCGTAGGTGCTGGAGAGGTGTTTAGAGGGGCAATGATAGCCTCTTCAGTGCTGTTCTCTTTTTTGCTTTCGTTGAAAATGTATTCTCTACCAGGTGACAATACATTGTCATCTTCTATGATTGCTTGTGATTTAGCGGCAGCTGCATTTGTGGTATTATAGCCTACTTCTATATCATCTAGCGCTAATGTAAAGCCATCTTGTGCCTTTCTGCTCTTATGCTGGAAAGCAATGTAAATGTCTGAGTTTGCAAATGGCTTCAGATCTACTACTTCATTAGTAAATGTCTTTTTAGCAGTTTCTGTGGTGTAATCATATACCTGTGTGCCTGCTTTTATCTCTTGTAGAGTAGGCAGGTTTCCTGCAACATTTTCTTTTCTCACTACATAGACATCGTAGAGTTCTTTATAATCGTGTTTTACCCAGAATGACAATTGCTCTGCTCCTTTTGGAATAAGTGTTGTAACAAGCCAGTTGTTAACATCTATGGCTCTTGTTTCGCTATTCCAAGAATAAGAAATAACTCCTCTCTTTCCAGATCTTACATTAGGTGTGTAGGTTGTTACTCCCCAGTTTCTGTTGTCGCCATCTTCATCTATTGTAAATACATTAGGATTTGTACCTTCAAAACCTTCTGTGTAAATGTTTTCTAAAATAGGTCTTTCCCAAGTTAAAGTGACATTCTTGGTAGTTTTATCAGCTTCACCTTTGAAATTTCTTACAGGATTTAATGGTAATACTTTGATTTTTTTTGTTATAGTATTAGCACTAAATGGTGAAGTAGCGGTAAGCGAAATGTTATATTCACCTACTTTTTCAAACTTAATGGTAGGGTTTTGAGTGTTTTTATTCCCTTGAATAAAAGTATAGCCTTCTGCTGGAGACACTTCCCAATTCCATTGATTAACAGCAGGGTTTCCTGTAGAAGTGTCAGAGAAAGTGATATTACCACCAGTATAAACTTCTGTGTAGTTTGTAGTGAAGTTTGCAGCTACAGCGGTGTTAGCAACTTTTATATAGTTTTCTTTGGAAAGGGTAGTGCTTCCTTTGGAGTTTGTTGCAGTGAGGGTAACGCTATAGGTGCCTTGGTTGTTAAATCTTACTTTCGGATTTGGAGAATTGCTATCGCCTTCTTGGTAGGAAACACTATCAGGGGTAAAGCTCCATTGGTATTGGATTTCGGTATTCGGGCTTGTATCGGCTGAAAGAGTCACTGCTTCAAAGGTGTTAGGATTTACCTTTGAAGATGTGAAATCTACTATTGGTTTTTCAGACTGATCTATTGTGACATCATCTAAGAATATAGCGAATGATGTTTCTGAATCATTCATCTTATTTCTGAATCCAATATAGTAAACATCATCTTCTGTTGGAGTAAAGGTGTAAACTTTTCTTATATAAGATGCTGTTGCAATGATGTTTTCTGCAATCATATTAGTCATAGCTCCATTGTTCGGTGCTTTTCCGAAAGCAACATCTAATCTTTCTTCACCATCTCTCAATTTAGCGGTATGGAAAATAACTCTATACTTTCCACCAGCCTTCATTTTGAGAGGGTTAGAGTATAGCCAATCGTGGGTGCCTTTTCCGTTAGGGAAGTTGATAGCAAAGCTATTTCCTGAATGAGCAAACTGTGCTTCATCATATTTTCTCCAAGTTCTGCCATCTCTATTGATGTCCTCTGAAGTCCAGCCATTAGCATTGAAGTCGGATTCAAAATTAAAAGAATGAGAAGAATCTACCTCCGTAAGGTCTATCATTGTTCCAAATGCAGCAATACTATTTTTATTATTCGCTTCTACGCTATCATTTTCTATAACAGCTTCTGCCACAATGGAATAATTGACAAATGCTCTGGATAAATCTACATTGAACATTACACTGGTTTCTTCACCTGGTTGTATCTCAGAAACCTGGACAGAAGATGTGGCTACTTCTGTGTTGTTATCTGTATTGATGAGTTTGTAGTTTAATGTAGGAGAAACAGGATTTGTTCCATTGTTTCTAATAACAGCAGACACAGGTGTTTGAGTGCTATATTCAGGTTTTTCGGCATTGATTTTTAGAGACATTAATTCAACATCTCTTTCTACACCGTTATTGATACCTGTAATAACTACTGAATAATTCTGTGCGTTTGCATCTACAAGTGTTATTGTATTGTTGTTAATCTGATTTTCTTTAAGGGTGCCTTTGTGGCTTACAATTAACCTATAGGTTCTTCCTGCTTCAGGATTTTCTATTACTACTTGTTCTACATTGTCCACAATGTTATTACCTCTTACAGCGGGTGCATTGGGTACGGCAGGGTCTAATGTCCAAGGCAATACAGTGCCATTATCGGATACTACTCTTATGTCCAAATCATTTACGAGCATAGGAGTACGATCGTTAAGAGGAGTAGCGTTGGCAGTTCGAGTAGGTACAGGGTCATCCCACACAATGGTTGCAACGATAGGTTGATTACCTGAAGCAACAAATTCTATCTCATCAGTAGCTTGGTTGGCGAGAGTTCTCTCTTCTATGATGGAATATTGATTTTTGGTAGAAATAGCAACAGCAGCTTTATGTGCGTCTAATAGCCCCCATCCAAATTTATAATCAGGACCTATGTTGCCTGCTTCTTTTGCTGTACTGAAAATAAGAGCCTTAAGGGTGGCAGATTTCATAAAGGTACCATTGTTTAGGTTTCTATAATGTTGCTGAAGAAGAGATAAACTTCCTGTAACATTAGGAGAAGCCATAGAGGTTCCACTCATTGTGGTATAGTCAGAAACTCCTGTAGAGTTGGTAGAGTAGAGATCTACACCAATTCCTGCAATATCTGGTTTTATTCTACCATCATCAGTAGGGCCAAACCCACTGAAAGAAGCTGCACGAACATCATCTGCTCCATTATAGCCATTATTAAGCTTGTGGGCAGCTCCTACTACTAAAACATTTTTACCTGTAGCTCCATAAAGAACACTATCAAAACCGAATTCGCCACCATTGCGTTGTCTTATTTTGTTGGAGGCAGTCCATACACCATTGATTCTTACATAATGAAGTCCACCTGGTGTAGGTCCTCCACCTCTTGGGTTACCTGCTGCTTTTACAGGTAGGTAATATGGTGCACTGAGGGTAATTAAATCCCACTCTTGGTCATAGTTATAGTACTTGCCGTATCCTTTAAACTCGGTATCATCATCTGTTCCAAACCAATGCCATCCCGCATTTCCAGACCAAGTTCCGTATTCAAAGCCACCAATATATCCATAGGAGTGGTTAGATACCAAAGCTGCATTTGTAGCAGCATCTATCATTTCGGTTTCATCATTAGTCCAATCATAGGCATTAAGTCTTGCTCTTGGAGCCATTCCTTTGGCCTTGCCATCTACGCCAGAGGCAACCATAGTTCCTGCAACATGGGTTGCGTGGTCGCTTAGGGATGTAGGTCTATCCATTTGTTGTGCGCGTCCTCCAAATTCTTGATGGGTAATGAGTGTTCCCCCTCCATCCCATTCGTGAATGGTAATATCTTGGCCATCAAGGTCAAAAATTCCTGAAGAAGAGTTTAGTGTGTTGGTTCCTGTTCCAGCTGCCGCATCTTTATTATATGTCGTGTAGTAGATAGGAAGACCAGTTTTTTTATCAATATCTTTTAGTTGAAACAATCTTCCATTGCTTTCACCGGAAAAAGGGATATTGAGTTTTTTAGCTTGGCTTTGTAGTGTTGTAACGCTTGCTTTTTTGCTTTCAAGTTGTTTTCCGAAAGTCGCCAAAGTTTTTAAGTTAGTTTCTTTTTTGATCTGTGAGATCTGTTTTTCAGTTTGTGCCGAAGCTACAGCTGATACTACTGAAAATGCCAATAGTAGTTGCAACTTTCGGACGGTGGTAGTGCTTCTTTTCATTTTTGAAATTATTAATTAGGTTACAGAATGTTTGTATGAGAAAAATCATATTTTTTTCTGATGGCTAAAATATAAAAATATGTTAAAATATCAAATATTTATATAAACATTTTTTCTGATAAATTTAAATTAAACAAATGTTTAATTAATTATTATTTAAGTTGCTTTTGTTATAAAATAAAGTGTTTTTTATATTTTGTTCTGTCCTTGCGTATGTTGTGTCGGAAATTTTATAATTTTAGGGCTAAAAATATTGTAATATTCTAAAGGTTTTTATTTGAAATCTGTCTTGATTTGGAAGAATGACGAAAAAGAATTTCTATCCTGTTTTCTTCGGGTTTCCTTGCAGTTTCCTTGCGGAATCCTTCCTCAAAAACGCATTTTTTGGGAAGGTTTGGGAAGAACTCCCGAAGAACTCCGCAAGAAAGCCCCTAAAATGTAGGACAAAAAGTGACAGAAAATGACAACCAAGGACAATTAATGCCAAATAAAGACTATTGGATTTTATAAATCGTGATGTTTAGAGTGGGTGATTGTGGTTTATATTGTTGCTTATCAGTATGATATAAGTTGTTTTATAAAATGCTTAAATGAAAATAAAGTAATGGGGATTTAGAAAAATCTGTGATATTTTGAAATAGATACTTTCTGAATTCAAAATTTTTGTTTAATAATTGTTTGATATAATTATGATTAGATATTATGAGAAATTTTATATATTTAAATTATTGAAAATCAACAATTAATATTTGATTTAGTGGGCTTTATTATCGTTATGATTTTAACATTGTTTAAAAAAAGTTAAATAAAAATTAATGTTGGTATTTAAAATAATCCTATTTTTACCCAATTAATAATCAAACAATATGAGAAAACTATTCATTACAGCATCGCTTTTAGGTGGAATGATGGTCTACGCAGGTGGTTTCAGAGTTTCCTTACAAGGCGTAAAGCAATTGGCAATGGCACATACAAGTGCCCACGCAGAAGATGCTAGTGTGGCGTTCTTCAACCCTGCTGGGATTTCTTTTATCCCGAATAAACTGAGTGTAGTAGCAGGGGGCTTCGGGATAGGGACTAAGGTGTCTTATCAGAGTTTAGAAACAGGAGAAAGTTATTCTACCGATAGCCCATTGGGAACTCCTATCTATGCAGCGATAGCCTATAAGGCTACGGATAAAATTTCCGTAGGTTTTAGCGTTACTACTCCTTTTGGAAGTACGGTACAATGGCCACAGGGCTGGACAGGTAATGAAATTGTAGATAAAATGCAACTGAAAAGCTTCTTCTTCCAGCCAATGATTTCCGTGAAAATGGCAGATTGGGTATCTGTAGGAGCTAGTTATATCTATGCTACGGGAGCTGTGGACTGGGATAGAAGCCTGAACCAAGTGGGTGGCTCTATGAACCTGAAGGATGACAAGGCGAAAGGACAAGGTTTTGGTCTAGGGTTTTATTTCAGACCTGATGAAAAATTAGATGTGAGTATTGCCTACCGCTCGCCAGTAGATATGAAGGCTGAGAATGGTAAAGTAACCTTCAATATGCCAGCTTATCTTTTCCCATCAAGAGGCTTAGATGCTAATGGACAAGATAATTTCAAGGCAACTCTTCCTTTGGTAGAAGAATATACCATTGGGGCGACTTATAAAGTGACACCAAAATGGCAAGTTTCAGCGGATTTCAACTATACGGGATGGGCAAATTATAATGCTCTGACTTTGGACTTTGAGAACGCTCTGCTTAATCCTACCGCGGCTGATCCAACCATCGTTAGGAATATTAAAAACTTTAAAAATACTAGAACTTGGCGTTTCGGAACGCAATACCAGTTCAACAACCTTATCGCTGGGCGTTTAGGATATTATTATGACGAATCTCCTTATACCGATGAGTATTTTATTCCAGAAACACCATCGTTTAATAACAATGTATTGACGGGGGGTATTGGTTTAAATTTCAATAAAGTGAAAGTAGATGTGTCTGGTGCCTATGCCTTTATGCAAAGTAGAGAGGCGAAGAATGCTCTCATAGGCTTCTATGGACAGGCGAAAGCAAAAGCTTATTACTTCGGACTTGGACTTTCTTATAACCCATTCTAATTTTTGAAATCATTATGAAAAAGATTATCATATCATCATTCGCTGTTCTATCGCTCATCAGCTGTAGAACCGATTTTGAAACCAACTTATCAGAGGTAACTCCTACAAATGGCGAGGCAGATTTTAGCACCTATGTTGCCTTGGGAAATTCTCTTACCTCTGGCTATAGAGACAATGCTCTCTATATTGATGCTCAAAAAGAGTCTTATCCTAATATTATTGCAACTCAAATGAAAGCCGCAGGAGGTGGAGATTTTACCCAACCCCTGATGCCTGATAATATTGGAGGTTTTAGCAATCTTGGAGTGGCAGGAAAAATGACTTTGAAACTTGAAAATGGAGCATTAACACCCGTTGCTACCACAGCAGAATCTGCTTTAACAACAGTTTCTGGCTCTTTTAATAATATGGGGGTGCCAGGGGCTAAATCATTCCATTTGTTGGCAGCTGGTTATGGTAATGCGGCTGGGATAGCGTTGGGCAGGTCTAATCCTTATTTCGTGAGGTTTGCAAGCTCTGCTACTACGTCTGTTTTGGCGGATGCTATGGCTAAAAAGCCTACGTTCTTCTCCCTTTGGATTGGTAATAATGATGTACTTTCTTACGCTACTTCTGGTGGGGCAGGTACCGACCAAACTGGAAACCCTAACCCTGCAACTTATGGTTCTAATGATATTACAGACCCACAAGTATTGGCGGCATCCATCAAGGCAGTTCTAGATGGAATGAAGTCTGTAGGTGCTACCAAAGGTGTCATTGCTAATATTCCTGATGTTACTACTATCCCTTTCTTTACAACGGTGCCTTCTAAACCTATTAGTGGTTTAACATCAGTACAAGTGACGGCTCTCAATACCGCTTATGCTGAATATAATAAAGGGCTAGCTCAGATAAAAGCCCTTGGAGCGATTACAGAAGCTGAATATCAGCAAAGATTAATCTCCTTCAGCGAAACAGGAAGTAATGGTGCTGTTATTATAGATAGTGACCTAACCAATCTTTCTGCTTATAAAATTCCTTCTTATAGACAGACTACATCAGAAGATTATATTCTATTGACGAGTCTTTCTGCGATAAGAAGTGGAGGAGGAACGCAAACAGCTCTTACCAACGCACAAGTTTTAACCCAAAAAGAAGTTGCCAAAATAGCGACAGCTACAGCGGCTTACAATGCTGCTATCAAATCTTTGGCAGATGCCTACGGTTTGGCTTTTGTAGATGCTAATGCTAAGATGAAAGAGCTGTCTAGTGGAATGATTTTTAATGGAACGGCTTATACGGCAACTTTCGTTTCTGGAGGAGCGTTTTCTTTAGATGGTGTTCACTTGACGGGTAGAGGCTACGCTGTTATTGCTAATGAGTTTATCAAGGCTATCAATAGCACTTATGGCTCTACATTGAGACAAGTTAATCCTAATAGATATTCAGGGGTGACATTTCCATAGTTAATAGAAAAGAGAGACTTTCACTGATGAAGGTCTTATAAGTAAAACACTCTTTTGTATTAGAGTGTAACAAGAATTGTATAAAGTCGTCTTTCACTATTTGTGGGAGCGACTTTCTTTTTTTTAACTATTCAATAACTAGGATAATGCTATGCGAAAGGGAGAGGTTTCACTTCATATATAAAGGGTAGGCTAAACTCACAAAATTATACCCCTTAAACTATAAAAATACTCGTAAATATTTTAAGGTAATGATGATTGGAAGTAATTGATTTTACTTTTTGATTGTCCAAAAACAATTTCTGGACGCAAATCAATGCTTTTATTGTTTTTAATCACCTCGTATTTGCCTGATATAGGGCTTGAGTTGATGGCGAAGATTTTGGTACAAATTTCCCCCTTCTTTCTTGTTTTTTCTGATGTGTTGATAAATCCTTTCGGTACTTACCATATTGATATTGTGCTTTTTAAAATAGCCTACAATCTGCTCTGGCGACTATTGTTCCTGCCTTATTTTTTCTTCTACGAAAGTTTTTCTACTTTCTCTCTTTTGAATGTAGGCGTAGCCGAAATGAAAAAGAGAGAAAATCTATCCCAAAAAATTGCACTTACTAATGGAATTTAGGTTTTGTTAATAGGCATTTCAGTTAGCAGGATTAAAAGAAAATTTGAATTTCAGTTTTAAGATAGTTTTTATTAATTACTGCGTTGGCACTTGTATTTGCAAGTACCTATGTTCTATAAAGATGTATCGCTATTTATTATTTATTAACAATTTCATAGTATTAGTAAATAAAAAATATAAAACTAACCATAGTTCTAAATTGATATTGAATTTTGAGGAGTCTAAACGTCTGTTCTATAAATTTGTAATCTAAAAATTGCACTTGGGGGTTGAATCTGCCAATGTAGAAGTTTTAAAATCAATCCACTATCGTATGATTTTTTTTTATTAATTTAGTCGTGTTGTAAAATCTTTCGCTTATGTTAGTAAAAGTTTTTGGAAGTGCTATACACGGCGTTTCGGCTCAGATTATTACCATTGAAGTGAATGTTGCCTCGGGAGGTGTGGGATACCATTTGGTAGGATTGCCAGATAATGCCATTAAAGAGAGCAGTTATAGAATCTCTGCCGCCCTTAAAAATGTGGGCTATAGTATCCCTGGTAAAAAAGTGACCATCAATATGGCACCTGCCGATTTACGCAAAGAAGGCTCTGCCTATGACCTTAGCATCGCATTGGGAATTTTAGCCGCATCAGAACAAATAAAAGCCGAAGATATTGGGCGGTATATCATTATGGGAGAACTCTCTTTGGACGGTAGCCTTCAGCCCATCAAAGGCGTTTTGCCCATTGCCATTAAAGCCAGAGAAGATGGATACAAAGGGATTATTCTACCTAAACAAAATACCAAAGAAGCCGCCATTGTAAACGATTTGGATGTCTATGGCATTAGCAACATCAAGGAAGTGATTGATTTTTTCAACGAAGGTAAACCTTTAGAAAAAACAGAAATAGACACCCGAAAAGAATTTAATGCCAAGATAGATGCTTTCCCTTTTGATTTCTCCGAAGTTAAAGGACAGGAAACTGCTAAACGCGCAATGGAAGTTGCTGCTGCAGGTGGACACAACATCATCTTGATAGGACCTCCTGGAAGTGGAAAAACAATGCTTGCCAAGAGAATCCCCAGCATATTACCTCCACTCACTTTGAAAGAAGCTTTAGAAACCACCAAGATTCATTCTGTGGCAGGAAAAATAGGAGCTGAAACCTCCCTAATGACGGTTCGCCCATTTCGTAATCCCCATCATACCATATCAGATGTGGCTTTGGTAGGCGGAGGGAGCTATCCGCAACCTGGTGAAATTTCCCTGGCTCATAATGGTGTTTTATTCCTAGATGAAATGCCAGAGTTTAAAAGAACGGTACTAGAAGTAATGAGGCAGCCATTGGAAGACCGCGTTGTTACCATCTCGCGGGCACGGTTTACGGTCAATTATCCCGCAAGTTTTATGTTGGTTGCTAGTATGAACCCAAGCCCGAGTGGCTATTTCCCCGATGACCCTAATAATACCTCCTCTGCCTACGAAATGCAGCGGTATATGAATAAACTTTCTGGTCCTCTGTTGGATAGAATAGACATTCATATTGAAGTGCAAAAGGTAGAGTTTGAACAACTTTCGGATAAACGAAAAGGTGAAAATAGCCTGAGCATTCGCGAGCGGGTTTTAAAAGCAAGAAACATCCAAAAACAACGCTATCAAGATTTGGATATCAGCTACAATGCTCAGATGGGGCCTAAAGAAATAGAACAACATTGCGAGTTGGATGATACTTCACAAAACTTAATAAAAACGGCAATGCAAAAGCTCAATCTCTCGGCAAGAGCTTATGACAGAATCCTGAAGGTTGCCAGGACCATTGCCGATTTGGAAGCATCTGCAGCGATTCAATCTCATCACATTGCTGAAGCCATCCAATACCGCAGTTTGGATAGAGAGTTTTGGAATGCTTAGAAAACCGAAATCATTTCATTTCAGAAAAAATCCCTATATTAGACCGTCTTTATTTTACAGAGAGCTATGGTGATTCTTGGTTATTTTTTCGCGATTGTTATTGGGCTGATTATGGGGCTCATAGGTGGGGGCGGTAGCATTCTGAGCGTTCCGATATTTGTCTATATTTTTGGGATAGATGCCACTACGGCTACTGCTTTATCCCTATTTGTAGTGGGCATTACCAGCTCTGTTGGTTCTCTTAGTTTTTTGAAGCAAAAACGCGTTAATTTCACCACAGCAATGAGGTTTGGCGTTCCCTCTGTCTTAGGGATTTTATTTTCTCGCCGTTTAGTGGTACCACATTTGCCAGAATACATCATCAATCGCTGGGGAATTACCCTTACCAAGGATATGTTTATCCTCATTCTTTTTGCTATTCTGATGCTTTTTTCTTCCATCAAAATGATTCAAAAAAAAGAAATTATCCGAAACAAATCCAATGAAATCAACTACACACTTTTAGTATCTCAAGGGCTATTGGTGGGTATTATTACAGGATTTATAGGTGCTGGCGGAGGCTTTCTCATTGTTCCAGCCTTAATACTTCTGCTCGGTATTTCTATGAAAGAAGCTGTTGCTACTTCCTTATTCATCATCGCTATCAACTCCATTTTAGGTTTTATATTTTCTTTGGATAAGATAACAGTCAACTGGTTGTTTTTACTCTCTTTCTCTGTATTATCCGTGGTAGGAATTTTGATTGGCGTAGCATTATCCAAGAAGATTGAAGGAAAAAAACTAAAGCCATTATTCGGTTGGTTTGTATTGGTGATGGGTATTTGGATTATCCTCAACGAAATCATTTCCCTATAAAAACCTTTGATTAATAGTTTTTATCAATCATTAAAATATGATGGAAGTCAGTTATGAATTAAATATATTGTCCGAAATTTGCATTAATAACTTACTTAAAATTTAAAAAAAATCTTACGATGAAAGTAGAACAAATATATACAGGATGCTTAGCACAAGGTGCTTATTACATTGTTTCCGAAAATGAAGCAGCTATTATAGACCCACTAAGAGAGGTCCAGCCCTATTTAGATAGATTACAAAAAGACCAAGTTGCTTTAAAGTACATTTTTGAAACCCACTTCCACGCCGATTTTGTTTCAGGGCACTTAGATTTAAGCCAAAAAACAGGAGCTCCTATTGTTTATGGACCTACGGCACAGCCTTCATTTGAAGCCATTGTTGCAGAAGATGAGCAGGTTTTTGAAATTGGAAAAGTAAAAATAAAGGTACTGCATACGCCAGGGCATACAATGGAGAGTTCCACTTTTCTCCTCATTGATGAAAACGGAAAAGAAACCTCCATTTTCTCTGGAGACACCCTTTTCCTCGGAGATGTGGGACGCCCAGACCTTGCACAGAAAGCCGCCAATATGACCCAAGAAGAATTGGCTGGTTTGCTCTACGAAAGCCTTCAGACGAAAATAATGCCATTAGCAGATGATATTACCGTTTACCCCGCTCACGGAGCGGGCTCTGCGTGTGGAAAAAATATGCAGAAAGAAACGGTAGATACTTTGGGTAACCAAAAGAAAACCAACTATGCTCTCAATCAGCCTAATAAAGAAGCTTTTGTGGCGGCAGTTTTAGACGGGCTTACGGCTCCACCGAAATATTTCGGTATGAATGTCGCAATGAACAAAGGCGGCTACGAAAGTTTTGATGCGGTGAAAGAAAAAGGATTAAAACCGCTTTCAGCAGAGGATTTTGAAGCTGTTGCCGAAGATTCTGGAGCCCTGATTTTGGATACAAGACCAGCCGCTGATTTTCACAAAGCGTTTATTCCTAATGCTATTAACATTGGTCTGAAAGGCGATTTTGCCCCTTGGGTAGGTGCTATGATTGTAGATACCCAGCAACCTATCCTCTTGGTTACCGAAGTAGGCACAGAGGAAGAGGCTATTACAAGGCTTTCTAGAGTAGGTTTTGATAATGTGATTGGCTACTTAGATGGAGGTTTTGAAACTTGGAAAAATGCGGGAAAAGAAATAGACGAAATCAAAAGAATTTCGCCAGAGGAATTTGCACAGCAATTTGATAAAAACACCAAAGTTATTGATGTAAGAAAATACTCAGAATATGCAGCACAACACATTGATGAGGCATACAACAAGCCTTTGGATTTCATTGCAGATTGGGCTAGTGATATTGATGATGAGCATTTTTTCCTACACTGTGCTGGTGGCTACCGCAGTATGATTGCAGCAAGTATCCTCAATGCAAGAGGGGTAAGAAACTTCACAGAAGTAGAAGGTGGATTTAACGGAATTAAAAAAACAGAACAAGTACCTACTACAGACTTTATGTGCCAAAGCAAAGTATTATAGCAATGAAAATATGGTTCCCTATCCTGGGTTTGTTTTTATCTCTTTTCTGTGCTTGCAGTAGCAGGAAAAGCATTGATGCTGAGGTAGCTCAGAATGGCATCACGCTGGTAGATGTACGCATCCCCGAACAATTTGAAAAAAGTCCAGTAAAAAATGCAGTGAATATCCCTTTGGCGGAACTGGAACAGCATTTGCCTTTTTTCAAAAGTCAAAAGAAGGTGATTGTATTTTGCAATTCGGGGAAACAGGCAGGACAAGCGTTGGGCACCTTGAAAAAACTTGGCTTTCACAATATCATTAATGGTAAAACTTGGCAAAATATTTATAATATGCAAACTAATTTTCTGAATCATCTAATATTTGATGGCGATAAGCCATCTACACACCTCATTAGAAAAAATGAAACCCTCCATCAGTTTGCTGTTGGATTGGGAAAAAATACCTTGTTAAAAAAACACACGACACCCGTTCCTACCACTTTAATGATGATAAGAGGCTCGGTTCTATTTAGAATTGAGGGGAAAGATTTACATTTCAAAGAAGGAGACCTCTATGAAATTCCCGTAAATATAGAGCACGAAGTAATAGGGCAAGAGGCTGAGAATGTTTTTATCATCACAAAAGAACTTAAATGAATTTTATAAAAAAATACAAACTTAGTCTTGTAGGCGTTTTGGTGGGAGGTATTTTAGGTTACGCTTATTATCATTTTATAGGCTGTGAGTCGGGCAGTTGTGCCATCACTTCCAAACCACTCAATGCTTCCCTTTACGGGATGGTAATGGGCTATCTGATGTTTTCTGTATTTGAAAAATCCGAAAAAAAATCGCAACAGAATGATTAATTTTCTAAAAAAGATATTAGGCATCAAAACCATTGATTTCAAGCAATTGGTCAACAATGGTGCATTGATTATAGATGTAAGAACTGCCGCAGAATACAATAATGCACATCTGCGAAATGCTAAAAATATTCCGCTGCAAGATTTAAAAGCGGCTATGGAAACCCTTATCAAAACCCAACCCATCATTACCTGCTGTGCTAGCGGCGTGAGAAGTGAATCTGCCAAAGCAATATTGAAAAACAACGGATTTGAAGCGTACAACGGTGGTAGTTGGAAAAATTTGGAAAAGAAATTAAAATCATAACCTTTTGTAATTATGTCTCAAAAATTCAAAGAACTCATCAGTTCGGAAAGACCTGTTTTGATAGATTTTTTTGCCACTTGGTGCCAACCTTGTAAGGTGCAATCTTCGGTGCTCAATTCGGTAAAAGAGAATGTGGGCGAAAAAGCCAGAATTGTAAAAATAGATATTGATGAATTTCCTGCCATTGCAGCAGAATATGGGGTAAGAAGCGTTCCTACGCTGATGGTCTTCAAAAAAAGCGAATTGCTATGGAGAGGTAGCGGCGTTCACGATGTGAATACCCTTACCCAACTTTTGAATCAATATTAGTCTGTTGGGTTAGTAAAAGTAGCAAAAATTAGCTGTTAATTCTTTTTCTCAAAGGAATCAAAAGTTCGGTAAGTCCATTGAGTTTAATTTCGTAGATGGTGGAAAGTTGCATTCCCAGTTTACCACTTGGGAAACCGCCGTTCCTCATAAACCATTCCAAGTAAGAAATAGGCAAATCTGCCAAGATGGTTCCTTTATATTTGCCAAAGGGCATTTTTACTTCGCAGATTTCAAGTAATATTTGAGGATTGATGCCGCTGCTCATCATATATTAAGGTCTATTTTTTGTTCTGTTTCTTGGTGATTTTCAGGTAAGATGAGGTTGTTGGAATCTTCATCATCCCCGCTGAACTCATCGTGGTAAATCTGAATGAGTAATACCGTCATTGAAACTAAAATAGGCCCGAATACCAGTCCCATAAAGCCAAATAGGTTCATCCCCATAATGATTCCGAAAACAGTATTAAGAGGGTGAATGTCTTCTAGTTTTTTCAATAAGGTAAAACGCAAAACATTGTCTGTAAGCCCTACTACAATGAGGCAGTAGAGTAGCAGTCCCGCTCCAGATACCGTATCGCCTTCTGCAAAGAGAAATAAGGAAATAGGAACATAGACAATGGCAGCACCTACTATAGGAATCATTGAGGCAATAGCTGTAAGAGCAAACAAGAGGGCAGGGCTAGGGGCTCCAAAGATGAGATAGCCTACTAGGGCTACCAGTCCTTGTCCTAGTGCTACCACAGGGATTCCTACGGCATTGGCAATAACCAATTTTCTGAATTTTTCCCCGATAAGCTTGGTGTTGGCTTTTTTAAGCGGTACAGCCGTAGCCACCAATCGTTCAAAAAATCTTGGTTTTTCAAACATAAAGTACAGCATAAAAAACATAGACATAATCACCGAAAGGGTATTGAAGGTTCCACTTACCGCTGAAGTAGAGAATTTGGTGATGGTGGTTTTCAGTGAATCTAGGTTTTCTTTGCTTAGAATATCAAAATTGGTCTTAGAATAAACATAGCTGTGGATTTTGTCCAGAAAAGCATTGAACTTCTCCATATACGCCTGAGAGTTTCCTAGCTTGGCTATCAGCATATCGCCTAATAGATAAACGGGAATAATAAGCACTACGATGCAAATTAAAATAACGAATAAAGATGCTAAGGCAGGTTTCCAATTTTTCTCCTCTTGAAGATAAAAATTGAAATTTCTACACACAATATACAGCGTTAGAGCACCTAATACGGAAGGTACAAATAGGGAAAGGTTGTAAACAATGAGCCCCACAAAGGCTGTAATGGTGAGGATAAGAAAAACTTGCTTGATTTTATTACCACTAATTTGGTCGTATCTATTAGGCATATTTGGGTTTTAATGTTGGTTTAAGAAATAGATTTTGGCTCTCCTACAACAGCTACATAGGTAGAATACATCACGATGTAGAGAAATAAAGCGGTAAACAATATCCCTACACCACAAAGAAAAACACCAGCAAAACTAATTAATACCCCAAGGATGGAAGCCCCCAACATCACCCCGTAGTTCTCTTTGGCAATGTTGAAAGATTTAGACAAGGCTTCACCAAAACTAGCATTTTCAAACAATAAAATAGGATAGCCTAAAAATAATAGTGGTGCTACAAAAAAGCCAGGTAAAACACATAAAGAAAATGCAATGGAGAGAGTAATGCCGCTAATGAAATTATAAATGATGATGTTTACAAAATTTCGTTTGTATCCAATGAATAAATCTCCGAAACTCATAGGCAAACGATGATTAGCCTTATAAGAAAGGTAAGTAATCCCTAAAAATAAAGGCATCACCAATAAGCCGAATACGAAGGAAAGAACATAGTAAAATTGAAGACCTTCCACAGCCAAAATATCTGTTGCGGTAATATTGCCATTAGAGTTTTGGAAGAGTTCTATTAACGCTTCATCATCAAACCCAGAGATAGGTCTTATCGCCATAGAAGCAATAAAGTAAATCAAAAGTGCTAAAAATGAATACCCGAAGATACGCTTGAAAATTTCAAACGAATGAGAAATAATACTTCCTGTTTCTTTCTGTGGGCTAGGAGCCAATGTTCTAAATTCTGAAAAAGTTTCCATTGTAAAGATTTTTATAGTTCGTGAACCAAAGATAAATAAATTTATGATAATTATCTTATCTCGGTGAAAATTCTTTTGTAAAGGGCATATATCATCGCGTTCCAAAAAGGAAAGGTGAATACAGCACCAAAAATGGTAAACAACCCAAAATATCTGAAAAATACAGCTACAAAAACGCCAACGAAAATTTCCATTGGAAAGCGTTTTAATGCCTGAACATTAGGGGAAAAAGTCTCGAAAATGCGTTTGTCCATAAAGAACATCAGCGGAGCGGAGAACAAGGTGAGAAACACCCATATGATTCCCAAAATAATGGTGGAAGCAGCGTAAGAATACACCATAAACCAAAATAAGAAGTATCCAAAATAAATGAAAAAATTAATTCCAGAATACCCTGCAAAGAGGTCTTCCAATTTCAAAGGTTCATTTAAATCAAGCTTTCTGTAGATTTTGAATAAACCTAAATTGAGCGGATAGAGAAACGCTAAAGTCAGCATTATTGCCAGTTGGAATTTCATAAAATTAGGATTCTTTGCCAAGTCTTGCACACCTTGTTGATACGCAGAGAATCCTTCGCTTAGCTTTTCTGAAAGCAATAAGTACTGCTCAAAAATGCCAAAAAAATTAGCGAAATAAAACAATGAGCATAGAAATACCGAGAAATATAATAAACTGAACGCTACCTGATAGAGAAGCGTGCGGCTCCAATAGCGAAATGCGGTTTTTAGTATAAAATCAATACCTGTGGGCTGAGGAAATTGTTGTTGCATTTAGAATAAATTTGGTGCAAAAGTAAGTTTAAAAAATTATTTTTGCATCGTGAAGACCAATTATCATCCAAATTTTGATAGAATGGACGAGCTTTCTTTGCTGAAAGTTCCGTTTTTCTTTATGGTAGATTTCACGATGGAGCAAGTGGAAATTTATCAGGAAAATGAAATTTTAGAATCGGGTTTAAGTGTTGATTTTCAAAAATTTAAAAAGGTAGAAAGTTGGCTCGATACATCGGAGGAATTCCAGTTGAATGCTTTTCCAGAATCGCAAGAGCATTACGAAAAAGGTTTCCAAAATGTACAGCAACATCTTCGGTTGGGCAACTCGTATTTGGTGAATTATACCAGAGAAACACCCATTGAGCTGAATGCGAATTTGAAAACAGTATTTCATCGGACCAAGGCTAAATATAAGTTGCTTTACAAAGATGAATTTGTATGTTTTTCTCCTGAAACTTTTGTGGAAATTGTTGGTGATAAAATTTTTACGCATCCTATGAAGGGGACTATAGATGCAAGTGTGCCCAATGCAATGGAAGTTTTGAAAAACGATAAGAAAGAAAAAGCAGAGCATTATACGGTGGTAGATTTGCTTCGCAATGACCTGAGTATGGTTGCCGATGGCGTTCAGGTAGATGAGTTTCAGCGGATGGATTTCATCAAAACCCAGCAGAAAAGCCTCTATGCTATGAGTTCCGAGATTTCTGGGATTTTAAAACCAGAGTTTCAAGGAAAGGTAGGGTGTATTATGCGTACGCTCTTGCCAGCGGGCTCTATTTTGGGGGCTCCGAAGCCTAAGACTATGGAGATTATCTTAGAATCCGAAGGGTATGAGCGTGGTTGGTACACGGGCGTGTGCGGTTGGTTTGATGGGCAAAATTTGGATTCTTGTGTGATGATTCGGTTCATAGAGCAGCGAAATGGGGCGTTCTTTTTCAAAAGTGGCGGTGGGATTACACATCTTAGCCGTTTGGAAGATGAATATCAAGAAATGAAAAATAAAATCTATGTCCCGATTTATTGAAACCATAAGAGTGGAAAACGGCATCGCTTCTTTATTGGAAAGACACCAACGAAGAATGGGGCTAACTTTTGAAGCGTTTCAAAAGGAAAATTCTATTGATTTAAAAGAAGTAATTCACACATTGGAAGTTCCTTCTAATGGACTATTCAAATGGCGATTGCTCTATGATTTAGATGGGAATTTCTCTTCAGAATTATTGCCTTATCAGGTTTTTAAATTTAAAGACTTTCAATTGGTTAGTGATGATAATGTTGATTATCACTTTAAGTATGAGGATAGGATGGTTTTGAATCAACTTAAAGCCCAAGCAGAGGCTCAAGAAATCATCATTGTGAAACACGGAAAGATTACAGATACTTCATTTTCCAATCTTTTGTTTAAGAAAGGGGAGCATTGGTTTACACCAAAATCATTTCTATTGAATGGGGTTCAGCGGCAATATTTATTAGATGAAAAGAAAATTAGGGAAGTGGAAATTACTTTAAATAATATTGCTGAATTTTCACATTTTCAATTAATTAATTCTATGAATAGAATGAACGAAAGAACGATTTATCCCATAGATAAAATTATCAATCTCCCAAGATAAATCGTTCTTGTTGGATGTGATTATTTTATATCTCGCTATTTTCTGACTTGCCGTTTAAAAATTTAAAATAATTTTTCAAGATTTCAGCATTTTGGATGTTTTGTGTGGAAACTTCCAGGATTTTTGGTTTCAAATCTGGGTTAAAGAAGTTATCCAAAACGCGTTCTATGGTATTGTCATCCTCCACTTTAATGTAATCGAACCCGAAATGCTTTGCCAGATGCTCAGCGTTTTTCCTATGTTTGGTGGCAATCAGCTCATCTAAAATATTAACATTGGCTTTATCTGGTCCAGGAATAAATCTGAAAATCTCGCCACCACCATTATTAAAAACAATGATTCTAGTATAGGGTGGGATGTACGGATTCCAAAGTCCATTAATGTCGTAGAAAAAGCTTAAATCTCCCGTTACCAATAGAGTAGGGTTTTCATTTTTTATGGCAAAGCCCATTGCGGTAGAGGTGGAGCCATCTATGCCGCTGGTGCCTCGGTTGCAGTAGATTTTGTGTGCTTTGAAGTCAAATAGCTGAGCGTATCTTATGGCAGAGCTATTGCTAAAATGGATGTTAAAATTGGTGGGTGTTTTTTGTGAAATCAACCAAAATAAATTGAAATCCGAAAAACCTACTCGCATCAAATATTGAGCGTGAAGCGTGTCTTTCTTCTCACGCAATGTGTCCCAAAGATTGTAGTAGGGTTTAGGTTCTAGTTGTATAGATTTTAGGAATTTACTAAAGAATATTTCAGGTTTTACTTTAATTGAGTCTGATAATGAAAAATAAGTGTCTGGTTGCCAAAATTCATCTATATGCCAATGTTTTTGGGGCGATGCTTTTCTTAGGAATTGCTTTACTTTTTTGGAAACCACATTTTGCCCGATGGTGATGAGTAAATCGGGAGCGTAGGTTTTATAATCTTCTTCGGAGAAATTAAAAATATACCTATCAATATGCTGGAAAAATTTCTCGTGTCGTAGATTAGAATTGGCTTCGCAGAGTACCACTACAGAATGATTTTTCACCAATTGAGATAATTGAGTTTCCAATTCTTCGCTGTAATCTCTGGAGCCAACTAAGATAAGAATGCGTTTGGAGGCGTTCCAATCTGCAATGAGGTGGGAGGGCACATCGTAGTTTTTTTTCTTGAGGGTATGCTCTACACTTGGGAAATAAGGCAACTCTGAAACCAAGTTGTACAACGGTTCAGAAAGTGGAATATTGATGTGTACAGGCCCTTGCTTTTCTATACAAAGTTCAATGGCTTTTTTTATTGTATCAAAATTGTACTCTTCCGCATCCATTTCATCATCTTCCAAGAGTTGAAAATCGCCGTAAGAATGGGTTTGGTAAAGTTGATTTTGGCGGATGGTTTGTCCGTCAAATAGGTCTATAAAATCAGCAGGTCTGTCTGCTGTGAGAATCAGTAGCGGAATGTTTTGGTAGAAAGCCTCCGTAATGGCAGGGTAATAGTTGGCTGCCGCAGAGCCAGAGGTACAAGTAATGGCAACGGGCTTCTTGGTGCTTTGAGCCATTCCCAGAGCAACAAAAGCGGCACTTCTTTCATCTACAATGCTGTAGGTGTTCAGCTCGTCCGTCTCCCCGAAATGAATGGATAATGGGGCATTGCGAGAACCAGGGGATACCACTACATCGCTGATTTGGTATTCTTTTAGCAAGTGTGCTAATATCTGTATGCTTCGTTTTGAAGAGAATTTTTTCATAAGTGCAAAGGTAATGGTTTTGTGGTTTTCTGGGAATTTTTTCATCCAGCGATAAAATCTTATCTTTGGGGTGTTAATTTTTACTAAAAAGAGAATGAACAAAATTCCAAGTGTGGACCTGCGTGATTTCCTGTCGGATGATCCGGCACGCAAACAGAAATTTGTAAATGAAATCGGAAGAGCCTATGAAGAAATAGGGTTTGTTGCACTCAAAGGACATTTCCTTGATGATAAGCTTGTAGCAGAGCTTTATGAGGAAGTGAAAAACTTTTTCAGCTTACCAGTGGAAGCCAAAGGTAAGTATGAAATACCAGGAATTGGTGGGCAAAGAGGTTATGTAGGCTTTGGTAAAGAAACAGCAAAAGGATTCAAAAGTGCAGATTTGAAAGAATTCTGGCATTTTGGACAGTATCTTAAAGAGGATTCTAAGTACAAGTCCGTGTATCCAGATAATGTAATGGTGGAAGAGGTGCCGAAGTTTAACGAAGTAGGGAAGCAAGCTTTTCAAATGCTTGAAAAAACAGGGCAATATGTTCTAAGGGCTTTAGCCCTTTACTTAGGTTTAGATGAGTTTTATTTTGACCAATACATTGCCGAAGGAAATTCTATTCTGAGACCTATTCATTACCCGCCAATCACGGAAGAGCCTGATGATGCTGTAAGAGCGGCGGCTCACGGTGATATCAACTTGATTACACTATTGATGGGAGCTCAAGGGAAAGGGTTGCAAGTTCAAAACCACGAAGGCGAATGGATTGATGCCATAGCTGAGCCTGATGAATTGATGATTAATGTGGGGGATATGCTTTCAAGACATACTAATAATAAATTGAAATCCACCATTCATAGGGTGGTTAATCCGCCAAGAGAGCTGTGGGGAACATCAAGATATTCCATTCCTTTTTTTATGCACCCTGTGAGTGAAATGAAACTGAATGCCTTGGAAGGGACTTATGATGAAAACAACCCTAAACTTTATCCTGATACTACGGCAGGAGAGTTTCTGCACGAAAGATTGGTAGAATTAGGACTAATAAAATAATGGAGTATTCTAATGCTCATCAAAAAAAGCGGGATTTTAAGTTCCGCTTTTTTTGTGTTTAGGTCTGAAAATGCTATGGATTTTGCTCTGATGCCAATCTGTAGATTTCTTCTATTTTTTCTACCGTTTTGAAACTTTGTTTAACACCTTCGGGGTGGCATTCTTCTGAGGTTAGATTTTCCATTAGATTGGAGATGTTGTCAGATTTTGGCAATTCCAAAGGGGGAGCAAAGTTTTCGATATTGCAGTACTCTATTTCGTCAAAATACTGTCCTGATATTTTTATAGTGCCTTTTTCTGCAATAATGGTCATAGAACTTTCCAGGTTTTTTTCATAGACTGCCGTGGAAAAATTGAGCACGCCAATAGCACCGTTGTCTTTCATTTCAAAAGCAATGGTGCCTGTATCTTCTATTTCTATGTATTGCTGATGTTTCAATGTTTTGGCAAGTACATTTTTGATTTCAATATCTCCGAAGAGCCACATAATCAAATCGATGAAGTGGAAAAATTGCGTGTAAAGTGTTCCGCCATCGGTGGCTTTTTTTCCTTTCCAAGAGTTGGGCTGGTAGTAATTCTGTCCCCGAGACCAAAATAGATTGGACTGTAGCATATAGATTTTTCCCAATTTCTGTTCGGAGATGAGTTTTTTCAGAAATTTTGAAATGGGAGAATATCGGTTTTGGTGGGAGAAAAAAATTTTTCTTCCCAATTGATGAGATAGATTCTGTAATGTTTCGGTTTCCTTTTTTGAAAGGCAATAGGGCTTTTCTAAAAAAATATCATATCCGTTTTCTAAAAGGCGTTGAGCGGAGATAGAATGGTCATAATTGGGGGTTGCAATGATAACCCTATCCACATCGGGTTTTTGTTCTAAAAAAACATCCAAAGACTGAAAGTATTCAGTCTCTGGATGATGGATATTGCAGTTATCGATAATGGCTACCACTGTGGCGTCGGCTTTAGCCTTGATGGCGTCGTGGTGTTTTTTGCCCATAAAGCCATAGCCCAAAATCGCAAACTTTGTCATAGATTAAATGGTTTCTTTTTTAGATTTTAATGCTTTCTTTTCTTTCTCTAACCCGTCTTTGGCATCGTTGAGTTTCAAAACAATTTTTTCATTTTCTTTGATTTGCTTATTGATGAGTAACTCTGCCAATAAGTCCTCGATGTACTTTTGTACGGCTCGTTTCAGTGGTCTTGCTCCAAAATCTTTGTCCCAACCTTTTTCCACGATGAAATCTTTGGCTTCTTCGGTAAGGGAAACCTGATAGCCTAGTTTTTCTAGTCTGCCATAGAGTTTGGATAGTTCCAAATCGATAATCTTCTTGATGTCTTCTTGTTCCAAAGCATTGAAAATGATGATGTCATCTATTCTGTTTAAAAATTCTGGAGAGAAGGCTTTCTTCAAGGCACTTTCTATGGTGGCTTTAGCTCTGGCATCGCTGGAAGATTTTTTCGCATTGGTACCAAATCCTACGCCATCGCCAAAGTCTTTCAAATCTCTGGTTCCGATATTGGAAGTGAGGATAATGATGGTGTTTCTAAAATCTATTTTTCTGCCCAAGCTATCGGTAACGTGTCCTTCGTCCAAAATTTGAAGCAGGATATTGAATACATCTGGGTGGGCTTTTTCAATTTCATCTAGCAATACCACGGCATAAGGTTTTCTACGGACGGCTTCGGTAAGCTGGCCACCTTCTTCATAGCCTACATATCCTGGAGGAGCACCTACTAAACGGGATACGGCAAATTTTTCCATATACTCACTCATATCAATTCGGATGAGGGCTTCGTCTGAGTCAAAGAGTTCGCGTGCCATTACTTTTGCCAATTCGGTTTTACCTACCCCTGTGGTTCCAAGGAAGATGAAAGTACCTATCGGTCGGTTAGGGTCTTTCAGACCGGCACGGTTTCTTTGGATAGCCTTTACTACTTTGCGTACGGCATCTTCTTGCCCTATCACTTTTCCGTTCAGCTTTTCATCCATTTGAGCCAATTTGTCCAGTTCGTTTTTGCCTACTTTGGTTACTGGTACACCGCTCATCATAGAAACCACTTCGGCTACATTTTCTTCTGTAACGGTTTCTTTCTTTTCTTTAACATCTTTATCCCATTGCTCTTGAGCTACCGAAAGTTCCATTATCAATCGTTCTTCTTCATCTTTCAGTTTTCTAGCTTCCAGATAGTCTTGATCTTTTACAGCTTTTTGTTTGAGTTCTTTGGTTTCTTCAATTTTCTTTTCAAACTCAATGATTGCCGTAGGCACTTTCATATTTTTGATATAAACGCGAGAGCCAGCTTCATCTAAGGCATCAATTGCCTTGTCTGGAAGGAAGCGGTCTGTGATGTATCGCGAGGTAAGATTGACGCAAGCCATTATAGCCTCATCGGTATAGATTACATTGTGATGGTCTTCGTATTTCCCTTTGATTTGATTAAGAATTTGGATGGTTTCTTCTACGGAGGTAGGTTCTACCATTACCTTTTGGAAACGGCGTTCCAAGGCACCATCTTTCTCTATATACTGGCGGTATTCATCAAGGGTTGTAGCTCCAATGCATTGGATTTCCCCTCTTGCCAAAGCGGGTTTGAACATATTAGAAGCGTCTAAGCTTCCCGTAGAGCCACCTGCTCCTACAATGGTGTGGAGCTCATCTATGAACAAAATGACATCTCGATTTTTTTCCAATTCTGTCATAATGGCTTTCATTCTTTCTTCAAACTGTCCGCGGTATTTGGTACCTGCTACAAGGCTTGCCAAGTCTAGGGTGATCACGCGTTTGTTGTACAATACACGAGATACTTTTTTCTGATGGATTCTAAGGGCTAAACCTTCGGCAATGGCAGATTTTCCCACGCCTGGCTCCCCGATGAGCAATGGATTGTTTTTCTTTCTTCTGGATAAGATTTGAGAAACTCTTTCTATTTCTTTTTCTCTACCAATAACAGGGTCTAGCCTGCCTTCCTTAGCGGCAGCAGTAAGATCTCTACCAAAATTATCCAAGGTAGGTGTTTTGCTTTTACCTGTGCTGATGTTGCCTTTGGGTTTACGCATTGCTCCAAACTCCTCTGCCTCATCTTCATCGTCATCATACATGCTCATTCTTGGGGATTCTCCAGAGTTTTTAAGTAGTGTAAGATATTCTCTGGAAACCTTTTCGTAGGTTACATTATAAGTTTCTAAGATGGATGAGGTAGGGTCTTCCGCTTTAAAAAGGATTCCCAATAAAAGATGTACGGTATTGACCTCCGTACCGCGGTATTGGCGGCATTCTAGCTCAGCTCTTTTTACCGCTTGGTCTGCCATTTTGGTAAGGGAAATATTGGTGATTTCTCCCATTAAAGGATTGGCAGAAGAAGCGTTAAGCGTTTCTATCTTTCTACGGATTTGTGTAAGGTCTGCTTTTAAAATCTGCAGAATCTCTCTTGCCGTGTTGTCTGTTTTAATGATGCCCAAAAGCAAATGCTCTGTATTGAGAAACTCACTTTTAAGCCGTCTTGCTTCGTTTTTACTTTGTTTGAATACTCTATCCAAACCTTCTGAAAATTTATAATCCATAATATGTCTCTCTTATTTAGTAGATTAAAGGTAAAAGTGCCTTTAAATCTTACCGCTAAGTTCTTGCAAATATATGACCAAAGATAATAAAATGACTTTATGGCAGAAAGTGTTGGGGCAAATTTCATCCAAAATGCCTATTTTTGTTATCAAAATTAAAGAAATATGACTCCAGAAATTGCAAGTTATTTTGGCTATGCGGCATCGTTTTTTGTAGTGCTTAGTTTTGTATTAAAAGACTTAAAGAAGGTGAGATTGGTTAATTTGGTAGGCTGTATTTGTTTCGTGATTTATGGGGTATTCAGTGGAATGCTTTGGCCTATCATTATTCCTAATGCGATTCTTTGCCTGATTCAAATTTATTATTTGCTGAAAAAATAAAGACTAAATAACCAATGAAAATTCTCATTAGCGTGTTTAATAACCTCTATACCGATCAAAGGGTAGAGAAAGTTTGCCGAACGCTTCATAACAATGGCTATGAAATAGAATTGATAGGGAACTCCTTAGAGGGATTGCCACCTATGGAGCGTCCGTATGTTTTCCATCGCATTCCGCTTCGTTCCAAAACATTGAGAAAAGCCTATATTGAATTTCAGTGGAAACTCTACAACGAACTGAAAACAAGAGCAGATAAACATACTGTTTTATTAGCGAATGATTTGGATACGCTTCTTCCTAATGTTTTATTAGCTCAGAAACGGCAATTGCCTCTGGTGTATGATAGTCACGAGATTTTTACCGAGCAGCCATCGGTGCAAGGAAGGTGGGTGCAGGGTGTTTGGCGTTTTTTGGAAAAACATCTCATCAAGAAGGTTGGCTATATGATGACCGAAAGTTTTAGTTATGCCCAATGGTTTAATGAAAAATATGGTGTTAATCCTTTGGTTGTGAGGAATATTCCATTTCAGATAAAAGAGGAAATTGAAACGGTGACGAATCAGCCGAAGGTCATTCTCTATCAAGGCGCTTTGAACCAAGCAAGGGGAATCCCACAGATGATTAAAGCCATGCATCAGATAGAAAATGCGGTGTTCAAGATTGTGGGAGATGGTCCTCAAAGAAAGGATTATGAAAAAGTAGCAGAGGAAGAAAAACTATTGGGGAATAAAGTTCAGTTTTTGGGAAGAATGAGTCCTCAGGATTTAAGGAAATTCACCCGAACGGCGGATGTAGGCGTTGCATTAGAAGAAAACAATGGACTGAGTTATTATCTTTCTTTGCCCAATAAAATTGCGGATTATATTCAATCTCGGGTGCCTATTGTAATGATAAATTTTCCAGAAATGAAAAAGGTTTACGCAGATTTTAAAGTAGGAGAGATGATTGAAAATCACCATCCTGATACCATTGCACAAGCCGTTAATAGGGCTTTGAATAACGGGAAAAATTATTACCGAGAAGCCTTGGATAATGCTGCTGAAGTGCTTTGCTGGGAACACGAAGAAGCTAAAATCCTAGACCTATTCCGAAGAATAGAAATGGAAAACTTTCATTAATTTTGCACCTATGACAATAAAAGAAAAACAAGACGCTATCGTAAAGGATTTTGAATTCCTTGAAGATTGGGAGCAAAAATATGAGTATCTTATCGATTTAGGTAAAGAACTAAAAGGGCTTCCCGAGGATAAAAAAACAGATGAAAATCTCATTAAAGGCTGTCAATCCAAAGTTTGGATAGATGCTTCGTTTCAAGATGGGAAACTTTTCTTCAATGCTGATAGTGATGGAATTTTACCCAAAGGTATCGTGGCTCTGCTGGTATCCATCTATAGCGGACATCCTACCAAGGAAATTTTGGACTCCGATTTTGATTTTATTTCCCAAATTGGACTCCAAGAGTTTTTATCACCCTCCCGAGCCAACGGATTAATGGCAATGACCAAGCAAATTAAGTTTTACGCAGTAGCTTTTCAATTAAAATCTTGATAAAAATATTAGCATATCGGTTTTCCGCTTTTGGCGATGTGGCAATGACGGCGGTGGTGCTTCGGGAGTTCTTGGAGCAAAATCCTAATGTGGAAATCATTATGGTATCTCGTGCCAACTTTTCTCCTTTGTTTGAAGGGATAGACCGCCTGCACTTCAAAGGAATTAACCTTGATGAATACAAAGGATTTTTGGGATTAAGACGATTAGGAAACGCCTTGCTGAAAGAGTTCCAGCCCGATTGTATTGCAGATTTGCACGATGTTATCCGAACTAAATTTTTGAGACGATATTTTAAGCTGAAAGGCATCCAGGTATCGGTGATAGATAAAGGAAAGGAAGACAAAAAGCAACTTACCGATGTCTGGAATTTGAATAAAACCCAACTGAAATCTACCACAGAACGCTATGCTGATGTATTGAGAGCCTTGGGCTTTCAGGTGACGCTATCTCATCAGTATAGAGTTTTAGCTGCGGATAAATCTGGGATAGGATTTGCTCCCTTTGCACAGCATAAGGGGAAAATGTTACCTTTGGAAAAATCTTTTGAACTGCTGAAAATCCTTTCTCAGTACAAGAAAGTTTATCTTTTTGGAGGTGGGAAAAATGAAGTGGAGATTCTCTCATCTTGGGAGCAGCAGCTACCGAATGTGGAGAGCCTGGCGGGGAAATTATCCTTAAAAGAAGAAATAGAAAAAATAACCACTCTGGAAGTGATGATTTCTATGGATTCTGCCAATATGCACTTGGCAAGTTTAGCGGGCACACGCTGTATTTCTGTTTGGGGAGCTACGCATCATTACGCTGGATTTCTGGGCTATGGGCAAAGCGAAGCTGATATTGTTTCCGTGGAAGACCTTACCTGCCGCCCTTGCTCTGTGTTTGGGGATAAGCCCTGCTACAGAGGAGACTATGCCTGTCTCAATGAAATTGACATTCACGAAGTGATAAAGAAAGTTGATATTAAGAAAAAATCTTTTTTACAACTGAAATAATTGTTGCATTGAAATAGGCTAAACGTGTGAAATTTATAAATCGTTAATAATTAACAGCTTGTATATTTGTAAAATGTCTTCAAAATATAATTTTGTGCGTTTGATCTACTTCCAAAAAGAACCATAGAAAATAGTTATATCGTTTCCTTTTAAATTTTCATAATTTTGTGGTTTAATTTTTTGTAAATGGGACTTATTTTAAAACCAATAGACATTGTAGAAGACATTAGTCAAGAAGATTTTATCAATAAATATCTGAAACCTCGCAAGCCCGTTGTCATCAGAAATATGGCAAGAAAATGGCCGGCTTATGAAAAATGGACTTTAGACTATATGAAGGAAGTGGTGGGCGATGTGGAAGTACCATTGTATGATTCCTCTAAGGCAGACCCAGCCGCTCCTATCAATGCTTCGGCAGCAAAGATGAAATTCACAGATTATATCGATTTGATAAAGGAGCAACCAACGGATTTGAGAATTTTCCTTTTTGACCCAATAAAATACGCTCCGAAACTGCTGGAAGATTATATCTCTCCAAAAGACTTGATGGGCGGTTTTCTGGATAAATATCCTAATATGTTTTTCGGAGGAAAAGGCTCGGTCACTTTTTTACATTTTGACATCGATATGGCTCACATTTTCCATACGCATTTCGGAGGAAGAAAGCATATTTTGTTGTTTGATTATAAGTGGAAAGAGCGTCTTTATCAGATTCCTTACGCTACCTATTCTCTGGAAGACTATGACATTTCCAATCCTGATTTTGAGAAATTCCCTGCCCTAGATGGTGTAGAAGGTATTGAATGCTTTTTGGAACACGGCGATACACTCTTTATGCCTACAGGATGGTGGCATTGGATGAAGTATTTGGATGGAAGTTTCTCGCTCTCGCTCAGAGCGTGGGATAAATCTTGGAAAGTGAAAGCTCACTCTCTTTGGAACCTAACGGTACAGCGGCAGGTGGATAGTTTCTTGAAAAAACGATTCAAAAAACGCTATATGGATTGGAAAGAGAAAAAAGCGATAGAACGAGCAGAACAAGCTTTGAGAAAAGGACTTCCTAAATAACAATAACGCCGAAAATTTTCGGCGTTTTTTATTTTACAATGCTATTAGATTGTTTAGCCAATTTAAAATTCTTAACATACATCAACGGTTTAGTAAAGAAAACCTCTTATATTTGTCATCACTGATGTTTAACTTAGCTATTTTAATATGATAAAGAAGATAAAACTTTCCAGATTAGTTCTTGTTCCCGTTCTCTTGGGATTGATTTTTTCACTATTTTACATAGGCGTATTAATGCTTACCAATGATGCAGAAACCAATGTTTCAAAATTCCTCCTTACCAAGATGGGAGCGGGACTTGAGCAAAATGTCAATGCATTATCCCGAAGTGTGATTCCCGTAGCGGGATTCGTAGGAGTTGTTTCCGCATTGGCTCTTATTTTAGGATTGGTAAAGAAAGAATTTCTTTTCAGTGATAGAAGTCGTTTTATTCAATGGGGATTATTTTTGGCAACCCTTTCAGTTTCCATTTATGGCTTCGGCGTGCGGATAATTTCCAATCATATGTTAGCAGGCACTCTATTTTTCTACACAGCCATTTTATTTATTTTGCTAAAAATTGTAGAGCGAAAAACGCCTGAAACAGATTCTATTCTGAAAAATCTTCAATGGTTGCCTATTATCTTCCTTATTTTTTATACGATGGGATTCACGGGATATCAAAAACTCTTCAATACCGAAATGGTGATGCCAAAGTATGTAGAAATGTTTAGCGATACTATTTTAGCTCAAATGCCAGGAGGCATCCCACCGTTTATTTATCTATTAGGAATCTGTGAATTTGTAGCGGGAATTTTAGCGGTGATAGCCTTAGTGAAAGGCGAGTTTATCACAGGGAAAAGCAAAATCTTTTTGAGATGGACGCTCTTACTTACTGTGTTCACTTTCTTTCAATTGAGCATAGGGTTGTTCATTTTGGTCAATATACCAGGAGCGATTAATTTGTTGCTCTACGCAATTTTTTCTACAGTATTATTTTACTTGATTGACGAGCACGGAGATAATTCTATTCTATCTTAAAACTCATCATTCATCTATAAATAAAACCTCTTTCGGAGCATTTCTCTGAAAGAGGTTTTGCTTTGTTTTGGCGTTATCAGCTCTGAAAACAAAAAAAGCTGCCCTTTTCGGACAGCTTTGATATTCATTAGTCTAAGATAGATTATTGCTGTACAGCTTTATCCCAAACTTCTATTCTGTAATCTTGGATATCGGCATTATCTTGCAAACTCTTCATAAACTGTTGCCCAAACATCTGTGCATTTTGAGCGGCAATAGTCTCTGTAATTTGCTTAGCATCACCTGGCTGTTTGTTGGTAGTTTCAGATTTTTTCACCAAAACATAGACTCCCGTCATTCCCTCTACAGGATTAGAGGCTTTACCTTTCGCTACGCCAAATGCTGCTCCTGCCACTTTGGGCTCCATTGCCATACCAATGCTTGGTGATAATAGATTGATTTGTGCAGATTGTTTAGCAGAAGCAAAAAGTTTTGCTACTTGGTCTAGGCTAGTGGCTTTACCAGCATTGATTTTCTCAATGATTTTTTTCGCTGCCAATTGATTTTTAACGATAGGTTCCAACTGCTCTCTTAGAGACTCTGGGTCTGCTAGTTCGTCATCGTGTTTACCATTTAGGAAAGCCACAATTCTATCTCCAGTGCCTTCCACCACAAAGTATTCGGTGTCTCCTTTTTCGCGTTTTTTGTTGAATGCCCACGAGATAATTTCAGCATCTTTATCTGTTCCTAAACCTTGAAGCTGTCCATCAAAACGATGTACGCTCTTAGGATTGGTAAACTGATAGTTGCCTTTCTTAGCAATATTGGTAAAATCATTGAAAGATTTCCCTTGCACCTGTTGGATAAAGCGTCTAGCATTTTTATCCACTTCATTTTCGGTAGCATCAGAAGCCTTAATCGCTTTGGCAAGGTGAGCCACTTTATATCCCATTGCACCAGCTTTTTTATCTTCGATATTGATGATATGGTATCCAAACTGAGTTTCTACCACGCCTGTAGCACCTTTTGGATTATTGGCTAAGAAGTTCAAGAACTCTGGCACGAAAGGTGTCTCTGGAGTAGTCCATCCAAGACTTCCGCCTTGGCTGGCAGAACCTGGGTCATTAGACAAGCTCACATATTCAGCAAATTTAGCTGGATTGGCTTTTACGGCAGCACCTATAGAATCTGCCAATTTCTTAGCCTCTTCTTTTGTTCTGCTTACGCCTTGTCCTGCAGGGCTATCTTTATAAGCGATAAGGATATGCCTAGACAATGTAGAGTCTGATGGCTTTTTAGCCAAAAGCTTAGAAACCACATAATAATTTTGCTCTTTGTATGGCCCTACGGCTTGTCCTACCGCTGCGTTAGCAATTTGCTCTGCTACACTTGGTGGCAATTGTTGCTTGCTAAGGAAAGTTGGATTGAATCTCAAATCAGAGTTCAGTTCTACGAACATAGAGTCATTCTGAGTATTTTGGAAGTTTTCCGTTCCACCACTCGCATCGGTTCCTTGGGTATTGAGTTTATTGAGCTCCGCTAATGTCTTCGCATCATCCTGAGCACTTGGCTTCGCAGGGAAATAAACCAAACCTAAGTTTCTACTCGGTTGAGATTTAAAAGTATTAGGACGAAGTTTGATGTAATTTGCCAAATCTTCGGTGGTTACTTTGATAGGGTTTTTCTTCAAAAACTCTGCATAATCCACTTTTACATAGTCTATATCTGCCACTTGGTCTCTTTGCTTCATCATTTCCTCAGCCTCTTTTTTGTTGGCAGTAACCCCTACAGATACATTGGCAAAGACTTGTCTAGCCATCATTCTATACTCTATAGAGCGTCTTGTTTTTTGCCATTGTTGGAGTGCTTGCACATCACCTGAAGCTTCTAGTCCTTCAATTTCTTTTTTTACTTCTTGAAGTTTAAAGTTTCCTTTTTCATCAAAGTACTGTGGATTTTGAGCAAACATAGGGTCGTACTGAAGCTGGCTCCAGAAGAAGTCATCTGTCATATGCAGACCCATTTTGTCAAACTGTTGTTTTACCAGTTTGCTTTGCACCAAGATTTGCCAAGCTTGCTCCTCTAGCCCTGCCGTAGGTCTTCCCTGCTGCTGAGCCTGTTGCTGAAGCATAAAAAGCTGGTCATTGTACTCATCTCTGGTAATCTCGTCACCATTCACTTTACCTAAAATGTTAGGATTTTTACCGAAAACTTGATCTAATGTATCAGGATTCACAAGGAATGCTAAAAGTGCCAGAGCAATCACTCCCACCATAAGCCAAGATCTCTTTCTAATTTCTCCTAAAATTGCCATTTTTCTTTTGTCTTTTTTATCAGTCTGCGAAAATACACATTTTTAAACTATTAGAAAATATTTTTTTGAAGATAATTTTTTTTGAGGGTTTTCTGTCCGCTCTTATGTTATAAGATTGATATCTTGTTGGTTGTCATATCTTCATTTCATTGCTGTTTTTTACTGTATTTCCTTAGTCTTGTGTCATTAAAATCTCAAGGTGTTTTTTCTCGATGTCTTCCAAAACTGGCAATTTTGTCCAATACTTCAAGTTATGGTCTATTGGCATAGGAATTGAGAAAATATACAGAAGGTACAGAAAACCCGTTATTATTGCTTCTGGTAAGAATAACGCTGGGTATGTTTTTTTAAATTAATGACATTTTGTCAGCACTATAAATTATGGACAATTTTGAAGATATAGACTTAGGAGAAATCTTTGATGGCGACTTTAGCATCGTAGCCGAAGAGCTGGATTTCTCTGGAAAAGAGGAGCTCAATGAAGATAGCACACAGACTACCTTTCCCATTCTACCTGTAAGAAATATGGTGATGTTTCCACAGGTGGTTATCCCTATTACAGCAGGGCGAGAGCAAAGCAAGAGCCTTCTGGAAAATGCCCAAAGAAACGGGGAAATTATAGGCATCGTTAGCCAGAAAAACGCAGAGCAAGAGCACCCTTCTGCCAAGGACTTGTATAGCATAGGGACTTTGGCTAGGATTATGAAAATCATCAAACTGCCAGAGGGAAATATCACTGCCATCACGAGGGGGATAGGGCGTTTCAAGCTAAGCAAAATGGTAGAGCAAGAGCCGTTTTTAAGAGCGGAAGTGACCAAGCTTACCGATAGCAAGCCTCGTAATAAAGCAGAGTTTGCCGCTTTAATGGAAAACATTAAAGACTTAGCACAAAAGATTATAAAGCTAGACCCTAATATCCCCAATGCAGCAGGGTTTGCCATCAACAATATGTCGAGCAACGAGGATTTGCTCAACTTTGTATGTACCAATTCCAATTTTGATGCAACCGACAAGCAAAGCCTTTTGGAGGAAAAAAGCATTATGAAGCGTGCTGAGCGTTGCTATGAACTCCTATTTGAGGATTTTAAAAAATTGGAACTAAGGAATCAAATCCATCAGAAAACCTCCAGAGATTTGGATAAACAGCAGAGAGAGTATTTCCTTAATCAGCAGATAAAAACCATTCAGGAGGAATTGGGTGGAGGCTCTGATTCTGATGCTGATGAACTTCGTGAGAAGGCAAAAAAACTGAAGTGGAATCCCGAAGTGCAACAACACTTTGAGAAAGAATTGGCACGCTTGCAACGCCAGCATCCTAATTCCCCAGATTATAATGTCCAGAGAAACTATTTGGATTTCTTTACAGATTTGCCTTGGGAACGATACTCCAAAGACGCTTTTGATATTGCTAAAGCCGAGAAAACCTTAGATAAAGCCCACTTTGGGCTAGAAGACATCAAGAAGAGAATCTTGGAGCATATCGCTGTTTTGAAACTAAAAAACAATATGAAGTCGCCCATACTTTGTCTGGTGGGGCCTCCAGGGGTAGGGAAAACCTCCTTGGGGAAATCCATTGCAGATGCCTTAGGCAGAAAGTATGTAAGAGTAGCCTTAGGAGGCTTGCACGATGAAAGCGAAATAAGAGGGCATCGCAAGACCTATATCGGGGCTATGGCAGGGCGTATTTTGCAATCGATAAAGAAATCTAATACATCCAATCCCGTCATTGTCTTAGATGAGATTGATAAGATAGGGACAGGCGTACACGGCGACCCAAGCTCAGCATTGTTAGAAGTCTTAGACCCAGAGCAGAATCATCATTTTTATGATAATTATTTGGAGTATGGGTACGACCTCTCTAAGGTGCTTTTCATAGCAACTGCCAACTCCCTCTCCAGCATTCAGTCGCCTCTATTAGATAGGATGGAAGTTATTCAGATAGCGGGGTATACCTTAGAAGAAAAGATAGAGATAGCCAAACGCCACCTCATTAAAAAACAACAGGAGGAAAATGGTCTTTCTGCCAAAAATTATAAACTGGGCACAGCAGAGCTAAAGCATATTATAGATGCCCATACCTCAGAAAGTGGTGTGCGTACTTTGGAAAAACGCATCGCTGCCATTTCCAGATGGGTAGCCTTGCAGATTGCCTTAGAGAAAGATTACGAACCTAAAATCTCCATCGAAAAGATTGATGAAATCTTGGGCGTGCCTCGCCCTCGTAACCTTTCGGAGATTACAGGCGTGCCAGGGGTAGTAACAGGCTTGGCGTGGACATCGGTAGGGGGAGATATTCTCTATATAGAAAGTATCCTCAGCAACGGGAAAGGAAGCCTCACAATGACGGGGAACCTAGGCAATGTGATGAAAGAATCTGCCACCATCGCTTTGGAATACATCAAAGCCAAGCACCTAGAACTGGGCATTGCTACCGAAGAGATAGAAAAGAAGAACATCCACATCCACGTACCAGAGGGAGCCACTCCTAAAGATGGGCCTTCTGCAGGGATTGCAATGCTTACCTCTATGGTATCTAGCTATAAGAATAAAAAGGTGAAGCCACACCTTGCAATGACGGGCGAGATTACCCTACGGGGCAAAGTGCTTCCTGTAGGAGGTATTAAAGAGAAACTTCTGGCAGCCACCAGAGCAGGCATTAAAGAGGTGATTCTTTGCGAAGCCAATAGAAAAGATGTGAGCGAGATAAAACCAGAGTACCTCAAGCATCTTAAAATCCATTATGTGGATAAAATGAATGAAGTTATAGACATCGCTATTGAAAAATAATAAGCGTAGAATACATTACTCAAGGTATGGCAACCCTCTGATGGGTTGCTGTATTTTTTTATACCTATATATAGCAGTGTACCGATGGGTTAAATATAAGGCTATGATACAACTATTGCAATTTAATTAAGAAAAAAACAACAATATGTTGTATAATTAAAGATATAATGATATATTTGTTCCGTATCCAAGCAGATGAATAATGAAGTATGGGCGTAATATAGACTGTAGATAAAACGAATTATTAACCCTAATACTTTTAGTTATGCAAAAAATGAAAGCTTGGTTAAGACCCAATCTCTTAACCAAAGAAGACAAAACAGATTTCATTGCTGTGCCAGTAAGAAACGGCAGTGTAAATGTAGAAGACATCATCCAAGCAATAAAAGATGATGGGACAGAAATCACAAGTGCCACCTCTCGCAATGTTTTGCAAAGGTTTTTTAAAAAACTGATAGAATTCTTAGCAGAGGGGTATAATGTAAACATTGGCATCCTCAATATGCACCCTAGCATAAAAGGAGTATTCACGGACAAAACTTGGAACCCAGAGAAACACAAGCTTTATGTATCTATTACACAGGGGCAAGAGCTAAAAAAGGCTATGGCTCAGGTTTCTGTGGATATTTTGGGCATACAGGCAGATAATTTTGAGATTTTCAGTATCACAGATAAATCCACTGGCAAATCAGATGGTAGCCTTACCAAAGGTAAAATAGCCGAGCTAAAAGGTAGCCACATCAAGATATTGGGCGAAGATGGAAGCAATGGTTTGAAATTTACCAACATCGAAACTCAAGAGGTAGTTGATATAGCCTTATCAGACATAGCCATCAATGACCCCTCTACCATTCTATTCCTTGTGCCGCCAGACATAGAAATGGGCACTTATGAAGTAAGCATCACCACACAGTTTAGTGGCTCTTCCGTTCCACTAAAGCAGCCTAAAACCTCTCGCCTTAGCTATGAAGTAGTGATAGAATAAAGCAGTATAGTATTTTCAGCCTGTCTGACACTATCGTATCAGATAGGCTGACACTATCGTTTTAGGGGGTATGGTACAGTCGTGTTTTGTAGTCTGAATACACTAAGAGACCATCAAGGTGTTATCTAGATTTATCGCAGAGGACAAGCCCTCTGTCCCCCTAAAGTGGCAAGTACGCTAATACTATTGTTTTTTTCACTCAATAAAAAAGCTTAGCGATTCTTGGCGTCTTAGCGGTTGATGTTTTTTTACCGCAAAGAGGGCAAAGGCTACGCAGAGAACACACTAGCCTTCGACTCTACTATTAGATTTGCATTTCGTAAATTCAGTTATTATTAATGAAAATAATTTCTGAACAACCAGAGGGAATA